>JAHFDH010000005.1:0-31110 GCA_023249055.1 Candidatus Methylomirabilota bacterium
ACGCGAGCGAGATCTTCTTCGGTGTCCACTCCGATGGTGTCGTGCGGGGTCTCGGCCACGTGGATCGGAATGCCATGCTCCAGGAATCGGAGCTGCTCGAGCTTCTCGGCCTGTTCCAGCCGCGAGGGCGGAAGTTGGTGGAAGCGATCGAGTGCCGATCGGGTATACGCATAGATGCCGAGATGCTTGAAGTATGCGGCGCCTGCGGCCTGGTCCCGGTTATAGGGGATAGCATAGCGGGAGAAATAGAGCGCCCTACCGTCCATGTCCGTCACAACCTTGACGCAGTTGGGGTTGTGTGCCTCGTCCGCCGTGATAGGAGTTTTGAGTGTGCCGACCTGGACAGCAGCATCTTTCAGGAACGGCTGCAAGAGGGCCTCAAGGTGCGCCGGCCTGATCATCGGCTCATCGCCCTGGATATTGACATAGATGTCGGCCGGCAACGTCTGCATAACCTCGTAGATCCTATCGGTTCCGGAGGTGTGCGCCGCTGAAGTCATGAGGACCTTGATCCCGCTCCGGGCGCAGTAGTCATACACCTCTTTCGAGTCAGTTGCCACCACCAGGTCATCCAACAACCCACATCGGCTCGCGCGCGCAAAGACGTGGTGCAACATCGGCCTACCGCAGATCGGCCGGAGGACCTTGCCGGGCAGCCTCGTTGAGTCAAGCCGTGCCGGGATAACCCCGACAATCGTTCGCTTAGCGTGTTGCGGCATCGGGCTCTGGATGCTGTCCTCTACGACGTCTTCTCGGATACCAGGATGACCTCGTGCATCTCGAAGACGCTGGGGCCGGTAAACATTCCCTTAGGCGCCGGGTTGGCATGGGCCTGCTTAAACGATTCGCTCTGCATCTAGGCTCTGAACGCCGCCTCGCTCTCCCAATAGGTGATGACGATATAGTGGTCGCCCAGGATGGGCCGAAGGATCTCGTTTCGGATAAATCCCGGCATCTGGTCGACCGCGCCAAGGCGCTGCTCGAACCGCTTCTCAAACTCCTGCTCGTATCCCTTCGCAATCGGTACCCTGTTGGCCGTGACAATCATGGTGCCCTCCCATGTGCGACAATTCACCTTCGTTGGATTGAATGATCAGCATCATAACTTTCTGCGTGAAGGTCGTCAACGTACACGACGACTCAGCCGGGGTGCGCTTGCATGAAGCGGTCGAGTTCGCCGATGTAGCGCGCTTTCTCGCCGGCGCTCAAGAAGCTTGCTTCAAACGCATTTCTTGCGAGCGTGTAGATATCATGCCTGGTCAGCCCAAGCGCCTGTTGCGAAGCCAGGAGATTCTCGGTGATGTAGCCGCCAAAGTAGGCGGGATCGTCGGAATTGACGGTGACACACAGCCCCAGATCCAGCAGCTTCTTGAGATTATGATCCTCTAACGACTTGAAGACACAGAGCTTCACGTTTGAGAGGGGACATACGGTGAGGGGGATCCTTTCCCTGGCCAGTCGTTGAACCAGCGTCGAATCGTCAAGGCACCGAACGCCATGGTCGATCCGCGACACATTGAGCAGGTCGAGCGCCTGCCGGATGTAGTCCGGGGGACCTTCTTCTCCCGCGTGGGCAACGGTCAAATACCCCTCTTCCTTGGCCCGAGCAAACACCTCAACAAACTTTTCCGGAGCATGACCCAGCTCCGACGAGTCCAGTCCAACGGCCACAATCCAGTCCTTGAAGGGAAGCGAGTCATCGAGGGTCCGCATCGCCGCGTCCGCGCTCAGGTGGCGGAGAAAGCACATGATCAGCCGCGAGGAGAGCCCAAATACGGGGAGGACGTCTTCAAGTGCCCGGTGGATGCCTGTGATCACAGCGTCAAATGGGACGCCCCGATCAGTGTGGGCCTGGGGATCGAAGAAGATCTCCGCGTGCCGAACATTCTGTTGTGCGGCGCGTTCAAGATAGGCCCAGGTCAGATCAAAGAAATCTTGCTCGGAAAGCAGCGCGCGGGTTCCTTCGTAATAGATATCCAGGAACGACTGGAGGTTGTGGAATTGATAGGCTTTGTGCAGCTCCTTTACCGTACGGAACCGAAGGGGAATTCGGTTGCGCCCGGCAATCTCGCACAGCAGTTCAGGCTCCAATGTCCCCTCGATGTGCACATGCAACTCTGCTTTTGGAAGATCACGAATGAACTGTTCCAGATCGCCGGAGACCATGCTCTCGCCTTCCCTTCTCACGCCCCGTCTTCGCCCAGTGAATCTCCTCACCCCAAAAGATACATCACTCATCGTCTATGTCCAGGTTTATTGGTCACGAATGAATCCTTGCCTGCTTCTGAAGGTAGGCTTATAATTCGCGGCAAACGTGACCCCCAGCGTGGGGAGGCGCAACGCCTGTGCTGAACAAGGAGGATCGGATGCCGACCGCCATTGCTGCCTCTCAGCTTGCTCAGATAGTGACCGACGCCCATGATCGGACCATCGAGCTGGTTCACGATCTGGCGGACACGCAACTGACGGTCCCGCACACAGATGTCGTCAATCCGTTCCTCTGGGAACTCGGACACGCTGCCTTCTTCTATGATGTCTTTCTCCTGCGAATCCTCGGCTCCACGAAGTTTCTGCTGGATGGGGCGGAACATCTCTACGATTCGTTCAAGGTCGATCACTGTGATCGCTGGGGCCTGCCGCTGCCCGGTCGAGAGGAGACTGTTCACTACAAAGCTCGGATACTGGACGCGACGCTCAGCCGTCTCCAGTCGCATCAGCCCGACATGGAAGAGACCTACCTGTATCTGCTGTCGGTACTGCACGAAGACATGCACGGGGAAGCCTTCACCTATATGCGGCAGACCCTGGAATACCCTGTCCCGGAGCTGAGTATTGCCAAGGAAGAGTCGAGTGTGCGCAAGATCGGCGGCGGTTCATTGCTTGGGGACGTCGAGGTTCCTGGAGGGGTGTTTCAGTTAGGCGCGACGCCTGATCTACCCTTCGTATTCGACAACGAGAAATGGGCGCATCCCGTAGAGATCGCGCGATTCAAGATCGCCAAGGCACCGGTCACCAACAGCGAATTCGCCGAGTTTATAACCGATCGAGGCTATCTTCGGCGCGACCTGTGGAGCCCTCAGGGGTGGGTCTGGCGCACCAAGACGGGGGCGCAGCACCCGCTCTATTGGTATCGGGGGCAGGGCGGCTGGCTGCGCAGGCATTTCGACCGGCTTGTTCCGCTCGAAGCGCACGCCCCTGTTATCCATGTGAACTGGTACGAGGCGGAGGCCTACTGCCAGTGGGCGGGCCGACGGCTTCCCACCGAGGCGGAGTGGGAGATGGCGGCCGGCGCCGAGCCCACGCCTGACGGGACAGATATCACCGACCGCAAGCGGCGTTACCCCTGGGGCGATGAGCCGCCAGCGCCTGAGCACGCCAACCTGGATTCACGCATGTTGGGCTGCGTGGATGTGGGCGCGTTTGCCGCCGGCGACAGCGCCTTTGGTTGCCGCCAGATGATCGGCAATATCTGGGAGTGGACGGCATCCCCTTTTTATCCCTTCCCTGGATTCACGGTTGATTCCCCGTATCGGGAATATTCAGCGCCCTGGTTCGGCTATCGCAACGTCCTGAAAGGGGGGGCGTGGGCTACACGGTCCCGCCTGGTGCGCAACACCTTTCGGAACTTTTTTCTGCCGGACCGGCGCGACGTGTTTGCAGGATTTCGCACCTGCGCCCCGTGAAGAGAACGTCCCCGAAGCGGAGGTGACCGATTATGGACTTCAGCCTGACCCCAGACCAGGAGGCAGTTCGCGATGCGACGCGCGAGTTCTGTCGCCGCGAGATCGTCCCGCACCTGCGCGACTGGGAACGGGCCGAGCGGATCCCGGCGGACATCATCCCCAAGATGGCAGCACAGGGCCTGCTGGGCCTCTGCATTCCCCGTCGCTATGGCGGGTTGGGTCTGGATTACCTGAGTCTGGGGATTATCAGTGAAGAGCTGGAACGCGCCGATACCGCGTTTCGTGTTCTGATCGCAGTACACCTGGCGCTCAACTCGCTGGCGCTGTTTCAGTGGGGCGATGAGGGACAAAAACAGCGCTATCTCATCCCGCAGGCGCGTGGCGAAAAGCTGGCGGCGTTCGCCCTGACCGAGCCGGACGCCGGAAGCGATGTGGCGGGCATCCGTACTACCGCCCGGCGTGACGGTCAGTCCTACATCCTGAACGGTGAAAAGACCTGGATCAGCCTGGCCGATGTTGCCGATCATTTCCTGGTTTTCGCCTACACCGACCGTTCGGCCGGAGCGCGCGGCATCTCCGCGTTCGTTGTCGAGCGCGGCTTTGAAGGGGTCAGCAGCTCCAGTATCCACCACAAATTGGGCGGGCGGATCGGCAACACCGGCAGCATCGCATTGCAAGAGGCGCGTGTACCGGCTGAAAATCGCATCGGCGACGAAGGCGAGGGCCTCAGGATCGCCCTCAGCGCCTTGGACAACGGCCGCTACACCGTCGCAGCCGGGGCGGTCGGCCTGATAGAGGCGTCGCTGGAAGCCGGCCTCGCGTATGCCGGGCAGCGGTCGAGCTTCGGGCAGCCTATCGGCAAACACCAACTGATCCAGCAAAAGATCGCCCGCATGGTCGCCGGACGCGACATCGGACGGCTGCTGTACTATCAGGTCGGCTGGCTGAAGAATCGGGGGATGCGGTGCACCCGCGAGGTCAGTCTGGCCAAGTGGATCAATTGCCACAACGCCTTCCAAGCTGCCGACGATGCGGTCCAGATCCACGGGGCGTACGGCTACAGCGACGAGTTTCCCGTCGAACGCTACTTCCGCAACGCCCGGGGGGCCGTGATCTACGAAGGAACGGAGGAGATCCACCAGTTGATACAGGCGGAGTATGCGCTGGGCTACCGAACCGACAAGCCGCTTTCACAGCCCTTGCCCTCGCATCCCTTTGCGGAGGACGCGTAGTGGCCGGCGCCTTGGACGGCATTCGCGTACTAGACCTGTCGCGACATTTGGCGGGGCCGTACTGTGGGATGATGCTGGGCGATCTGGGCGCGGAGGTTATCAAGATCGAACGCCCAGGCGTTGGCGATGAATCGCGCCACTGGGGGCCGCCATTTTTTGACGGGGAGTCGGCCTATTACCTGTGCTGCAACCGAAATAAGCAGAGCCTCACGCTGAACCTCAAGCATGAACGCGGCGTCGCCATCGTCCGTGAACTTACGCGACGCAGCGATGTCGTGATTGAAAACTTTCGCGTCGGCGTCCTGGACAAGTTAGGCCTCGGCTATACCGATCTTCAGGCTGTCAATCCTCGCCTTGTGTACTGCTCCATCAGCGGTTTTGGGTGCACCGGCCCCGACCGCGCCTTAGGGAGCTACGACTTTCTGATCCAGGGTCGCAGCGGCCTGATGTCGATCACCGGCGAGCGGGACGGCCCGCCCATGAAGGTCGGGGTGGCCATTGCGGACGTGACCGCCGGCCTGTTCGCCAGCAACGCCATCCTCGCTGCCCTGTTGGCCCGCGAGCGAACAGGCGCCGGGCAGCATCTTGACATCGCGCTCTACGATTCGCAGATCGCCTGCATGGCAAATGTCGCGAGTAACTACCTCTGTTCAGGCGAGATACCCGAGCGCTGGGGCAACGCGCACAAGAGCATTGTTCCGTACGAAGCGTTTCAGGCGGCCGATGATTACCTGATCGTGGCTGTCGGCAATGATGAGCAGTGGCGGCAGTTCTGCGTGGCCGCGGGTGTTGGCGCATGGGCGCAGGATCCGCGCTTCGCAACCAATCCAGCACGTGTCGCGAATCGAGAGACGCTCATCCCATTGCTCCAGGATCTGCTCCGCGGTAAGACGGTCGCCGAGTGGCTGCAACTGTGCGCCAAGGCCGATGTGCCTGCCGGACCGGTCAACACGTTCGACAAAGTCTTTGCAGACCCGCAGGTTGGCGCGCGAGGCATGCTCGTCCAGATGCCCCACCCGACGTTGGGGACCGTATCGCTGGCCGGTACGCCGCTCAATCTCTCCGCAACGCCGGCGCAGATGCGCCTGCCGCCCCCGCTCTTGGGGGAGCACACCGACGCGATTCTCAGGACGGTCCTTGGCCTGGACGCTGACACTATCGCCGAACTGCACCGTGACGGGGCGGTGTGAATGTAGGCAGTTCCATGGAACAAGGTCAACTCAACTGGATCGCCAACTTCATCTGGGGTATTGCGGACGACGTGCTCCGCGACCTCTACGTGCGTGGCAAGTACCGCGACGTGATCCTCCCGATGATGGTGCTGCGCCGCCTGGACGCGGTCCTGGAGTCGACAAAGCAGGCCGTTCTCAACATGAAGGCCTCACTCGACAAGACAGGCATCGTCCACCAGGACATGGCGCTGCGGCAGGCGGCCGGGCAAGCGTTTTACAACAGCTCGAACTTCACCCTCCGCGACCTGCGCGCGCGGGCGAGCCAGCAACAGCTCAGGTCCGACTTCGAGGCCTACCTCGACGGCTTCTCGCCGAACGTTCAGGAGATCCTCGACTGCTTCGAGTTCCGTAACCAGATCCCGCGCCTCTGCAAGGCCGATGCGCTCGGCACATTGATTGAGAAGTTCCTCGACACCGCCATCAACCTGAGCCCGAATCCCGTCCTCACCGCCGACGGCTCCGTGAAGCATCCCGGCCTCGATAACCACGCGATGGGGACGATCTTCGAGGAGTTGGTCCGTCGCTTCAACGAGGAGAACAACGAGGAGGCGGGCGAGCACTGGACCCCGCGCGACGCCGTCAAACTGATGGCGCTGCTGGTTTTTCTGCCTATTGCAGATCGGATTGAATCCGGTACGTACCTGCTCTACGACGGGGCGGGCGGCACAGGCGGTATGCTCACGGTCGGCGAGGAGACGCTGCAGCAGCTCGCCACGGAGCGCGGCAAGCAGGTTGCGACTCACCTCTATGGGCAGGAGATCAACGCCGAGACCTACGCCATCTGCAAGGCCGACCTGTTGCTGAAGGGCGAGGGCGACGCGGCGGACAACATCATTGGTGGGCCGGAGCACTCGACACTCTCGAATGACGCCTTCCCGTCGCGTGAGTTCGACTTCATGCTCAGCAATCCGCCCTACGGGAAAAGCTGGAAGAGCGACCTCGAGCGCATGGGCGGCAAGGATCGGATCAAGGACCCGCGCTTCATCATCGAGCACGCCGGTGACCCTGAGTACTCGCTCGTCACCCGTTCGAGCGATGGCCAGATGCTGTTCCTGGTCAACATGCTCTCGAAGATGAAGCATGGGACGAAGCTCGGTAGCCGCATCGCCGAGGTCCACAACGGCTCGTCGCTGTTCACCGGTGATGCCGGCCAGGGCGAGAGCAACATCCGCCGCTGGATCATCGAGAACGACTGGCTCGAAGCCATCGTCGCGCTGCCGCTGAACATGTTCTACAACACCGGCATCGCGACCTACATCTGGGTGCTCACCAACCGCAAACCCGAGCACCGCGCCGGCCGTGTGCAGCTCATCGATGCCACGCAGTGGTTCAAGCCGCTGCGCAAGAATCTCGGCAAGAAGAACTGCGAGCTCTCCGACAACGACATCCAGCGCATCTGCGACACGTTCCTCGCGTTCAGGGAGACCGAGCAGTCGAAGATCTTCCCCAATGCCGCCTTCGGCTACTGGAAGGTGACGGTCGAGCGCCCCCTTCGGCTCAAGGGCGTTGATCCGAATCGCGCCTACACCCCGAAGGAGATCAAGACGCTCAAGGACAGTGCCGAGCGCGCAGAGGACGGACCGCCCGTCATCAAGAAGATCCACAAGAAGGGCACGGCCGCCGATCCGCTACGTGGCCTATTCCCCGCCCCTGTAGGGGCAGACCCCCGTGTCTGCCCCTCCGGTTCCGTCGTCGAGTACGAGCCCGACCCGGACCTGCGCGACACCGAGCAAGTGCCGCTCCTGGAAGAGGGCAGCATCGAGGCCTTCCTACGCCGCGAGGTGCTGCCCCACGCCGCCGACGCCTGGTACGTACCGGACAGCGTCAAGACCGGCTACGAGGTGAGCTTCACGCGCTACTTCTACAAGCCGCAGCCGCTACGCACGTTGGAGGAGATTCGCGCAGATATTCTCGCGCTGGAGAAGGATGCCGAGGGGTTGCTGGGCGAGATCGTGGGGGGAGGGCAAGCATGATCGCTGACCTCAAGCCTTATCCCGCGATGAAAGACTCCGGCGTGCCGTGGCTGGGGGAGGTGCCGGAGCATTGGGACGTGCTGCCGAACCGCGCAGTCTTTGTTGAAGTCAAGGAACGCGACCACCCGGATGAGCAAATGCTGTCCGTGACGATTACCAAGGGCGTCATCCGCCAGCAGGCGCTGTTGGCGGATAGCTCGAAGAAGGACAGCTCCAACCAGGACAAGTCTGCTTACAAGCTCGTTCGGCCCGGTGACATCGCCTACAACAAGATGCGCGCCTGGCAGGGCGCAGTGGGTGTGTCCGAGCATCAGGGGATCGTGAGCCCCGCGTACGTTGTGCAGCGTCCGAGTGAAGGTGCTAATCCATGCTATCTGCACTACTTGTTGCGGACTCCGGCCTTTGCGAAAGAGGCTGAGCGTTGGTCCTACGGGATCACTTCCGACATGTGGAGCCTGCGCCCTGAACACTTCAGGATGATCTACTCCTGCCTCCCGCCCCTCCCCGAGCAAGCGGCCATCGTCCGCTTCCTCGACCACGCGGACCGGCGAATCCGGCGCTACATCCGGGCCAAGCAGAAGCTGATCAAGCTGCTGGAGGAGCAGAAGCAGGCGATCATCCACCGCGCCGTGACCCGCGGCCTCGACCCCAACGTCCGCCTCAAGCCCTCCGGCGTGGAGTGGCTGGGGGATGTGCCGGAGCATTGGGAGGTGAGCCAGATTCGGTCTGTCGCCCACGTAGTGCGCGGTGGCTCACCCCGACCCGCCGGAAGCCCGCTGTACTTTCACGGGACAGGGGCGCCTTGGATCACGGTTGGCGAGGTCACGAAAGCTCCAGGAATGTACTTGACTGCGACAGCTACGCGACTGACGCCAACCGGTGCCGAACGTAGTCGAATGATCGAGTCAGGGACGCTCTTGCTGACGAACAGCGGAGCAACCCTCGGGATTCCGAAGATCTCCCTGATTCAGGGTTGCATCAACGACGGGGTAGCGGCGTTCCTTAATTTGAGGCCTCGGATTCGCAAGGAGTTCTTGCTCCACTATTTGAGCACTCAGACCGTGCACCTGAAGGCATGGGTAGACTTGGGAGCACAACCGAACCTCAATACGCAGATCATCGGGAGTTGGCCAGTTCCCATTCCGACCACCGACGAACAAGGTGCCATCGTTGATCATATTGGGCGAAGCACGACAGTGCTCGCCAACGCTGCTGACCGCACCCACCGCGAGATCTCCCTTCTCCGCGAATACCGCACCCGCCTGATCGCCGATGTGGTCACCGGCAAGTTCGACGTGCGCGAGGCGGCGGCGCGTCTGCCGGAGGAGGCCGAGGCACTGGCCGAGGGCGTCGACGCGACGGAGGACGCGGACATTGAGGCCGTCCCCGAGGAGGCCGAGGCGTGAGCAGCGACCGGCCCGCCGACTATCTCGCCAGCCTCGTGCGCGAGCTGTGCGCGTTGCCGCGGGAGACGGAATGGGTCGAGTTCAAGATGAACGACGCGGAGCCGCAGGCGATAGGCGAGTACATCTCGGCCCTGGCCAACGCGGCGACCTTGGTGGGCAAGGCCTTCGCGTATCTGGTGTGGGGCGTGCGCGACGACGACCACGCCGTGGTGGGAACCACCTTCGACCCGCACGCGGCGCGGGTGGGCAACGAGGAGGTCGAGAGCTGGCTGCTGCGGCTCTTGGAGCCCAAGATCGACTTCCGCTTCTTCACGGTCGCCTTGGATGGGCGTCCGGTCGTTCTGCTCGAGATCGCGCGCGCGGCGCGCCATCCGGTGCGTTTTTCCGGACAGGAGTTCATCCGAGTCGGCACCTACAAGAAGAGGCTCAAGGACTTCCCCGAGAAAGAGCGGGCCCTGTGGCGTATCTTCGATCGCATGCCGTTCGAAGACGGGATCGCCACCGAGCGGGCGAGTGCCGACGATGTGTTGCGGCTGCTGGACTACCCGGCCTACTTCGATCTGCTCGAACGACCGCTGCCGGCGAACCGCGACGGCATCCTCGCGGCGCTGGCGGACGATCGGCTGATTCGTCGCAGCGACGCAGGCGGCTGGGACATCACCCACCTCGGCGCGATCCTGTTCGCCAAGCGCCTGGACGCCTTTCACGCGCTGCGCCGCAAGGCCGTGCGGGTCATCCAGTACCGCGGCAGCGGCCGAACGGAGACGCTCAAGGAACAGGAGGGCGCCAAGGGCTACGCCTGCGGCTTCGAGGGGCTGATCGGATACATCAACGGCCTGCTGCCCGCCAACGAGGTCATCGAGCAGGCCCTGCGCAAGAGTGTGCCGATGTTTCCTGAGTTGGCGGTGCGCGAGCTGGTGGCCAACGCCCTCATCCACCAGGACTTCTTCGTCACCGGCACAGGGCCGATGGTGGAGATCTTCGACGACCGCATCGAGATCACGAACCCCGGCGAGCCGCTCGTCGACACGCAGCGCTTCGTGGATACGCCGCCCAGGTCGCGCAACGAGGCGCTCGTCTCGCTCATGCGCCGGTTCCGGATCTGTGAGGAACGTGGCAGCGGAATCGACAAGGTCGTTTTTCAGGTGGAATTGTTCCAGCTTCCGGCGCCGCTTTTTGAGAACCCGGAGGGGTTCACGCGGGCGGTCCTGTTCGCCCACAAGCCGCTAGCCGCCATGGACAAGGCGGACCGGGTGCGCGCCTGCTACCTCCACGCCTGCCTCTGCTACGTGACCCGGAAGGAGATGACGAACACCACCCTGCGGGCACGATTCGGAGTGGAGGAGCACAACCGCGCTGCTGTCTCCCGGTTCATTCGGGAGGCAGTCGAAGCCGGGGCCATCGTCCCGGCCGATCCCGACGCGGCTCCCAAGCTCATGCGGTATTTGCCCTTCTGGGCCGCCGAAGCGCCGGAGGGGCGGACATGACCCAGGTACTTGATGGGTACTTGATCGGGCGGGCTGCCGGCGGCGGGGGCGGAACCTCAAACCCCTTCTTCTACAGGCACTTAGGTCCCGTGGCCCTACTTGATGGGTACTTGACGAGGAGGTCGCACGGGGCCCCCTCCGAACGCCGGCCGATCCGGGGAATGAACCGATGACTACCGATACCTCTGAGCGCGGCCTCGAACGCCTGATCTGTACGGCGCTGACCGGCCACCCATGTGACCCGCCCGCAACGGGTAAGGTGCGCGAACCGGCTCCGGCCTACGGCAGCACGGGATGGATCGCCGGTGAGCCCGAGGACTACGACCGCGAGTACGCGGTGGATCTCGTCCAGCTCACGGCCTTCCTGCGTGCGACGCAGCAGGCCGCCGCCGAGGCGCTCGACCTGGATCGCCCGGGCCCCACGCGGCAAAAGTTCCTGGCGCGCCTTCAGGGCGAGATCAGCAAGCGCGGCGTGATCGACGTGCTGCGCCACGGGGTCAAGCACGGCCCGGTCTCCATCAACCTCTTCTACGGCACGCCCTCGCCAGGTAATCCCAAGGCCGCCGAGCGGTTCGCGCAGAACCGCTTCAGCGTGACTCGGCAGCTTCGCTATAGCCGAGACGAGACGCAGCTCGCCCTTGACCTGTGCCTGTTCATCAACGGCCTCCCCGTCGCCACCTTCGAGCTCAAGAACAGCCTGACCAAGCAGACGGTCGAGGACGCGGTGCAGCAGTACAAGCGCGACCGCGACCCGCGTGAGCGGCTATTCGAGTTCGGGCGCTGCGTGGTGCACTTCGCAGTGGACGATCACGAGGTGCGCATGTGCACGCACCTCAAGGGCAAGGCCTCGTGGTTCCTGCCGTTGAATCAGGGCTGGAACGACGGCGCGGGCAACCCGCCCAACCCCGACGGCATCAAGACCGACTACCTCTGGAAGCGCATCCTCACCCCACAGGGCCTGACCGACATCCTCGAGAACTACGCCCAGATTGTCGAGACAAAGGACGAGAAGACGGGCAAGAAGAAACGGGAGCAGATCTTTCCGCGCTACCACCAACTCGACGTCGTGCGGAAGCTCCTGGCCCACGCCGAGCAGCACGGTGTGGGCACGCGCTACCTAATCCAGCACTCGGCGGGCAGCGGCAAGTCAAACTCCATCGCCTGGCTCGCGCACCAGTTGATCGGCCTGACGGGGGAAGGGCAGACACATGGGTCTGCCCCTACGATATTTGATTCCATCATCGTCGTTACCGACCGGCGCATCCTGGACCAGCAGATTCGTGACACGATTAAGCAGTTCGCGCAGGTGAGTGCCACCGTGGGGCACGCCGAGCGCTCGGGCGACCTGCGCACGTTCATCGAGAGCGGCAAGAAGATCATCATTTCCACGGTGCAGAAGTTCCCCTTCATCCTCGACGAGATCGGGGCCGAGCACCGCGGGCGAAGGTTCGCGATCATCATCGACGAGGCGCACTCGAGCCAGGGCGGCCGCACCTCAGCCGCCATCAGCCTGGCGCTCTCGGAGGCGGGCGCGGAGGAGGACGACGAGACGACAGAGGACACGATCAACCGCATCATGGAGGCGCGGAAGATGCTGCCAAACGCGAGCTACTTCGCGTTCACCGCGACCCCCAAGAACAAAACGCTCGAGATCTTCGGTGAGCCGTACAGCGAGGGCGGGCAGGTCAAGCACCGCCCCTTCCACAGCTACACCATGAAGCAGGCGATCCAGGAGGGCTTCATCCTGGACGTGCTCAAGTGCTACACCCCGGTCGAAAGCTACTACAAGCTGGTCAAGAAGATCGAGGGCGATCCGGAGTTCGACACCAAGCGGGCGCGGAAGAAGCTGCGCCGCTACGTCGAGAGCCACGACCACGCCATCCGGCTGAAGGCCGAGATCATGGTGGACCACTTCCACGAACAGGTGGCCGGGCTCAACAAGATCGGCGGGCAGGCGCGGGCGATGGTGGTGACGAGCGGGATCGAGCGCGCCAACCAGTACTTCCACGCTATCCGCGACTACCTGAACGAGCGTAAAAGCCCGTACCGGGCGATCGTGGCGTTCTCTGGCGAGCACGAGTACGGCGGGGTGAAGGTGAGTGAGGCATCACTGAACGGGTTCTCGAGTAACAAGATAGCCGACAAGATCCAGGAGGAGCCGTATCGCTTCCTCGTCTGCGCCGATAAGTTCCAGACCGGCTACGACGAGCCGCTCCTGCACACGATGTACGTGGACAAGCCGCTGTCCGGCGTCAAGGCCGTGCAGACGCTCTCGCGGCTCAACCGCGCGCACCCGCAGAAACACGACGTGTTCGTACTCGACTTTCAGAACGACGCCGCAACGATCCAGGAGGCGTTCGCCGACTACTACCGCACGACGCTCCTCAGCGAGGAGACCGACCCGAACAAGCTGCACGACCTAAAGGCAGCGTTGGAGGCGCATCAGGTCTACGCGCAGTCGCAGGTCGATCGGTTGGTGGAGCTGTACCTGGGGGGCGCCGACCGCGACCAGTTGGACCCGATCCTCGACGCCTGTGTGGCGACGTACAAGGCGCAACTCGACGAGGATGGGCAGGTGGACTTCAAGGGCAAGGTCAAGGCGTTCACGCGCACCTATGGCTTCCTGGCCTCGATCCTGCCCTACACGAACGCAGAGTGGGAGAAACTCTCGATCTTCCTCAACTTCCTCGTGCCGAAGCTGCCGGCGCCGAAGGAGGATGACCTCTCGAAGGGCATCCTCGAAGCGATCGACATGGACAGCTACCGGGTCGAGAAACAGGCCGCGGTGAAGATCCAGCTCCCGGATGCGGACGCCGAGATCGAGCCGGTGCCGACGAGCGAGGGCGGGCATAAGCCCGAGCCGGAGCTCGACCGCCTCTCCAACATCCTCAAGACCTTCAACGACCAGTTCGGCAACATTCCCTGGACCGACGCCGACCACGTGCATCACCTCATCACCGAGAAGATTCCGACCCGCGTCGCGGCCGATACGGCCTACCAGAACGCGAAGCGGAACTCCGACCGCCAGAACGCGCGCATAGAGCACGACAAGGCGCTGGCGCGCGTGATGACCGCCGTGCTGAAGGACGACACAGAACTCTTCAAGCAGTTCAGCGACAACGACTCGTTCCGGCGTTGGCTAACCGACACCGTCTTCGCGCTCACCTACAAGTGACCACACGGGAAGAGACGCCGAACGCTGTGGCTTGGCGGGGGATTCATCCTCGATGGTGCGGTCTGAAGAAAGGGCGTTTCCGATGCCACTTTTTGCTTGGTTGGTTTTCTGCGTAGCAGCGACACTGGAAGTCGGTGGGGATGCGCTCATCCGCAAGGGGTTGCGAGGCAGTAGCCTTGCTGTCGTTGCCGTGGGGCTTGTAACGGTCGCTCTCTACGGTCTGGTCGTCAACATCGTGACGTGGGACTTCTCGAAACTGTTGGGGGTCTATGTCGCTGTCTTCGCGCTGTTCAGCGTCCTGTATGGGCGTTTTCTCCTTAAGGAGAGTGTGCCCGTGTCTACGTGGTTTGGCTTGATGTTGATCATCGTTGGGGGCTTGGTTATCCAGTTCGGTACCTACCGTTCCACGCCCCGGTAAGACCAGTCCAAAAGCTCGACAGGATGCATCACCCGGATTTGGAGTCTACGCTCTCTCAGGCCCTTTTCGATCTGGAGTGAGCAGCCGGGGTTGCCGCTGACCACCACCTCAGCCCCTGTCTCCATGATCCGCTCGATCTTCCGATCGAGTAACTGCTGAGCCAATTCGGGATGCAAGAGATTGTAAACCCCGGCGCTGCCGCAGCAGAAGTCAGATTCTCTCAGCTCAACAAACCGGAGGCCAGGGATCGTCTTTAGAATCGTCCTCGGCTGCTGCCGAATCTTCTGGCCGTGCGCCAGGTGACAGGCATCGTGATAGGTGACGGTCAGGTTCAGCGGCTGGAGCGCGCCGCGCAGCGGCTCCTCGGCCAAAAGCTCTGAGACATCGCGTACCTTTGTGCTGAAGGCGCTTGCCTTTTTGGTATAGGCTGAGTCCGTTTGGAACAGATCCCAGTACTCCTTCATCGCCGAGCCACATCCAGCCGCATTGACTGCGATAGCATCGACTCCAGCCCGCTCGAAGCAGTCGATGGTCTGCCTAGCCAGCTCCTTCCCCCGCGCCCGATCGCCTTCGTGAATCAGCAGCGAGCCGCAGCACCCCTGATCCTTCGGTGCTACGACCTCATAGCCGTTTTCGCTCAAGACCCGTGCCGTCGCAGCATTAAGCTGTGGAAAGAAGAAACGCTGTACGCAGCCTAACAGGAGCCCCACCCGCCCCCGCCTCTGACCTTTGGCCGGTGTGACCTCGGGGAGGGCGTACAGGCGAGGGTCTGCGATCTCCGGGAGCAGGGCTTCCATCTTACCCAAGCGACCGAAGCGCTTCAATATCGCTGATCCCCGGATGAGGCGTTGCAGGCCGGATCGCTGATACCATCGAAGGAGGCTGGTGAGCGTCCGCAGGCGACCGATATCGGTGAATGTATTCAGAAGGAGTTGACGAAAACGCCCTTCGGCGGCGGGATAACGGTGCTGCCGCTCAACCTGGCCCCTAGCGGCCTCCATCAGAAAGCCAAACTTCACGCCAGAGGGGCAGGCCGTCTCGCAGGCCCGGCAGAGCAGGCATAGATCCATGTGCCTGACGAAGCTGTCGGAGACGCCGATCTTGCCTTCTGATGCGGTCCGGATGAGGGAGAGCCGCCCGCGCGGGCTGTCCATCTCGTTGCCCAGGAGGAGGTAGGTGGGGCAGGTCGGCAGGCAGAATCCGCAGTGGATGCAGTCGAGAAAGAGTTCTGGATCAGGCGGATCGAGCTGATCGAAAGCGCCGGCGCCGGTCTTTATTGCTGCCTGTATCACCATCCGTCGCCAGCGTTTCCCCCTTCACCTTCAGCCCAGTTTATCGATCTCTGCCAAGGCCCAGCGGAAATACCGCCGGTACAGGTCAAGGGCCGGCTCGATGGCGCCAGCCACACGGGTCGGATCGATGGTATCGTACAGATGGGTGAGCAGGTTGCGCATGGCGCACGCATCGGTTAGCTCTTGGGCCAAGTCGCGTGGCAACACCCCCAGTTGGGCAAGAGCCTCGAACACCTCCCGATAACTGGAGGCTAAACCATACCCCCGCGCTTTGAGGAACTGCAGACCAATGTCCGCCGCTGATTCACACAACAGTTGCAGGAGCCGCTCGATGGCATAATGCTCGCGCCCACGTCCCTTGGCATCGAGGCGGGCGTAAGGTTCGAGATCGGTCAGGAACTGCCGAAGGAATGCAAGCTTGCGCTCCATGACCTCGCGCCTCAACTCAATCACGCAACACCTCCAGGCTGGCGCGGCGGAATCCGCCACTGTCTGCGTACAGGAAAAAGGCTCGGTCCTGTTCCCGACTGAACAACCCGTCCCGCGCCTCGAAGAGGCAGACGCCGGCGCGAAATACCTCGAAGCGGGCCAGAGGGGAGAGACGTTCGGCCAGAATGAGCAGATCCACGGGACGCGGTGCGAACAACGATTCCAGCGCCGCCAGCCACCGCCCTTCTTCCAGCAGGTCAGGCGCCGACCCCGGCATCACTGCCAGGTCCAGATCCCGCCCGGCGCTCTCTTGGACGGCTGAGCCGAAAAGGACCACCAGGCGCCAGCCGAATCGCCGCGCCAACTGGGTTATTGCATTACGTTTCTCAAGAATGAGACGATCCATGAGTCCGATTCCTGCGACCGCGACAATGACGTAAGGCTAAACGCCTGTGGCCAACCCGGTTGTTGCCGAGCCATCTTACCACAATCAGCGGCCGAAATTCTGGGGACATAATACTCATTATTATGACGCCACCTTACGTGGTCGGCCAGGTGTTCGCAAACGCAAGTCGCGCCCGGTGAGATCTTCAATCAACTTCACAAAGCAGTCGCTTCCTGCTGGTCGACCTGACCGGATCGACTTGAGAAGCTGCTTGTGAGTTGCCTCGTCGCTTTCTTCAAGATATCCGGCCCAGTCTCGTACTAGCCCCAACAGACTCCTGTCCTTTACCAAGGGATCGGCGGCTAGTCGCCCAAGATGAAACTGTGCGCTGGACCACGAATATTCTTCGGCTTTAGCAACCATGCCTGCATGTACTGGATTGAGCTCAATATAGCGCGCTGCCGCCAGCAGATGACTTTCATCCAGAACACAAGAGCTGAACCGACCTTGGAACAGGTACCCATGTACGTCCTCCGCAAGGTTTTTCCTGCGCGTATACCGGCGGTGGGCTTCGCCTATCGCTCTGGCGAGATCATCCGAGTCTTCGGGCACCACAATCAGGTGGATGTGGTTGGTCATCAGACACCACGCCAGAACCTCAACGCTGAAGCGATCCAGTTGCTCGGCGAGCATGTCAAGATATACACGGCGATCTTGATCGGTACTGAAGATTGGTAGGGAACGGACACCTCGTTGGGTGACGTGGTGCGGATACCCGGGGGCGACAACTCTAGGAATCCTCGCCATGCACGGACACTACTCGGGTTCAACCCTTCCCGTCAAGAAGAAATCAGTATTATGTCCCCGGATTTTAGTGGTGGCGCTTTTTGCCGGCAGACCGTATACTAGGGCGTAATTCGATGGTTATGAAGCACCCATGCGAAACTCCCTCGTCTCGTCGTCCCCAAAGAGGCTTTGAGCTATGAATCAGATTGCCGCTCCATCGCTTGCCGGCTTGACCGGTCTCACCGTGGTCTCCTTTGAGAGTCGCCTGGCTGTCCCGATGGCCGACCTGATCAGCCGCCAGGGGGGCGCGCCTGTCTCGGCGCCCGCGCTCCGTGAGATCCCATGCACGGGACACGCGGAAGCCATCGGGTTCGCGAAGGTATTACTGGACGGCCGGATCGATATGGTCGTATGGCTGAGCGGCGTCGGCGCCCGCGCCTTACTCGCTGCTGTGGAGGGCACCGTATCGCGCGCAGAGTTTCTGGCGGCCCTGAGCCGCATCCCATCGATTGTCCTCGGTCCGAAGCCCCAGGCGGTCCTGCGGGAGCTGGGTATCCCGATTACGCTGGCCGTTCCTGAACCCAACACCTGGCGCGAGATTCTGACGGCCATCGACAGCGCGGCCATCCCGCTGCTCGGTCGGCGAGTAGCGGTGCAGGAATATGGGCGCAGCAACCCGGAGCTCGTTGCGGGGCTGGAAGCGCGCGGCGCCGGTGTCGTGCGGGTCCCCGTCTATCAGTGGGCATTACCGGAGGATTGCGGCCCCTTGCGGCAAGCGATCAAGGCCATCGCCGGTCGGCAGGTCGATGTGGTTGTCTTTACCACGGCCGTACAGGCCGATCACCTGCTGCAGGTCGCGGCAGCGGATGGTCTGGATGAGCCGCTGCGAGCAGGATTGAGCGAGACGGTCGTGGTGTCGATTGGTCCCACGTGCAGTAAAGCACTGCGCGAGCATGGCCTGATTGTTGACCTGGAGCCGGAGCATCCCAAAATGGGCCACCTGGTTCAGATAGCAGCGCGGCACGCCAACGCGCTGCGACGGATCAAGCGGGCGAGGACGGTGCAGGCGGTGGGAGGCGGGCCAGCGGAGGCAGGAGGCAGGAGGCAGGAGGCAGGGAGTCCGGATCTGTTGCGGGAGAGTGCATTTCTGAAGGCTTGCCGCCTGGAGCCGACCCCTTATACGCCGATCTGGATCATGCGGCAGGCCGGGCGGTACTTGCAGGAGTACCGGGAAATTCGAGGTAAGCTGTCGTTTCTGGAGCTGTGCCATCGGCCAGACCTGGCGGCGGAGGTGACGGTGACGGCCGCCGAACGACTCGGCGTGGATGCCGCCATCATCTTCGGCGACATCCTCCTGGTGGTGGAACCGATGGGGGTCGGATTGGAGTTCACCAAGGGGGACGGTCCGGTCATCCATCATCCGGTCCGGTGCGGGGCCGACCTGAAACGGCTGCGACCGGTCGACATGCAGGAATCGCTCTCGTTCCTCTTCGAGGCAGTGCGCCTGGCGCGCGCAGCGCTGCCGCCGAACATCCCCCTCATCGGGTTCGCGGGGGCGCCGTTTACCCTGGCCTCCTACCTGATCGAGGGCCGCGGATCGCGCCAGTATCAGCAGATCAAGACGCTCATGTACCGCGATCCGGCAGCGTGGCACGCCCTCATGGAACGGCTGTCGGATATCGTATCCGACTACCTGAATGGTCAGATCGCCGCGGGGGTGCAGGTGGTCCAGTTGTTCGATAGCTGGGTCGGCTGCCTCAGCCCCGACGACTATCGAGAGTTCGTCCTGCCCCACACCAAACGCGCCATCGCAAAGCTCAGGCCCGGTGTGCCAGTCATTCACTTCGGGACCGATACGACGTCGCTCCTGCCGCTGATACGGGAGGCCGGCGGGAATGTGATCGGACTGGACTGGCGAGTGGATCTTGGAGAGGCCTGGGCCGGCCTTGGGTATGAGGTTGGCGTTCAAGGCAATCTGGATCCGGTGGCGCTGTTCGCCGAACCTGATAAAATTCGCCGCCAGGCCGACCGGATCCTTGAGCGGGCGGCGAAACGGCCTGGCCACATCTTCAACCTCGGTCATGGCATCCTCCCGCAAACCCCCGTAGACCACCTGCGCGTGCTCATCGACCATGTTCACGAAGCGACGGCAAGGTGAAGAGTGGCCCTGCCGTTCGATGCGGTCCTGATGGTCGCCTTTGGCGGCCCCACACAGCCGGAGGAGATTCGCCCGTTTCTCGCCAATGTGCTGCAGGGTGTGCCGGTCCCACCGGAGCGCGTGGAGGAGGCGGCTCGTCACTACGACGCGCTTGGTGGCCGGTCGCCGATCATTGAACTGACCTTCCGGCAGGCGCAGAGCCTGGCCACGCTGCTGGAGCGTGAGGGACCGAAGGTGCCGGTCTATGTCGGGATGCGCTATTGGCATCCCTTCGTCGCCGAGACGGTAGAGCAGATGGTCCGGGACGGGATTCGACGTGCGGTCGGTCTGATCATGGCGGCGCACGATTCCGGGGCGGCAAGCTGGGACAAATCGGTAGGGGCAGTGACGACTGCGCTGGCCACCGTCAGTCCGGCGACGCTCCACGTCGACTTCGCCCAGCCCTGCTACGACCACCCGGACTTCATTGCGGCGATGGCCGATCGAATCCACACGCAACTGCAGGCGATTCCCCATGCCCATCGTCACGGGACGCCGCTGGTCTTTACGGCCCACAGCATCCCGGCGTCAACCGCCGCCTCGTCCCCCTACGTGCAGCAACTCGAGACATCCTGTCGACTCGTGGCCGAGGCCTTGGGGCATCCCTGCTGGTCGCTGGCCTATCAGAGCCGCACCGGCAATCCCAGGGAGGCGTGGCTTGAGCCCGATATACGCGACGTCCTGCGCGCCCTCCATGCCGAGGGGCATCGATCTGTGGTAGTCGCCCCGATCGGCTTTGTCTGCGACAATGTCGAGGTACGCTACGATCTGGATGTCGAGGCCAAGACGCTGGCGGACGCGCTCGGAATCGAATTCAGACGGGCCGGCACGGTGAACGATCATCCCCTCTACATTCGTGCGCTGGTCGATCTGGTGCGCCGGCGCGCGGTGCAGGGCTAGAGTCCGTTCGGCGAGTGTGGATGGCGACGACACGGCACAGCGGCAGCAAGCGTATCGTGGTGGTGGGGAGCGGTATCGCGGGTCTGGCCGCCGCCCATCGGCTGCAAGAGCGGTGCGAGCGGGAAGGCCTGCCATACCAGGTACGTGTGTTGGATGCCGCTGCGCGTCCGGGCGGTGCCGTCAGCACGACGCACCGGGATGGTTTCATCCTCGAGTCGGGACCCGACACCATCTTCACCGACAAGCCGTGGGGACTGGATCTGATCCGGCGCCTCGGTCTGGGCGAGCAGATCATCGGGACCAGTGAAGCCCACCGCCGGACCTTTGTCGCGCGCGGCGGCGTGCTGTACCCGCTGCCGGAAGGGTTCGCCCTGATCGGGCCGACCAGGATCTGGCCGTTTGCGCAGTCGGGGCTGCTGTCGTGGGGTGGCAAGGCGAGGGCGGCGCTCGACCTGGTGCTGCCCCGTGGGCGGCCGGCGGACGACGAAAGTCTGGCGTCATTTGTTCGGCGTCGTTTCGGACAGGAATTCCTCGACCGGCTGGCCCAGCCGATGATCGGGGGGATCTACGGCGCCGACCCGGAGCGGTTGAGCCTGCGCGCCACCTTCCCGCAGTTTCTCAAGATGGAGGCGACGCATCGCAGCGTCATTCTCGGCCTGCGACGGACGCGCCCTGCCGGCCGCGGCGCAGGCCACACCAGCAGCGGCCCGCGCTACGGCCTGTTTGTAACGCTGGATCACGGGCTGCAAGACCTGGTCGATGCGCTGGTACACAGGCAGCATGCCGGAACGCTACAGCTCGGCGCGCCGGTTGACGGGATCGCGCAAGCAGAGAAAGACTGGATTATTCGACTTGGAGATGGAGCGAGCCTGCAAGCCGATGGCCTGATTCTCGCCATTCCCGCCTTTGAGGTTGCGCGGCTCACCCGCGACCTGGATCGCGACCTGGCTCATCAGCTAGAGGCCGTTCCTTATGCCTCGTCGGTCACGATCAATCTGGCCTATCGTAGAGATGCGATCGGTCATCCGCTTGACGGGTTTGGATTTGTGGTGCCGGCCTGCGAGGGGCGCACCATCATCGCCTGCTCGTTCAGCAGCGTGAAGTTCGCCTATCGGGCGCCGGCCGGTCATGTCCTGCTGCGCGCCTTCGCAGGCGGCGCGCTGCAACCGGAGCCGTTCACATGGGATGACGAAAGGCTGCTCGGCGCGGTTCGCCGTGATCTGGAGGAGCTGCTGGCGATTCAGGCGCCGCCTTTGTGGAGCCACTTGGTCCGGCACCCTCGTGTAATGCCCCAGTACCAGGTCGGTCACCTGGCCTGGCTGACGGCGCTTGAAGAGAGGCTCAGGCGGTGGCCGACCCTCAAGCTGGCCGGCAACGCCTACCGCGGCGTTGGCATTCCCGACGTGGTTCACAGCGGGGAGACGGCCGCCGATTCGCTGCTGGCAGAATTGGTTCGGTCACCGACCGAGCCCGCCCCCGCTTGTGCCGACGGCGATTCTCGCCTATAATTCGATCTCTGGAGCCTGAAGATACGGTGAAGAGGTGGATCGATCCAGTGAGTGATTCTGTCACGGATGCGAGAGGGAGATTGCTTATGCGAGCACGGAAGATCTATACCCTGTGTGGACTCACGGCGGCGACAATTTTCAGTGCGAGTTGTGCGACCACCCTGCCGAAGGTTGCCTACATCGTCTCGGAAGACCAGGGGGCAACCTCGGTGCTGATTCAGAATACGGACGGCAGTAGAGCCGTCCGCGTCCCGGGCCTGTCCGGAGCAATCTCGGAGGTCACCATGGCATCCAGTGGCCGGCGGCTGGCCTACGTGACTGGCGGGACCACCACCGGCCTCGAGCAGGTGTTCGTCGCCGATCTGGACGAAAACAATACCATCGTAGGGGTCAGGCGCAACGTCTCGGATGAACTGCCGACCGCGAGAAGCTTCTCACCAAAGTTCCTCGACGACGATCACCTCCTCTATCTTTCTGAGAGCCAGGGCGACCGGATCCTGGTCCTGGTGGATTTGTTCACCGGAGGCAAGCAGAAGATCTCCGCGGTCAGCGGATCGATCGACACTGTGATCCGGTACAAGGTTGACGGTAAGGACGCCCTGTTCTTTGGGCTCAACAAGGAGCTTCGACGATATGACCTCCCAACCGGGCCGCTTCGGTTGGTCGTCGCGAACACGGGGAGCACCTCCGGGCTGGCCTACCAGAAGATGGGGATCTTTGAGAATACCGTCGTCTTTAGTGTCCAGGTTACTCCTCAGGAACGGGCCTTCTCGCACATGCGTCTGGATGGAACGGAACTCAAGGCTATGGCGGAGGTTCCTTCCGAACTGATCTTTCCGATCATCAGACTGGCGTCCGATCCGGCGTCGCGGGTCCGGCGGTTCAGTCTGTTTGACTTCACTCTCGTGAAACGACCCGAAAGAGAAGAAAAAGCAGAAGACCTGATCACGCTGGAAGGGTACGAGGTGACCGCGCAGAAGATTACCGAACGGCACCTTTTCTGGGTCGTGCGAGATCCGCTGAGCCCGGACTTGGTTCGTGCGGTGTACGCGGCGAAGGGCTTAGAGGGGCTCAGAGCTGGCGCTTATGAAGGGTCGGTCTACCTCGCGTCCACGAAGGATCTGCTAGCCTGGTATGATCCTGCCAATAAAAAGATATGGGGCGTGTCGCTCGACCAGATTGGAGGCAATCCGGTCGAGCTCTCGGCCGGCGTGACCCAGGTGGCCAATCGTCCGTTCTCAGTTTCAGCACACAATATCGGCGTGGTCACTGAAGAGGGGAAGCTCTATTTGCTTTCAACTAACCGTACGTCGCCGCCCCGCTTGCTGGGGCATGGTATTCAGGTGAGGATCACCCGCCCCTAACTCGTTCCCACGCTATGTCTCTTTTACTCGACATGGATGAATGTGCAGTTAGAGGGCGCAGCCAATAATGAGGAGGAGGTCATGACGTTCGATCCAAGGCATAAGAGCCGTGCACTGTTGGAGGGGCCGGATCGCGCGCCGTCACGGGCGATGCTCAAGGCCATTGGGTTCACGGATGAAGACCTTGCGCGACCGCTCGTCGGCGTCGCCCACTGCTGGATCGAGGTCATGCCCTGCAACTTCAATCATCGGGCGCTGGCCGAGCGGGTCAAAAAGGGGATCCGGGCGGCCGGCGGGACGCCGATCGAGTACAACACGATCGCGATCTCCGATGGGGTCTCCATGGGCACCGAAGGGATGAAGACCTCTCTGGTCAGTCGGGAGGTCGTGGCCGACTCGGTCGAACTGGTCGCCAGAGGCCACCTGTTTGACGCCCTGGTTGCGATCTCCGGTTGCGACAAGACGATCCCGGGCACGGTGATGGCGCTGACCCGTCTGAATATCCCGGGCCTCATGCTCTATAGCGGCTCCACTGCGTTCGGCGAGTACGAGGGCCGTCACCTGACGATTCAGGATGTCTTTGAGGCGGTGGGCGCCTTTAATAGCGGCAAGATGCCGATCCAGGAGCTTCGCGCCATTGAGAACTGCGCCTGCCCCGGCGCCGGCGCCTGCGGCGGCCAGTTCACCGCCAACACCATGTCCACCGCCTTCGAGATGCTCGGCATCTCGCCGATGGGCTGGAACGGCGTCCCGGCGACCGATGCCCGGAAGGAAGAGGTGGCCTTCGAAAGCGGGAAGCTCGTGATGAAACTGCTGCGGCAAGGCATCATGCCGAAACAGATCCTCACCCGCAACGCCTTTCGCAACGCCATCGCCGGGGTCATGGCCACTGGAGGCTCCACCAACGCCGTGCTCCACCTGATCGCTGTCGCCAAGGCCGCCGGCGTCAAGCTGTCGCTGGACGATTTCGATCGGATCTCCAGAAAGACCCCGCTCCTGGCCGATCTGAAGCCGTGGGGACGCTTCACCGCCCCCGACATGTACCAGGCGGGCGGTATGCCGGTGGTGGCCAAACGTCTGCTGGATGCCGGTATCCTGCATCCCGATGAGCTGACGGTGACCGGTAAGACGATCGGCGAGGAGGCGCGGGCTGCCCGCGAGACCCCCGGACAGGTGGTGATCTGGCCGCTTAAGCAGCCGATCAAACCGACCGGAGGGATGGTCATCCTGAGGGGTAATCTTGCGCCGGACGGGTGTGTGGCGAAGGTTGCCGGTCACGAGCGGATGGTCCATCGCGGCCCGGCGCGGGTTTTTAACCGAGAGGAGGACGCCTTCACCGCCGTCAAGGCCGGGAAGATCAAGGCGGGCGACGTTGTCGTGATCCGCTATGAGGGGCCCAAGGGCGGGCCTGGGATGCGCGAGATGCTTGGCGTGACCGGCGCGCTTGCCGGCGCCGGTCTCCTGGACTCCGTGGCGCTGATGACGGATGGGCGTTTCTCGGGCGCCACGCATGGCCTGATGGTCGGCCATATCGCTCCAGAAGCCGCGGTGGGCGGACCGATTGCCGCACTGCGCACGGGAGACACCGTGCTTCTCGATATCAATAAGCGCGGCCTCGACGTAGAGGTATCAGCCGCTGAGCTGAAGCGGCGACTTCGGACCTGGAAGGCGCCCGCCCCCCGCTATAAGAGTGGCGTCATGGCCAAGTACGCCCGCGTAGTCTCGTCCGCCTCAGAAGGCGCCGTTACCGATTGAGAAGCTGAAAGCTGAGGGCTGCTGTTAAAATGGAATCGCTCTGGAGTCTGTTCCACACCATCTATGATGTAGAGGGCCTGGTCCGCGTCGGCGGCCTCATGGCGCTTATCGCCATCGTCTTTGCGGAGACCGGCCTCCTGATCGGCTTCTTTCTGCCCGGCGACTCCCTGCTGGTCACCGCGGGACTATTCGCGGTGAGCGGCCATCTGGAGTTATGGAGCCTGTTCCTCTTCGTCAGCCTGGCCGCCATCGCGGGCGATGCCGTCGGCTATTTCCTTGGCGCGAGAACGGGCCCCAGGATCTTCTCCAGAGAAGACTCATTCCTCTTTCATAAGAAACACCTCATCAGCACCAAAGAATTCTACGATCGCCATGGCGGCATCACCATCGTCCTCGCCCGGTTCATGCCGATCCTCCGCACCTTTGCGCCCGTCGTAGCGGGGGTCGGCAACATGCGGTACAGTCGATTTGCCCTCTACAACGTGATGGGTGGGATCGGATGGGTCGTCAGCATGACCTCGATCGGCTACTTCCTCGGCAAGACCATCCCGGATATTGACCGATATATCCACGTGGTCATCGCCGTCGTCATCCTGCTTTCTTTGGTTCCCGGAATTGTCACATTTATAAGAACCCGCCAGCGCACCCGCAAGCTTTCTGTATAATCGCCCCCTTCTTTGGTAGGGGCAGATCTGTGTGTCTGCCCAGAATCGAATGATCGCCAACCCATTACGGGGCAACCACGGGGGATTGCCCCTACGTCGGGACGGGTGAGGGCGACTTCTGGACAATCTCAAGAACGATGGCTACCTGTTAGCGGGTGACGCGCTGTCAGGTGGATACTGCAAGACTGTCCTGTTCTGGGAAGCCAGAGTGTTCCTCAATCGAGCCTCTGCCGTTAGCGGGGTGATCCGTGCCACTTCCTGACCTTACCGCAACTGGCGACTTGCCTTCTGGTGTCCACGCGGCTTCGCTCGCTGAAACCATCAGACGTTTCGGAGCCGGCTCTCATCGCCGCAAACTGCTCGCCGGTCGCCTCGAACGGATCTACCAGATCGCGGTACAAACCGGCCACTTAGCCCGATTCGTCATATTCGGTTCATTCGTCACCGGAAAACATGAACCGAACGATGTGGACATTTTCATGATCATGGATGATAATTTCGATATGACGTCGCTGGTCGGTGAAGCTCGGTTCCTGTTCTATCACGGAACGGCCCAGGACCACTTTGGGTGCAGTGTCTTCTGGATTCGCCGATTGGCGGCGATCGGTGGCGAAGAGGCCGCGATCCAGCATTGGCAAATCAAACGCGATGGCGCTGAACGTGGCATTGTGGAAATTGCAGGGGAACGATCATGATTGCAAACGATCAAGAACTGAACGTCACCCTGGATCGAATCGCCAAATTCCAGCATCAGGTGGCGCATCTGCGCAACGTAGAAAGGAACCCCGAAAACTATCGCGCGTCGGTGTCCGGGTTTCTAGCCGAGATCGATCGAATGCAGTTGGAAGTCCGAGAATACCTCAGCATTCACCCGGCTGAACTTGCGAAACGCGATGCCTAACCAATACCCCATGCGCCGGGCAGCACGCCCATGGGCATGGTAGGGGCAGACCTGTGTGTCTGCCCAAATGGGGCGAAAGCGCTGGCTGGTTCACCCCTTCGATACTGCGTCTGGCTGTACAACCCCAGTAGTATTAGTAAGTTACCTTCTGCCAAGCCCCACTTTCTCGACCAAGCGTGGCTGCCGTTTTTTTAGGCTTGCCTCTCGCCGTGAGGCGGGTTATGGTTAAAGTGCATCTGGCGAGTCTGCCGGTTGATGAAATTGCCCCCGGCGTACGCAAACCGATCTCCTCCGGCGAGGGGTTTCAATCGGTTCCTCCTCTACGCGAACGCATCTTCATGAACGATCATCCGGAATGAAACCGATAGCGATACGCTTCGCACCCGTCGCGGCGCCTCATTATCACACTGCCCCGTCATAGTGAAGCTGAGCGTGCCCTTTTTAAGTTATATCGATGGTGATGGATAGCGATGGATCTATATCTTAGCGAGAATGCCTTTGTCGGACTGTTGGTGTCGACGATCGAAGTCTATCGGAAGGAGTGCTTCGGCGTGCTCCTCGGCCAGGCTACACAAGACCGTGTCCTCATCGATTTCGTGGTTCCGTACCAGACGGCGAATCGGAAGTTCCGCGAGGTGCACGTCGATCTGATGCGGAGCCAGCGGGTCGAGGAGGCCGTCAGGACCACCTCGCGCTGGGAGTGTGTGGGCGACTATCACTCGCACCCGATGTACGGTGCCTTTCGGGCGACGACCACGCTGAGTAAGGTTGATAGGGATTTCTTCAAGGATGGACACGTCGCTATTGTGGTGGCCATTAACGATTCGGCGCGGCAGCAGCGGTGGAACTACGTGCGGGGCGGCGGTGTATCGGGCAGCATCAATGGGTACAACATCCGAATTGCCGGGTACCAAAAGATGAACGGAACCATCGAGCGGGCGCCGATCCATTGCCCGTATGCTATCGGGTTTCAGGCCAAGGGGCTGAACGACAAGGAGTGAGTCGCCGCCATGGCCGTGCGCTCCCACGCGCAGCTCAAGCAACTCCTGGAAGAGCTATATGACCGTTACAGCCGTCCCGGCTACCTCTCGACCAGCGCTCTCAGCATTCCGCACCGATATCGCCGTTCAGAGGACCAGGAGATTGCGGCTTTTGTCACTGCCTCTCTTGCCTATGGCAACGTCAAGCAGATCCACCGCAGCGCCGGGGCCGCGCTGGAAGCCATGGGCGGTAGCCCGGCCAGGTTCATTCGACGATTCGATCCTGTCAGGGATCCGGCGCGATTTCGACACGTTGTCCACCGCTTCAATTCTGGTGTCGATCTCGCACTGCTCTGCCATCTGCTCAACCAGGCGATTGAAACAGCCGGATCGCTTCAGGCCTTCTTTCTCAAGGGATATGATCCCGCTCACGACGACATCAAGCCGGCACTGACCAGCTTCGTTGAGCGGATGCTGTCGCTGGATGTCTCGCCGTTCTACCCCTCGGGTCTGCTCCCGGCCAAGGCCGGCGTCCGTTTCTTTTTTTCCTCGCCTGCCCAGGGGAGCGCCTGCAAGCGTCTTAACCTGTTTTTGCGCTGGATGGTGCGCCGCGCCGATGCCATCGATTTCGGCATCTGGACAGAGGTCTCGCCGGCCAAGCTGATCGTACCGCTCGACACGCATGTGGCGCGGATCGCAAGGCAACTCGGCTTGACCACGATCAAGCAGCCTAACTGGCGAATGGCCGAAGAGGTGACGAGACGCCTTCGCACCTTCGATCCCGAGGATCCGGTGAAATACGATTTTGCCCTCTGCCGCCTTGGGGTTCTGAAGCAGTCGATTCCTGACCCAGGATAAATATATTGATTAGCATGGATCGTGTGACCGGACTCTTTCCGCTCTGGGCGGTGCTGATCTCGGCCGTCGCTGTCGTCTATCCTGCGCCGTTGATACCGCTCAAGTGGGCGATCGTGCCGCTGTTGGGGGTCGTCATGTTTGGCATGGGTGTGACGCTGACGCCGAGCGATTTCACGGCCACCATGAAGCGGCCCGTCATTATCGCGCTTGGCGTGTTCTTGCAGTTTCTTCTGATGCCGCTGATCGGATGGCTGTTGACCCGACTCCTCGCCCTGCCGTTACCTCTGGCGGTAGGCGTCGTGCTGGTGGGCGCAGCGCCGGGCGGGACCGCGTCCAATGTCATTACCTATCTGGCGAGGGGCGATGTGGCACTCTCCATCACCCTGACCTCCATGACGACGATGCTGGCCGTGGTGATGACGCCACTGCTCACGTGGCTGTACGTCGGGCAGTTGGTTGCTGTGCCTGCCGCCGATATGTTGCTCAGTATTCTCGAGATTATCCTTGTCCCGGTGGCGTGCGGTATTTTCGTCAATACACAATGGGGTAGTCGGCTTGGGAGACTCAAGCGGGTGTTCCCTCTCATTTCTATCGTCGGTATCATTCTCATCATTGGGGTGATCGTCGCGCTGAATCAGTCGCAACTGTCAACGTTGGTCCTGCCCGTCGTTATCGCCGTGATCCTGCACAATCTGTTGGGGCTGGCCGGCGGGTACATGGTACCCAAAGCGTTCGGTTTCGACTCTACCATCTGCCGAACGATTGCTATCGAGGTTGGCATGCAGAATTCCGGGCTGGCTGTCGCCTTGGCTGTCAAATACTTCTCGCCCGCCGCGGCGCTCCCCGGCGCCCTCTTCAGCATCTGGCACAACCTGTCGGGCGCAGCGCTGGCGAGCGTCTGGTCCCGGACCGGCCGTACGGACAGATCCTACTGATCGTCCTGCGACAGGTCCCAGTACTCCGCAGACTGTCGGGCTGGACCGGCTGTCGGTGCAGCCCGCTCGGATTCACCCAGGGCCTTCCCGACGGCGGCTAACAGTTGATCGTTATCGGCGGGCTTGAGGAAGAAGGCCTTGGCGCCGGCCTCTATGGCTCGTTTCCTGTTTGTTGATGGATCCCTGCCGGTCAGAATAATCACCGGGATAGAGGTTTCACTGATGGATACCAACCGCTCCATCACGATGAAGCCGTCGCCTCCAGGCAGGCCGATGTCGAGGATGATCAGGTCCGGTTTCTCTTTTCGCGCCATGCCGGTGGCAGAGATGGCGTCGTAGGCAAAGACGACGTTGTAGCCGCTGGCCTTTAATCGTATGCCCAGCCCGCGTCGCATGTCTTCGTCATCATCCACAACCAGAATTTTTTTTCCGGTCATGCCCTTCCTCCTTCTTGCGGTTGTTCGGCAACGGCGAGAGGCGTAAGCTGATTTACTGATGAGAAGATCGGCAGCGTAAAGAAAAAGGTGCTGCCGCGCCCGAGTTGACTTTCGACCCAGATCCGCCCGCCGTGACGGGATACCAATTCCCTGCAGATCGACAGACCAAGTCCAAGACCCTTTCGGCTGCCTTCTATGGTGCTTGTGCCCTGGTATAGCCGCTCAAAAATCTTCTCGCATTCGTCGGGGCTTATTCCACATCCGGTATCGGCCACTGCGATACGGATAGCGCGATGCTCTTCATCGGACAGTTCGGCCCGGATTGTGATGGTTCCATGATCGGGCGTAAATTTGATCCCATTCTCGACGAGATTTCGGAGAATTTGCCTGATACGCTGCGGATCGGCGTATGCGGGCGGGAGGTGAGCGGACACGTCGGCAGAGAGGGCGACGCCCTTGGCCCCGGCAAGCGTACGGAGCGAGCTGACGATTTCGCCGACCAGTTCGGCTACAGAGGTAGACTGTGCCTCGATCGAGAGCTTGCCGGTTTGAACTCGGGTGGTCTCCAGAAGATCCTCAATCATGTCCCGAAGCTGGTTGGCGTTTCTCAGCACGATCTCCAGATACTCCCGCTGCTCACCGCTGAGATCGCCGGCCAATTCATCCAGGAGGATCGTGACGAATTGATAGATGGCGGTCAAGGGTAAGCGCAGCTCATGTGAGACATGGGACAGGAATTGATCTCGCAATTCCAGTTGTTGTCGCCGGGTCTGTTCCAGCTCCGCGAGCGCCAGTTTGCGCTGGGTTACCTCGTGTCGCAACTGCTCATTGGATTGTGAAAGCTCAGCCGTACGCTGCTGAACCAGCACTTCCAGCTCTTCGCGTGTGTGTTTTTGCGCTGTCTCGACCTGCTTGCGCTGCAGACAGAGCATCGCCGTCATCCAGATGACCACCACACCCAGCGCACGGTTCAGAAGAGAAGGTGATGCGCCGGCTTCTGCGGATCTGAACGGAGATACAAAACCGGCAAGTAGTATAAGAACGGTAGCGGCTATGGCGCTATTGATGGTGTACTTTCGATCCGGCATCCACAACGAAATCAGCACAAGCGC
>JAHFDH010000005.1:31210-32753 GCA_023249055.1 Candidatus Methylomirabilota bacterium
TTATCAGTGCAGGAAGAATGTTTCGTTGACAGGCGTCCTAAAGCGGCTGGCGAAAGGGCGCAGCGTAGCCGGTCATTTCGAGGTAGCCCGCGCCGGTGATCGGTCGGTCACCGGCCATCCCGGAAACCGTAACGGCTCCCTCCCAGTAGGTGACCAGAGTGCTGCCGCGGGTATCCAGCTCCTGGTTGGAGAAGGCGGCCCACACCGATAGGTCGAGACGTCGACTGGGAACCTGGATCCGCCACCGGATCGGGTACCGGCCCCCACTTTTCGGGCTTTGCCATACCTCCTGCGGCGTCAGTATAAAGGCGTTCATGGGGAGATGCTCGACTCGTCCATCCGGATAGATCAGGCTGCCGCTGGAGTGGGGATCGACTTGCCCATCCGTCAGCCGGAGTTGGTAGAGCATCAGCTCGGCGCCATCCCCAAGCTGGATCGCGAACCAGTCCCAGCCTACCTGCGATTCCGTCAGCTGGTTGCTCCCGAACTCGTGATCCATCCAGGTGGAGCCGGTCACCGTCTGCCGCTTCCCGGCGAAGGTCAAGGTACCGTCGGTGGTCATCCTGGTGAGCGAGTAGTAGTGGGAGGCGCGGCCCAGACCTGTCGCTTTTTGACTCACGCCATCAGTGCCGTGGATAGCGGGCGGTTTTGTCTGAGTCATGGTGAGGTCGATCGCATACCCTTCAACATGAGCGGTCACATGCTGGACCGTTCCATCTCCACCGGCCTCCCACGAACCGTTCCAGACCTTGAGCCCTTTGGTCGAGGCGCCGGCCGAGTCCAGGGCGCCGCGGCTGCGGCGCTCCCAGTATTGGAAGCGGCGGTGTGTGAGGTCGGATATGGCAAAGTGAGCCAGATGCAGGTCCCGAACTGCCCACCGAGACCGGCTATCGCCCCGCAATGAAGGATCAACACCGACCCGGAAGAAGGTCAGTTGGTAGCCGAACCGCTGCCCGTCCTTGGTCTGCAGATGGCCCGAATAGTACCACCACTCGGTCTTGAAGTCGGGATGCGAGGCGTGGTCACGCGGAAAGGCGAATCGATAGCCGGGAAGTGCTTGCCGGAAGGGTTGCTGAGCGAGCGCGCCACTCCCTATGTAGAGGCAGGAGAACGTCATAATTCCGATTAGCAACTGCCGGCTTGGCCCTGTTGTCATGAACCTCCTTACTCTTGACCTCTTACACCTTACCCCGCCTCTTACCCCTCATACGCCACCGCCTCGGCGATATTCAGGCGGGCGGCTTGTCTTGCGGGCAGATAGCCGGCGAGCAAGGCTGCGCCGAGCGCGATGATCGATGACTTGATGATGATCCACCACGAGAACTGAAACTGGATAGTCCAACCGAACGACTGTTTGTTGATGACATGAATCAGGATGAACGACAGCGCGATGCCGGCCAGCAGGCCAAGGATCTCGGCCAACAGACCAAGGAGACCCGCTTCCCCCAGGACGATCTGCACCAATTGCGCCCTCGTCGTGCCGACCGACCGCAATATGCCGATCTCCCGCCGCCGGCTCAGGACCGAGGCCCACAAGACGTTA
>JAHFDH010000197.1 GCA_023249055.1 Candidatus Methylomirabilota bacterium
CGGTTCCTGATATAAAGACTCGCCTGTCCCTCCTCGTTTATCGGTTGTTCGTAGTTCGTGATACACACAACACTGGAAAGGATTCGGCGCGATGGCGAAGAAGTTTTACACCATCCTTGTCCTTCCGGATGCCGGTTCTCGGATTCGAAGGTTTCACATCGCTAAGCCCCTCCTGAGTACGCTTGCCGTCAGTGCAGGCCTGATCTTTGTTGCCTTTCTGTTTCTTGTCTATCAGACGGTCAGCCACACGGGCCACATGCTGGAGCTTCGTCAGCTTCGAACGATATCGAGCGAGCAGGCCAACCTCCTGCAAAAGTTTGAACGGCTCGAGAATCAAATGGGCCGACTCCGGGAGTTTGACGTTCGCTTGCGGACAGCGGCCGGTCTGGAGGCGCAGGGTACGGAGAGTCCATTGGTCGGCGTAGGCGGGGCGGACACCTTGAGTTCGCGCGCCCTGATGGTGGCGGCTCTCGCCCATCAGACCTCTCCCACCGGGTCTTCAACAAAGATCAGCGTTGACAACCTGGGCAGCGAGTTAGATCGTTTGAGCCGTGAGATGAACGACCGCAACAAAAGCTTTCAGGGACTTTTGGGGGCGCTCGAGGCAAAGCGCAGCCTCCTGGCCTCTACCCCGACGATCTGGCCGGTCAAAGGATGGATGACGGCCGGGTTCGGACATCGGCGCTCCCCATTTACCGGACAACGGCAGATGCATGAGGGGGTCGATATCTCAAACAGCGCTGGAACACCGATTATCGCGCCGGCCGACGGGATTGTCACGTATACGGGTCCGCTCGGTGCATTCGGCAACGCGATCTCAGTAAACCACGGCAACAAGATTTCGACCTTCTACGCCCACCTGCAGCAGCAAAAGGTCACTCAAGGCCAGCGGGTCAGAAGAGGGGACGTGATCGGCCTGGTGGGGGCAACGGGTCGCGCGACCGGGCCTCACCTTCATTATGAGATTCAGGTGAACGATGTGCCTGTTGATCCGACCAAGTATGTCATCGACCCGGAAACGGTAAAATTTCTTGGGAACGGTGAATCGGGCGACTAGTACTCGGATCGTGTGATTGCAGATTGTGGGCAAGCCCCCCTGGAGGCAGCCGTCCTCTAGGGGTTTTTTATTGCTGATGTGAAGGTCTTCTAGCCGGGATCATTGGTTGAACAGTCTCCCGCCTGCGTCGTTGCGGGGGAGTACAGTAACTGAAGCAATCCCACCCTGAACCGTCGGGCGCTGCTTTCGGATTGAAGGCTCCGCGGCTTCTATGGTAGTATCCGCTTGAAATTCCGATCATTCAAGAGGAGAGGATGTAAAGATGTTCATGAAATTGGTGTCCAGGGTTGTTGGAACCAAAAACGAGCGGGAACTCAAGCGAATCAAGCCGATGGTGACAGCGATCAGTGAGCTGGAGCCAAAGGTGAAGGCGCTTTCCGATGACGACCTCCGCGGCAAGACAACCGAGTTCAGGGAGCGAATTGCGCGCGGGGCCACCGTGGACGAGCTCATTGTCGAGGCGTTCGCAGTCGTGCGGGAAGCGGGACGTCGCGTGCTTGGCATGCGCCACTTCGACGTTCAGATGCTTGGCGGCATTGTCCTGCACGAGGGTAAGATCGCTGAAATGGCGACCGGCGAAGGCAAAACCCTGGTGGCGACGCTTCCGGTCTACCTGAACGCGCTGGAGGGCAAGGGCGTTCATGTCGTCACGGTCAACGACTACCTGGCCAAGCGAGACAGCCAGTGGATGGGCGGGATCTACCGGTTCCTCGGTCTCTCTGTCGGTCTGATCCAGCACGATATGGACGATGCGACCAGAAAACTGTCCTATGGCGCCGATGTGACCTACGGAACCAACAACGAATACGGCTTTGATTACCTGCGCGATAACATGAAGTTTTCTGCCGCGGAGTTCGTGCAGCGTGACCTGCACTTCAGCATCGTGGATGAGGTCGATTCGATCCTGATCGATGAGGCCAGAACGCCGCTCATCATCTCCGGGCCGGCAGAAGAGTCGACCGAAAAGTATTATCAGATCGACCGGATTATCCCCAGGCTGAAGCAGGGCGCCATGATTGTGGGCGGCAAGATGTATGAGGCCGAGGCTCAGGTGGCCGGAGATTATATGGTCGACGAAAAGGCGAAGTCGGTCGCTCTGACCGAGAGCGGTGTCACCAAGGTGGAGGGCCTGCTGGGAATTCAGAATCTCTACGATCCGGCCCATATGGAGTTCGTCCACCACGTCCAGCAGGCGCTGAAGGCCCACGTCCTCTTCAAGCGGGACGTAGACTATGTGGTCAAGGATGGCGAGGTCGTGATTGTCGATGAGTTCACCGGCCGCCTGATGCCAGGGCGGCGTTGGAGTGATGGACTCCATCAGGCGGTAGAGGCGAAAGAGCGGGTGAAGATCGAACGGGAGAATCAGACCCTGGCCACCATCACCTTCCAGAACTACTTCCGCATGTATAACAAGCTGGCAGGGATGACCGGGACCGCCGATACGGAGGCCGCCGAATTCGCCCAGAT
>JAHFDH010000080.1 GCA_023249055.1 Candidatus Methylomirabilota bacterium
TTCGGCCAGCTTCTCGTTGACAATGGTTTCCACTAGACCCTTCATGTCGGGGTTGTTCAGACGAGCCTTGGTCTGACCCTCGAATTGGGGGTTGGGGAGTTTGACGTTAATTACAGCGGTAAGGCCCTCACGGATGTCGTCGCCGGTCAGCGTCGCCTTCAGGTTCTTGAGCAGATCGTGCGATGTCGCATAGCTGTTAATCGTCCTGGTGAGGGCCGATCGGAATCCGATCAGATGGGTGCCCCCGTCATGGGTATTGATGTTGTTGGCAAAGGAGAAGACCGTCTCGCCGTAGCCGTCGTTATACTGGATGGCGATTTCGACGACCGTCGGATCGCGCTGGACTTCGATGTGGATCGGTTTGGGGTGAAGGACGGCTTTATTCTCGTTGAGCAGCTCAACAAACGATTTGATGCCGCCCGTGTAGTAGAACTCCCGCGCCTCGTTGATCCGTTCATCGGTCAGTCGAATACGCAGTCCCTTATTGAGAAACGCCAGTTCCCGCAATCGATTGCTGAGGGTGTCCAGGCTGAATGTGCGCTCTTCGAAGATCTCGCGGTCCGGAACGAATGTCACGCGGGTTCCGGTCTTCCGAGCCTTACCCGCCTCTTCAAGATCACCGGTCGGCTTGCCGCGCTCATACCGCTGCACATACCGCTTGCCGTCCCGCCAGACTTCGACCTCGAGTTGCTCCGCGAGCGCATTCACCACCGAGAGGCCAACGCCATGCAGGCCGCCAGATACCTTATAGGCCGAATTGTCAAACTTGCCTCCGGCATGAAGGGTGGTCATCACCACCTCCAGGGCCGGTCGACCGGTCTGCTCGTGGATATCGACCGGGATGCCGCGGCCATTATCCAGGACACTGATACTGTTGTCGGAGTGGATCGTCACGTCCACTTGATCGCAGTATCCGGCAAGCGCCTCATCTACGCTGTTGTCGACAACTTCATACACCAGGTGATGAAGCCCCTCGACACCGGTGCTGCCGATATACATCGCGGGACGCTTGCGCACAGCCTCAAGGCCCTCAAGGATCCGGATCTGGGCGGCATCGTAGGCGTCGACGCTTGGCGCGAGGCTCACCTCTTCCACCTTGTCAGCGGCGTCCATATCAACTTCCTCGGGTTCTCTACTCATACATCCCTTCTTGTCTATTGAACATTAGAGCCTCATCGGCATAATCACACACGTATATCGCGTGTCGTCCTTGCCGGAAAACAGCGCGGGGCTGAGCGCATCCTGCAACCGAATCGTCGCCTGCTCGGTGGTGAGCGCGCCCAGGAAGTCCAGGATATACCGCGCGTTGAATCCCACGGTCATCTCCTCATGTTGGTACTCGACATCGAGACGTTCCCTCGCTTCTCCAAGGTCGAGGTTCACACAACTAAGCAGGAGTCTTCCGGGTGTGAGCTTCATTGTGGTGGGAAGCGCGCGTTCACCCAGAATGGTGGACGTCCGGCGAAGCCCGGCCAGGAACGCTTCACGATTGACCATCACCTCCTTAGTCGCATTTGCGGGAATAACCTGTTCGTAGTTAGGAAACTGCCCCTCAATAAGGCGCGTATCGATAAGGGTATCGTCGGTCTGGAGGAGGAGGTGATTCTCTGAGATCTCAACGGTGATCTCACCAGGTTCTTCTCGCAATAACTTGAGTATCTCCGCCGCAGCTTTCCGTGGAATAATGGCATCAACGGCGGCTGTTAACTGACCGCTGTTAGCTGACAGCTCGGAGTTGGTCATGGCGAGTCGGTGGCCGTCGGTGGCGACCATTCGGACCTCCTCCGGCGTCACACGGAAGAGGATCCCGTTCAAGGTATAGCGAGTCTGATCCGAGGAGACCGCGTAGAGCGTCCGCCGAATCATATCCCGAAACAAGCGGCGATCAAGGACAATCCCGCTTTGCTTGGGTTCACGCATCGATGGAAAATCGTCCCTGGAAAGGCCTTTTATTCTGAATTCTGAGTTCCCACAGGTGATAGTTGCTGTCAGCTCTCCGTCAACCGCGAGGTCTACGGATGTCGCGGGGAGTTCGCGAACGATTTCATACAGCTTTCTCGCTGAAAGCGCAACAGACCCCTCTTTTACAACCTGTCCCGGTACCCGTTTTCGTACCCCAATATCCAGATCGGTTCCAAACACCGAAAGGTGTGAAGGGGAAGCTTCAAGGAGGAGATGGGAGAGAATGGGAAGACTTCGTTTGGTCTCTACAACTGCCTGAATTGGCCCGACACCATTGAGCAGGTCATCCCGCAACACCGTAATATGCATATATTCCTTTATTCCTCCGGAAAGGTTAGTGGTTCTTTAGGGTATTCTTAAATAAGATCTTAAAGAATCGGAGTAGTAATAGGAACCCCTGAAAATGTGGATGATCCCGCCAACCCCCAAATCTTCACGGCTTTTAAGGAACCGGCCATAGAGGAGGGTTGTGTATAACCTGCACATTCAGGAAAGGCGCCAACAGCTATTCACAGGCTCTCCACAGAACACAACGATTTACCGGGGTTGTATACTTACACACATCTTGTCCACACCTGTTGAAAACTTCTAGGTCTTTAAATATATATAGTTAGCTAAGGTTTGTAGCAAACGGAGCAAAAGGAAGGTAACACCAGCCAGCCTCGTCGGCTCCATGCGCTATTTGGACTTGACAGCCGACACATCGCAAGTTATATTGGCTCTTGTTTTCATTGTGAACAGGTGAACAACCGTCTACCCAATCAATAGGAATTCATCATGAAACGGACATACCAACCCAACAAAATCAAGCGAAAACGGACACATGGCTTCCTGGCTCGCATGAGCACCCCCAACGGCCGGAATGTCATCAAACGAAGAATGGCAAAAGGCCGAAGAAGGCTCACCGTGTAATCTCGCCCTTCGCTTCTGCTGAGTGCCGCCGGTCCAATTGTTCTCAAGCGTTACAGATCAACTACGGAAATGCAGCAATCGGAATTGAGCGGTGCAACCCGGCTGAAAAGGGCTTTTAATAACCAATATTTTACGCTATATGTGCGGTTTGCGTCAACTAAAAAACAACAACTCCAACTGGCTTTTGGGGCGCGCGTTGGAACAGCAACAGTTCGCAATAGAGCAAAACGGCTGGCGCGCGAGACGTTTCGAGTCAATTGCCTGCAGCTTCCTGCGGGCATTGAAATTCTGATAACCGCCAAAAAGGGCATTGGTGCGCTGAGCCGTCGCGAGATGAGGGGTCAGATCGTCGATCTCTTTGAGCGTGCGTGCGGACTCTCACCCTCCAGCCTCTCCGAACCGGTTAGGACAAGTGACAGCAGTACGCATCGTTAGAGGGGTGTTGCTGGCCTACAAGCGGATGGTGTCGCCGCTGCTTCCTCCGGCCTGCAGGTTCTATCCTACGTGCGCCGACTATGCGCACGAGGCGATAGGCAGGTACGGCCTGGTACGAGGCGCACTGCTCGCCGTGCGCCGTCTTGCCCGATGTCAGCCGTGGTGTGAAGGCGGGTACGACCCGGTAAAATAAGCGGCTGCCCTTTGAGGGTGCAGTCTCTGCGATAGGAGCTCCATGTCGTCACAGGCTCGAGCATTATTGGCGGTCGCGCTTGCGACCGTGATTCTTTTCGGCGCACAGTTCCTCCTGCCGCGTCCTCATAAGGCGGCGGCCCCGACGAAGGAGAAAACCACCTCCACCTCGACCTCGACAACACCCTCCGGGCCTCCACCGAGCGGAGCCGCCGCTCCATCGGATCGACCGCAGGGGCGGGAGGCCGCTCCCAGGGCGCCGGAGCGAGAAGTCATCGTGGAAACAGATGTCGTGAAGGCCGTCTTCACGTCGCGAGGCGGGGCGCTGAAAAGCTGGCGGCTGAAGTCGTACCGGGCCGCCGATGGACAAGGGGTGGATCTCGTCGCGCTCCGGCCGGAAGACGAGCTGGGCCCGCTTGCGGTCTCCAGCGGGAATTCTGAGGAGCCGGCGCCGCTGGACTTCGATTTCGACAAAGCGGAACTCAGTCTTCGTTCGCCGTCCGACACCGGATCGATCACCTTCTCTTCGCGCGGCCGCGGGCCGCTACGGCTCTCTAAACGCGTGACCTTCAAGGGGAACAGCTACCGCGCTGAGGTTGAGCTTTCCTGGAAAAATATCGGGAAGAAGCCGATGACCATCACGCCGGAACTCGTATGGGGTCCAGGATTCTACAGCGGCGTGGCCCATCAGCGCGCGCAGGTCGTGTCGTCCGCCAGCTGGGTAGATGGTCGGCGCGTGAAGGATGATCTCGGAAGCCTCAAGGGCGCTGTCACCCATAGCGGACAGGTGTCGTGGACGGCCCTGCAGAATCTCTATTTTGCCACAGCGCTCTTGCCTGAGGGCAAAGAGGGTGTGGCGATGGTGCGCAAGGGGCCACAGGAGCAGCCGTTCATCTCGCTCGCCGCCCCACCTCAGAGCCTTGAGCCGGGAGGGGAACTGACCCAGCGTTTCGCCGTCTATAGCGGGCCGAAGGAGATTGATCATCTCAACGCCGCCGGGTCGGATCTCGGCAACATCGTCGACCTGGGGTGGTTTGATGCGCTCGCTCGCCCCGCACTCCATCTCCTGCGCTTCCTGTACCGCATCAGCGGCAACTACGGCGTCGCCATCATCCTGCTTACCCTGTTGCAGAAGATCATTCTCCATCCCCTGACCGCAAAAAGCCTCCGGTCGATGCAAGCCATGAAGGACCTACAACCGAAGATTGCGGCCATCTCGGAACGGAATAAGAACAACGCGCAGAAGAAGCAACAGGAGATCATGGGGTTGTACAAGAAACACGGGGTCAACCCGTTGGGCGGCTGCCTCCCGATGCTCATTCAGATCCCTATCTTCGTCGCCCTGTATAACGCGCTCTCGAGTTCTGTGGAGATGTGGCGCGCCCCATTCTTGTGGATCAGGGATCTTTCCCAGCCGGATGCGCTCTTCGCATTGAACGTATGGGGCCTGAAGGACTACCCTTTTAACCTGCTGGCGTTATTGATGGGCGTCACCATGTTCTTCCAGCAAAAGATGTCCCCGCCCAGCACAAGTGATCCGCAACAGGCGAAGATGATGTTGTGGATGATGCCGACCATGTTCACCTTCATGTTTTGGACCTTCCCCTCTGGGCTGGTGTTGTATTGGCTTGTCAATAATGTCCTCCAGATGGGCCAGCAGCGGTGGCTGCAGAGGCAAGGCAAGCTTGCGCTCAGTCGACCGGAGGCGAGCTAGCACGATCGCTGCGCCGGAGCAGGCGGCCCAACACCGCATTGCCGGCTGCGGTGAACTGTGGACCCGAGGGCTCGACCGTATCGGGCTTCAGTTGACGGCGGCGCAACGCAACGCGTTTAACGTCTATTTGTCGGAGCTGCAACGTTGGGCCTCACAGGTGAACCTGACCGGGCTGAGAACCGAGGAGGCCATTATCCGAGAGGGGTTCCTGCGCTCTCTCGCCCATAGGGCGGCCTTTGAGCCTGCGCCGTCGGTAAAAGCCATAGATGTCGGATCGGGCGCGGGATTCCCCGGCCTGGTCCTCAAGATCGCCTACCCGGACATCGAGATGGTGCTGCTGGAGCCCAGGCGGAAGCGAGCCACCTTTCTGCGCTCCATCATACGACGCCTGGGGCTTGCCGGTATTCGCTGCGTGCAGGCCAGGGTCGAGGCGCTGTGCGGCGACGCCGAGCATCTGGGCGATTACGATCTGGCCTTCGCGCGGGCAGTTGGTCCAGTCCCGGATGTGGCGCGCATCGTTGAGCCGCTTCTCAATGCCGGTGGACGCCTGATTCTCCAGGCGGGACCGGGGGCGCGAGAGGCGCTTCCGTCGCTGCGGCCGTTGGTCGCCACGTTGGGGATGAGCGCGGAAATCCGAGAAGCCCCCGCCCCCGACGTTGGGTTCCCGCCAACCTGCCTGCTTATTCTTCAGAAGACGGACAGCGAATAGCTGATAACTGGCAGCCGCTGAATGTTTCACGTGAAACCCCCCAACTCGCCGCTTTGTTCCTGTTGCCGTTTGTGGTACCCTTCCGGATTAAGTTAGGAGGACCGCGATGCGGATCATCGCCATTGCGAACCAAAAAGGCGGAGTCGGCAAAACGACAACAGCGGTGAACCTGGCCGCTTCTCTCGCGGCGGCGGAGCACCGAACGCTCCTTCTGGATCTCGATCCGCAGGGCAATGCCACGAGCGCATTGGGGGTCGAACACCAGGCCGCGCCGGCCGCGTACGATCTGCTTATGGGGGGGGCCAAGGTCGTTGATGTGGCGCGACCGACCGTCGCCCCCGGCCTGGACCTGGTCCCGGCGGGAGACCGCCTCATCGGAGCCGAGGTAGAGCTGGCGCTCTGCTCGCATCGGGAGGCTCGCCTGAGGGAGGCGCTAGGGACCGGAACAGATGTATACGCCTTTGTCCTGATCGACTGCCCGCCTTCCCTTGGCCTGCTGACCGTCAATGCCCTGGCGGCCGCCCACTCGGTCCTGATCCCGCTTCAATGCGAATACTATGCCCTGGAAGGTCTGGCCAGGATCATGGAGGCCATTACCCTTTGTCGGGCGAGGTTGAATCCGGACCTTCAGGTTGAGGGCATCGTCCTGACCATGTACGACATGAGGCTCAATATTTGCGAACAGGTAGAGCAGGAGGTGCGGCGCCACTTTCCGCGCAGCGTCCTCAGGACGGTGATTCCCCGGAATGTGCGACTGAGCGAAGCGCCCAGCTTCGGGAAACCGGTTCTGCTGTACGACGGCCGCTCGTCAGGCGCCGAGAGCTATCTTCGCTTGGCCAAGGAGATTATCGATGGCGCAACGTAGAGCCCTCGGCAGGGGGCTGGAGACACTGATCCCCGCGGGCGATCCCTCCGGGGTGCTGCAGATTCGAGTGGAAGAGATCGCGCCAGGCACACTCCAGCCGCGCCACTCTATGAACGATTCCAAGCTCAACGAACTGGCATCCTCCATTAAGGCCCACGGGGTGCTGCTGCCGATCCTGCTCCGCCGAGAGGGCGGTCGGTTGGAGGTGGTGGCCGGGGAGCGGCGTCTCAGGGCGGCGCGGATGGCGGGACTCGACACGGTCCCGGCCCTGGTGAAAGAGTTTACGAGCAGCCAGGCGCTGGAGGTGGCGTTAGTGGAGAACCTGCAGCGGGAAGACCTGAACCCGATTGAGCAGGCCGAGGCGTATTTGAGGCTGCAGGACGAATTTGGACTGACCCAGGAGGAGGTGGCCCGCCGGGTCGGCCGCGATCGTTCCTCCGTGGCGAACGCGCTGCGCCTGCTCAAGCTGCCCAAGCCGATCCAGACCGACCTGGTCGAGGGCGTCCTGTCGGAAGGGCACGCGCGGGCGCTGCTGGGGCTGGAGCGGGGAGCCGATCAGATCAGGGTGCGCGACGAGGCGATCCGTCGGGGCCTGTCCGTGCGCGCCACCGAAGCGCTGGTCCGGCGGCTGAAACAGGTCGGCAGCTCTCAGCGGCGTCCGACGGCAAGCGAGCCGGCGATCCAGGCGGCCGAAAACGCCCTTCGGCAGGCGCTCGGAACCAAGGTTCAGATCTGCAAAAAGGGCAAGGGGGGAACGATCGAGGTAGAGTTTTACTCCACGGAGGACCTCGAAAGGATCTACGAGCGCATCTGTGGGCAGGCTTGAGTGATACGTGTTGCACGTGAAACATTGCAGAGGTGGGCTTGCTTAACCGGGCGGCGAAGGCGATGGCCTTCCCCTTGGAAGACCGCAGGTGGCTGCCGAAGATCGTGATTGGCGGCGCTGTTGGACTGCTCCTTGAAACCCTCTTCGTGATCCTTGGTTTCCTGCTCACGCAGGAATTTGCCCTTGCGGGATCGTTGCTGGCGCCCGCCGTCAACTTCCCCGTGCTCGGGTTTACGTTGGCGACCTTTCAGGGCGCCCTGGCTGCCCCGCCGGCGGAGTTGCTGCCGTCGTGGAGCCGATGGTCGGCCTTCTGCGCGAAGGGGTTGCTGCTGTTTGTGCTCGTCCTGGCCTATGAGATCGTTCCCCTTCTCTTCATCATTTCCGGTTTCGGTCTCTTGGTGAGAGGGAGCGTTGCGCTCACCCTTGGCGTCGTCCTGATGCTGCTGGGAATGCTCATCGGAATCACGGCAGGCTTCTTTCTGCCCATGGGTGTGGCGTGCTACCTGAAGGAGCACCGGCTTGAGGCCGTCTTACACCCAACGGTCGTCTGGTTGCGGATCCGCAAGGTCCTGACCGAGTATGTGGAGGCGTATCTGCTCGGCCTCGGTTCGTTCATCGTCGCGGGGCTGATCGGAGCCATCCCGATCGTGGGTCTGGTGTTGTGGCCATTTTTGACGTTCTATCTTCTTGTCGTCGGCGCCCGCCTGTTTGGAGACGTCTGCTCCAGCGAGGGTTAGCAACCGTGTTGCGATGGGGGGCGCGGTGCGGGCGGCGGTCTGTTCCGCTACACCCCAGACCTTGACCTCTCTACCGACGCCTTGGGTTCGGGGAATTCATGGCCATTTATATCGATTACAACGCTACGACGCCGGTGCGGCCGGAGGTGCTGGACGCGATGAGGCCATATCTCGGGTTGCGTTTTGGCAATGCCAGCTCGAGCTACGGCCGGGGCAGGGAGGCGAAGCGAGCCCTGGAAGAGGCGCGCGAGACCATCGCTTCAGCGCTCGGGGCGCGGGCAAAAGAGAGCGTGGTCTTTGTGTCGGGGGGTACGGAGGCAGACAACCTGGCCGTCAAAGGCGCGGCCTGGGCCGCCCGGGGACGGGGACGGCACATTGTCACCTCGGCGGTCGAGCACCGAGCTGTGATCAGCGCCTGCCGAGCCCTGGAGGCGCAGGGGTTCGAGGTCACCTATCTGCCGGTCGACGCCGAGGGGCTGCTCGATCCGGAGAGAGTCAAGCAGAGCCTTCGGGCCGACACCACAGTGATCTCCTTCATGCATGCCAACAACGAGACCGGGGTCATCTTTCCGATTGCTGAGATCGGGCAGCTCGCGCGGGAGCGCGGGATTGTCTTTCACGCCGACGCTGTCCAGACATTCGGTCGCCTGCCGATCGATGTGGAGGCCCAAAGAGTCGACCTGCTTGCTATTTCAGGACACAAGATCTACGGACCGAAGGGGATCGGGGTCCTGTATATCCGCCCGGGCACTGTAGTCGCCCCTCAAATCCATGGCGGGGAGCAGGAGCATGGCGTAAGGGCCGGGACAGAGAACGTGGCGGCCGCAGTCGGCTTGGCCTGTGCGGCAAGGCTCGCCATTGACACGATGTCGAGTGAAAGCCAACGCCTGAGGATACTCCGAGATCGCCTTGAGGAGGGCATTCTCTGCCGGATTCCAGGGGTGCGGCGGAATGGCGATCAGGAGCGGCGGCTGGCCAACACCTCCAATATCTCGTTTCAGGGCGTTCGCGGGGATTCGTTGATGGTTGCGCTGGATCTCGAAGGGATCGAGGTC
>JAHFDH010000198.1 GCA_023249055.1 Candidatus Methylomirabilota bacterium
GTTCGCCGCGTGCAGGACCTTCGTGATCGCCGCGGTCAGGGTGGTCTTGCCGTGGTCGATGTGCCCGATGGTCCCGATGTTCATGTGTTCTTTCGTCCGCTCGAACTTCGCCTTGGCCATAGTATCTCCCAGCCTGTAGGACGGCTTCCTGTTCCCGTCCGGCACTCATCCGCCGATGGCGGATTCACTCGTCCCTGTCACGTTGGACAACACCTATCTGGAGCCCACGACCAGGATTGAACTGGTGACCTCATCCTTACCAAGGATGCGCTCTGCCGACTGAGCTACGTGGGCCGGTCTGCCGAGGTCCCAATCCGTAATATGTACGATCTCTGGAGCGGGAAACGGGATTCGAACCCGCGACCCTCAGCTTGGAAGGCTGACGCTCTAGCCAACTGAGCTATTCCCGCCTGAGCTTCTATCGTTGCCTTAGCTGTGACAATCCCGACAGATAAACCACCACGTCCGGACCGGCGCCTTCTGTACCCGTCCGTTCCAGTGGTGGGGAGAGGAGGGTTCGAACCTCCGAAGGCAATGCCAGCAGATTTACAGTCTGCCCCCTTTGGCCGCTTGGGTATCTCCCCGCATCTCCCTTCGGAGTCTCCTTAAGCACTGGCACTCCGTGGAGCTGGCGAAGGGATTTGAACCCCTGACCGGCTGATTACAAATCAGCTGCTCTGCCAACTGAGCTACGCCAGCACGTAAACCCTTAGACTATTAGTAGTTTAAGCGAGGCGCAAGGCAAATATAATCGCACTACCGGCAAAAAGCAAGCAATAATTTCCACCGTCGGCGTTTTTACGAAACAATCGTAGTTTCTTGCGTATTCGCTGAAGGCTGCTTCTTGACGCTGTGTTGTCGTCGAATCTCAAAGAGGAAAACGGCGGCAGCGGCAGCGGCGTTGAGAGAGTCGACACGACCGCGCGTAGGGATTCGCGCAAGCAGATCGCACCGCTGCCGCACCAACATTGTCAATCCCCGGTGCTCTCCTCCGATGACCACACCCATTGGAACACGCAGATCGATCTCGTAGAGGGATCGTGCCGCGCGCGGATCGGCCCCGAGCGTCCAGATACCGTGATCTTTCAGCCATGCGAGAAACGCCGGCAGACCCGCCACCTTTGCCACCGGCAGGTACTCCATGGCCCCGGCAGAGGCCTTTGCGACCGTCGGCGTAATCCCCGCGGCACGATGTTTCCCGATGAACAGTCCATCCGCTCCGGCGGCCTCCGCCGTGCGTATGATCGCGCCGAGGTTCTGGGGATCCTGCACCCCATCGAGCAGCAGCAATAACGGGAGCGGGGTAGCCGTCTTGATTCGAGTCACCAGCTCAAAAGGATCCTCGTAGCCCACCTCGCCGACGACGGCCAGGACGCCTTGGTGCGCAATCCCCTTGCCCAATTCGCCAAGCCGCTCCCGCTTCTCCTGGGTACAGGGCACGCCCAATTCTCTGGCGCGCCTCATAATCTCGGTGATTCTCGGATCATACCGTTCCCTCGCCAGATAGATCCGATCGATCTGACGTCGCTTCGCACGAAGCGCCTCCAGCACGGCATGGGGGCCAGCGAGTATCTGCTCCGTCATGGCTGGTGCGTCTTCATCCGAGCAGCCTTGACGTGCCAACGGACACCATCGCCGGTATCGTCCACAACCACCCCAAGATTGGTCAACCAGGCACGAATGGCGTCGGCGGTCGCCCAGTCCTTCGTCTCACGGCACTGAGCCCGATATCGCACAACAGTCTCGATCGCATCCATCGGCAGGGATTGACCCGAGGCAACCGCCGCACAGACTTGCTCTCGAGCCACTTCGAAAGCTTGCTCTGTGATTTGGAGGTCAGCTTGGGCCCTGGTGACCTCCACCGCAACAGTATCAGAGATTCCGAGGCGGTCGCCCACGGTGATCTTCCGCGTCCTGACATAGTCCGCCTCGTCCTCAACCCCATCAAATAAGCCGCCCAATACCGATCCCAGCTTCCGCAACGTCTCTCCAGCCATGGCTACGGCGTGTACAAGCGATCGCTCCGTTGCGCTATCGGCATCTCTCAGGGCCACGTTAATGCCCCTCGTCAGATTAAACAGTGCGGCCAGCGCACGGGGTGTATGAAAATCATCATCCATCGCATCCATGAACTCTTGCTCTGCCTCGCGAATCTGATCGAAGAGGGGCAGGGGATCCACGCGCGAAAGGTCGGCCTTTGGGCCCTGGATACCCCGGACACGCTGCACCTCATCCAGCACATTACGGAATCGATCCTCTGCAGCCATAGCACTGGTCAGCGCGTCCTCCGTAAAATCGACGGGCGCCCGGTAGTGTGTGCCGAGCAGGAACAGCTTGAACGCGCAGGGGCTGATGCGGCCGAGGAGATCCCGGATCGTCAGGACATTGCCCAGCGACTTCGACATCTTTTCGGCGCGGATGTTGACGAATCCGTTATGAATCCAGTAGCGGGCAAACGGCTTGGCGGTGGCGCACTCCGACTGCGCAATCTCGTTCTCATGATGAGGAAAGATCAGATC
>JAHFDH010000081.1 GCA_023249055.1 Candidatus Methylomirabilota bacterium
AAGGCCCCGGCCGCCGAGCCTGGCGGCTGGTACTTCCAATACGAGAATGAATTCTACCCCGATATCGACGACAGCGCGGTGGTGATGACCGCCCTGATTAAGACCGACCTTCCCGATCAGACGACGAAAGACGCGGCGCTCAGACAGGCGCTTAAATGGGTCCTTCCGCTGCAGTCAAGTGATGGCGGCTGGGCTGCATACGACAAGGATAACAATAAGCGGTTCCTGAACGAGCACCCATTCGCCGACCACAAGGCGCTGCTCGATCCGCCTACGGCGGATCTGACCGGACGGATGATCGAGATGTTGGGATACCTCGGTCGGAACACGTCCGACCCTGTGGCTCAACGCGCTATCGAGTTCCTCAAGCGGGAGCAGGAGCCGGCAGGGTGTTGGTACGGCCGATGGGGAGTCAATTACCTCTACGGAACCTGGGCGGTGCTGGCCGGGCTTCGATCCATCGGGGAGCCGATGGACCAGCAGTACATCCGACGAGCCGTCGATTGGTTGATCAGCCATCAGAATCCGGACGGCGGCTGGGGCGAATCGTGCTATTCCTATGAGGACCCGCGGACGGCCGGCCAGGGCCCCAGCACTGCCTCGCAAACCGCCTGGGCGCTTTTAGGCCTCTTGCACGCCGGCGACGTACGACATCATGCGGTCACAAAAGGTATCGACTACCTCCTCCGCACCCAGGGTGCGGATGGCGGGTGGGAGGAACGTGAATTCACGGGAACGGGATTTCCACGCGTCTTTTACCTTCGGTACCATCTCTATCGGCTCTACTTCCCGCTCTGGGCCCTTTCCTTGTATCGCACCCTGCTCCAGAAGGCCGCTTCCGGCCACGATGACAACGGCGCGTCTTCCTCGGACTAGTACGATCGGCAGCGCGCCGTTCGCCGTCTTCGTGGCTACACAGGCAGAGATGAAGCCTCTCGCCACGTCCTTGCAGCCGACCTGTCGATCAGTGCACCGATCGGACTCAATAGTCCGGGTTGGGGTGGGGGGTCGCGATCTCCTGCTGGCAAAGACGGGAGTGGGGCCGGACAGTGCCGAAACCGCCGCCCGCCGACTCTTTGAAGAGACGCCCATCGCGGCCGCCCTCTCCCTCGGCGTCGCGGGCGGGCTGAACCCTCAGGTGCGAACAGGAGACCTGATTGTGGGAGACCAAGTGATCCTTCGACGCAACGCAAGACAGGGCTCGCACAGGGAAAAGAGTTCAGGGTTGGAACGCTTCCCGTGCGATTCCGGATTGCAGGACGCAGCCATGACCGTTCTCCGGCGGTGGGACAGTCGACACTATCTTGGCCCAATCCTGACCGTCGACCGCATCGTGCTGACGGCGGACGAAAAACGCCGACTGGCGGCGGAGTCGGGCGCCATGGCCTTGGATATGGAAAGCGCAGCTATCGCCTCTGCGGCCTCGGCCCGTTCAATCCCGTTCCTGGCCGTTCGTGGCGTCCTCGATGCCATCGATGAAGATCTCGCGATCGGCTTCGATCAGTTTCTGGACGAGCGCGGGGAGCCGCGACCTCTTCCGCTCATGCGATATCTGATCATGCATCCGTTTACCCTTCCTCACCTTGTCGGCTTGGGCCTTCGGACGAAGGCAGTTTGTACTCGTCTCGGTCGACTGCTGCAGGAACTCGCTACCACCCTGAGCTGACCGATGGTGCACTCCTCCAGAGGTAATCGTGGGTAGTCCCGATCTTTCAAAGCTAAGCATTGACCGGACGGCGGCCCGCGCACCGCGAGCGCGCCGACGGCTGTGGCCTTGGGCGGCGGGTCTCGCCGTGCTGGTCGCGACGGCGGTACTCGGATTCTCCGGAGGTCTCGGCAGCCCTGTGACGGTAGAGACCGCTGCGGTCACGACCGCGTATCCGTCGCAAGCGGTCACCGCACTGAATGCCACCGGCTATGTCGTCGCGCAGCGGAAGGCCGCGGTAGCGTCGAAGGCGACGGGGCGCCTCGAGTGGCTCGGCGTCATGGAAGGCAGCCGCGTCAAGCGAAACGAGGTCATCGCGCGGCTGGAGAGCCGCGACGTCGCGGCGGCCCGCGAGCAGGCGGCGGCGAACGTCCAGGTCACGATGGCGAACCTCGAACAGGCGCAGGCCGAACTGCGCGACGCCGAACGCACCTTGGCGCGCTGGCGCGAGTTGTGGCAGAACCGTTATATCAGTCAATTAGAGCTCGACACCGCGGTGGCGCGGGCCGAGAAGGCGCGCGCAGCGGCGCAGTCGAGCGAGGCCGCTATCGCGGTCGCGCGGGCGAACCTGAAGGCGGCGGACGTCTCGTTCGACCAGACATTGATCCGCGCGCCGTTCGACGGGGTGGTGCTCACCAAGAACGCAAACGTCGGCGACAACATTACCCCGTTCTCGAACGCCATGGACACCAAGGGTGCCGTCGTCACCATCGCCGACATGTTGACGCTCGAGGTTGAGGCTGATGTGGCAGAGTCCTCGCTCGGTCGGATTAAGGTCAGCCAGCCGTGCGAGATCCAGCTTGACGCCGTACCCGATACGCGCTTTGCCGGCGTGGTGAACCGGATCGTGCCGACCGTCGACCGCGCGAAGGCGACGGTGATGGTCAAGATCGGGTTTGTGGATCGCGACCAGCGCGTGCTGCCGGACATGAGCGCGAAGGTCGCGTTCCTCGAACGCGAGGTTGCGGCGGCCGATCGGAAGCCGGTCACCGCCGTCCCGAGACAGGCGGTCGTCGAACGCAACGGTACGAAGTTCGTCTTCGTTGTGAAAGACGGCAGGGCCGTGCGCACCGCAGTGGAGACCGGCCGCCTGCTCGGTGATCTCATCGAGATCAGCGGCATCCAGGCGGGGGAGAAGATCGCCCTCGCACCCCTCGACAGGCTCACAGACGGTACGCGCGTCAAGACGGATCGGAAGTGACGCCAAGAGGCAACCGCCAGTGGATACACGCACCGCTCCGCCGCTGATCAGCATCCGCAATCTCGCCAAATCCTACCGGCGCGGCGGGCAGATCGTACCGGTGCTCACCGACATTACCCTCGAGGTGCGCGCGGGCGACTTCCTCGGCCTGATGGGGCCGTCGGGATCGGGCAAGTCGACGCTGCTCAACCTGATCGCCGGCATCGACAAACCCGACGCTGGAGAGATTCTCTTCGACGGCGTCGACATCACCCGACTGTCGGAGACCGAGCTCGCCGATTGGCGCGCGGGTACGGTGGGCTTCATCTTCCAGTTCTACAACCTGATACCGGTCCTGACGGCCTTTGAGAACGTCGAACTGCCGCTCACGCTGACGCGCCTGACCCGCCGCGAGCGGCGCGAGCATGTGGAGGCGGCGCTCGAACTTGTCGGTTTGTCGGATCGCGTGACACATTACCCCTCGGAGCTGTCCGGCGGGCAGCAGCAGCGTGTCGCCATCGCGCGCGCGATCATTGCCGACCCGCGGCTGATCGTAGCCGACGAGCCGACCGGCGATCTCGACCGTCACTCGGCCGAGGAGGTGCTGACGCTCATGGATCGCCTGAACACCGACCTCGGCAAGACGATTGTGATGGTCACGCACGACCGCCGTGCCGCCGACCAGGCCCATGCGATCATGTATCTCGACAAGGGCGAACTGTCGACTGCCGCCGACGTACACGAGCAATCGCTGAGGTAAGCGCCAGGTGCAGTTCCTGAAGCTCATTCTCCGTAACGCGCTGCGCCACAGGTTGCGCACCGCGCTCACACTGCTCGGGCTGGTCGTCGCTATCCTCTCGTTCGGGCTGTTGCAGACGGTCGTGGATGCGTGGTACGCCGGCGCGGCTGGCGCGGCCCCGACGCGGCTCGTCACGCGTAACGCGGTCTCGCTCGTCTTCCATCTGCCGCTCAGTTATCGCGACCAGATCCGCGCTGTCGACGGCGTACGCGCCGTATCGCACGCCACCTGGTTCGCCGGTATTTACCAGGACCCCAAAAACTTCTTCCCGCAGTTCGCCATCGACCCGCGCACCTATTTCGCCATGTACCCCGAATACCTCGTCGCAACGCCGGAGTTCACGGCGTTTCTGCGCGACCGCAAGGGCGCCGTCATCGGCCGCAAGATCGCCGACACCTACCGCCTCAACATCGGAGACGCGCTGCCGCTGCGCGGGACGATCTATCCGGGCACCTGGGAGTTTACGGTACGCGCCATCTACGACGGCATCGACACAAAGACCGACACCTCGCAGATGTTCTTTCACTGGGAGTACCTCAACGAGATCATGAAGAGGCGCGCCGGCCGCCAGACCGACCAGGTCGGCGTCTATCTGGTCGACGTCACCGACATCGACCGCGTAGCCGAGGTGAGCCGCGCGATCGACGCCGTGTTCAAGAACTCGCTTGCCGAGACGCTGACCGAAACCGAACGCGCGTTTCAGATCGGCTTCGTCAAGCAGACCGAGGCGCTTGTCATCGCGATCAGGATCGTGTCCTACGTGGTGATCGTCATCATCCTCGCCGTCATGGCCAATACGATGGCAATGACCGCCCGCGAGCGGCTCTCCGAGTATGCGACGCTCAAGGTTCTCGGGTTCTCGCCCGTCTACATCGCAGCGCTCATCGTCGGCGAATCGGTCGCGATCGCCGTGATCGGAGCGACGATCGGCATCGCGCTCACGTTCCCGGTCAGCAACTGGTTCGCCGCGAAGGTGGGTACGCTGTTCCCGGTATTCGAGGTGAGCGGCGAGACCGTCGCGCTGCAGATCCTCTGCGCGCTCGGCGTGGGGGTTATCGCGGCGGCCGTGCCGGGGCAGCGGGCGGCAACCGTAAAGATCGTCGAGGGGCTGCGCACGATCGGGTGATTGCGGAGGTGGGGCCATGCCGATTCCCGTCTCGTACAGTGTACGTAACCTGTGGGCTCGAAAGTATACCACCGCGCTGACCGCGGGCGGGATGGCGCTCGTCGTCTTTGTATTCGCTGCGGTGATGATGCTCGACGCCGGACTCAAGAAAACGCTCGTCGCAACAGGGCAACCCGATAATATTCTCGTGACCCGTCGCTCGTCCGGCACCGAAATCCAGAGCGGGGTCGCGCGCGCGCAGGCGGCGATCATCGAGAGCCAGCCGGAGATCGCGATCGGTCCAGACGGGGCGCGGATGGTGTCGAAGGAGGTCGTCGTGCTGATCACCCAGCCGAAGCGCGGCACGGGGGTCCAGACCAACGTCACTGTGCGCGGGGTGGGCGAGCAGGGCCTTACCATCCGTCCGCAGGTCCGGGTGATCTCCGGACGGATGTTTCGACCCGGCAGTACCGAGATTACTGCGGGCAGGAGTATCGCCGAGCGCTTCGATGGCACCGGGATCGGCGAACGACTGCGTTTTGGAGGCCGCGACTGGACAGTGGTCGGCGTATTTGACGCCGGCGGATCGGCGTTCGACTCCGAGGTGTGGGGCGACGGCGAACAGATGATCCAAGCGTTCCGACGTACGGCGTTCTCATCGGTTGCCGCCCGTCTGGTCGACCCGTCGCAGTTCGACGCGCTGAAGCAGCGACTTGAGTCCGACCCGCGGCTCACACTCGACGTCAAGCGCGAGCGCACCTTCTATGAGGAACAGTCGCAGGTCATGTCGAACTTTATCAGCTACCTGGGGCTGACGCTCTCGGTCATCTTCTCGGTCGGTGCGATGATCGGCGCAATGATCACCATGTACGCCGCCGTGGCGACCCGCACCTCGGAGATCGGGGCGTTGCGCGCCCTCGGGTTCCGGCGCAGTTCAATCCTTGTGGCGTTCCTCGCCGAGGCGCTCTTCCTCGGACTGACCGGCTGGGTGGTAGGACTGGTATTCGCCTCGGCGATGCAGCTTGTCCAGATCTCAACGATGAACTGGCAGTCGTTCTCGGAGCTCGCGTTCCGATTCACGCTGACGCCGGAGATCGTCGGAAAGTCGCTCGTGTTCGCGCTCACGATGGGATTAGCAGGCGGATTCCTACCCGCAGTGCGCGCCGCACGCCTGAAGATCGTGGACGCCCTCCGGGCGGCGTAGGAACAAGAGCCCTTCCGGAAATGTGCGGGTATGGCAGGGGTCGGAAGAGAACGGAGGAGGTGGTGTGATGGCTGAAATCGATGCTGTGATCGAGCGCCGCTCCCGGTACGCAGTGGAGGTGCTTTCCCGCTATGCCCCTGTGGCGGCGGCCTACCTTTTTGGTTCGCAGGTGGAAGGAAGCGCCGATGAATGGAGCGACATCGATCTCGCGGCCTTTCTGGAGGGTATCGAATCGTGGGACCTTGCTGCCCGCGCCCACACCGCAGCCCTGGTTCAGAAGGAGGCAGGCGATGATATCGAGCTTCATTTCTTCTCCGCTCGCGCGCTGCGCCAACCCGAAGTTGCCAGTTTCGCCGCGTATATCCTGGCGCATGGTGTAGCTATCAAACCGCAAAGAGGTGTGGTGGCCCAGACCACCGTTTCGCGAGTTGATGGTGGTTGAGGAGGCGAGGCACCTTTGAAAGGATTTGAAATCTGGGGACACATACTTATCGGTCGCGTTACGCACGACCCGGGCCAACGACACCTTTTCGGAATCTGTCAATAGCTTTGAGACACCTCGCGTCCGAATTTAGTATACTGACTCCTCGCTCAGGGGCGCCGGTTTCGGCTTGTTGATCCATATGCCTCAGAGATAGCTGGCGTAAATCTGAAGATACTATATCTATTTTTGAGCGTGAATGGGCAAGGTGAGGAGCGGCTAAGCCCATTATTGTACTGAATGAAGCCATAGATACCTACGGGCATACGCCCGTAGGTATCTACTTCGAAAGGTATTTCTCCGGCGACTGTTCAAAGGCCCGCTTACAGCCCACAGCGCAAAAGTAGTAGGTCGTACCCTGATAGACGGCTGTGGCCGCCGCCTGGTTTTCAGCCACCGTCATCTTGCACACGGGATCTTTCGCCATCGCTCCTCCCCTCTCATCGCGCATATTTTCGGTCAATTGCTGCCTTGATCTCCGGAACTTTCTTCCCTTGTTTGTACATGGCATACGCATCCAGCGTAATGTCTTGGCACATCCTTCACGTGTCCGCATGCCGATCTACGTAACAATCGAGGTTGTTCCGGTGATCCGCTGACCCGTAGCAACCACAATAGCACGGCATCTGCTCGAGCAGTTCCGGCGCCTCCTTCGCAATCCGATAGGTCTGAGCCAGCTTTCCACCGAATAGCGCCGGCGAAGGCGTAACCGGGCGCGGACGCCTCGGGACACCCGGCAGACCGCCGTCGATACTTTCGGCCACGCCTGCCGCTACAGGCCCATCAGCGACCAGTCCGATGAGGAGGCCGACCAGACCTCCGCCGAGGATCCGCAGCGCTAATCGCCGGTCAGGCTGCTCCACTGGATCTTGCTCCATACACTCCCACCTCCTTTCTTATGAATAAACCCGAACCAGCATCCCACGGAATCACTGCCCTTGCAACACTTCAGATATCCACCTCAGGGTCATGTCGTAGTTTACCGCAAGGCATTGAAACGCCGAACTATTTTTAGCAATGCATCGAATTGGTGTGATTGTCATTGGGTTGAAAGTCCCCCGTGTTACGCGGCCTTCGGCCACACGCTCCCACCGTAGGGGCGGGGTTGATCCCCGCCCATTCACGGGAGGGCATAAAGCCCTCCCCTACGACGAGCGGGGGTGGGGAAGGGGTGCAACGTGCCGACTTTCATGCCCATGGGCGCGCCGGAGGCGCATGCGGTATTGCCCAGAAAACAGCGTTCAGCAGTCAGCGATCAGCCGTCAGTCTCGAAGAAATCCCGCTATGGGGATGCCGTCACGACCATGGGACGAAAACCCCGTAATCGAAGGGCATTGCTGACCACGGTCACCGACGAAAGCGCCATGGCTGCGCCGGCCAGGACCGGACTCAACAGCACACCAAACAATGGGTACAGCACGCCAGCGGCCACCGGGATCAGGACCACATTATAGGCAAACGCCCAAAACAGGTTCTGCCTGATGTTCCGCATCGTCAGCCTGCTTAACTGGAGGGCCGTCACGACGCTTCGCAGGTCGCCCCCGATCAGGGTGATATCGGCCGCTTCCATCGCTACATCGGTCCCTGTTCCGATGGCGATTCCGACATCGGCCTGGGCCAAGGCGGGGGCGTCATTGATCCCATCGCCCACCATCGCCACCAGCTTCCCCTGCTCCTGGAGCCGCCGCACCTCCAACGCCTTGTGTTCCGGCAGGACCTCGGCCAGAACCCGGTCGATCCCAACCTGTCCGGCGATGGCCTCGGCAGTTCGACGGGTATCGCCGGTAATCATCGCCACCTCGACGCCTAAGTCATGTAGGGTGGCGATGGCCACCTTCGAATGCGGCTTGACCACGTCGGCGACAGCGACGATGCCGAGGAGCCGGTCATCGGCGGCAACGAACATCGGCGTCTTCCCCTGCCCTGACAACGCTTCCGCCTGTGCGTCCATCCCGGCGAGATCAATCCCACGTTGTTGCATCAAGGCAACGTTACCAAGAAGGACCTCCCGCCCCTCCACAACCGCCCTGATCCCATGCCCTGGAGTCGCCTTGAACTCCTGCGGTTCAGCGAGATCAAGCCCCTTCGCCTTCGCGTAATCGATAATCGCCTGCCCAAGCGGATGCTCGGAGCCTTTTTCCGCCGATGCCGCCAGCCGAAGTAGGGTGTCGGAGGTTGGGGGTTGGGGGTTGGGTTCCAAACTTTGAACGTTGAACGTTGAACTTGGCACAATGTCCGTGACGACCGGCTGGCCGATGGTCAGCGTGCCGGTCTTATCGAAAATGATCACGTTCACCCGGTAGGCCCGTTCAAGGCTCTCGGCGTTCTTGATCAGGACACCATACTCCGCCCCTTTCCCAATTCCGACCATAATCGACGTGGGAGTCGCCAGACCCAAGGCACAGGGGCAGGCGATTACCAGCACGGCCACGAAGTTCGAGAGGGCAACGAGAAACGCCTGCTCCCCACCGAGCAGCAGCCAGACCACAAAGGTCAGGGCCGCAATCATCAGGACGATCGGCACAAAGACCCCAGCAATCTTGTCGACCAGCCGCTGGATGGGCGCCTTCGACCCCTGGGCCTGCTCCACCAGTCGGACGATCTGGGCGAGGACAGTCTCCCGACCGACTCGGGTCGCCTCGAACTTGAAGCTGCCCATCTTGTTCACCGTGGATCCGATCACCTGATCGCCCGGCCCCTTCTCGACAGGAAGACTCTCCCCGGTCAGCATCGACTCATCAAGCGCCGACTGACCCTCGCGGATGATCCCGTCGACCGGTACCTTCTCCCCTGGCCTGACCAGCACCAGGTCGCCAACTCGAACCTCCTCCACCGGAATGTCCTGCGTGAGACCGCCGCGAATCACTCGAGCGGTTTTGGCC
>JAHFDH010000006.1 GCA_023249055.1 Candidatus Methylomirabilota bacterium
AGCCACCGCATGCTCCAGACTGTCCATGACAGGCAGCAGTTCCAGGATCAGCCCTTCGTTCGCAAATTTCACGAACTCGCTCCGCTCTCGGGATGCCCGTTTCTTGTAGTTCTCAAACTCCGCATGAAGGCGAAGCAGTCGGTCGTTGAGGGAGTCTACCTCAGCGGTCCGTTCCTTGAGGTCGGCCTGTAACTTGCCGATCATCGACTCCAACTCGGTCGCAGGGGTAACAGGACTCTCTTGAACAGTGTCGCTGGTCGATGCGCTGACGTCTTCGCTTTCTTGATTCATGATCCGGTCGACTCCCGTCTATGTATCGGCACACTCGGCAGATCAGGCCGCCGCGCTCTACACATCCGCCTCTGTCAACAGCTTACTGACAAGCCTGGCCGTACAATCGACCAAGGCGATCATCCGGTCGTAGGCGATCCGTTTCGGACCAACGATTCCGAGCACGCCGACAACATGATCCCCACTCTTATACGGCGCGGCAATCAGACTCAGCTCGCGCATCTCTCTCATCTCGCTCTCGCGGCCGATGATGACCCGCAACCCCTCCCGAGTCAGGCATTGATCAAGGATCTTTACCAGCTTCGACTTTTCCTCGAAGGCCGCGAAGATATGCTTCATCTTATTGATGTCGGCAAACTCCGGCTGATGGGCGATATTCGCTGTTCCCCCGATCCAGACATGCTCCTCCTCACCCTCCAGCGTCTTATTGCTGAGTTCCAACGCGCGCAGCATCAGGCGGTTGAACTCATCGCGCTCCTCGGCCATCCGCGCAATGATCATGTTTCTGATCTCGTGAAGGGTCACCCCGCCCAGCACGCTGTTCAGGTAGTTCGAGATTCGATCCAGTTCCGGCTGCTCGATCAGCTCATCGATCGCGATCACCTTTTGCTGTACGAGCCCGGAATCGGCCATGAGCACCACCAGGATCCGCTCTCGATTGAGGTGGACGAAGTTGATGCGCCGCCACGTGTTCTGCGCAAACTTCGGCGCAAGAACGACGGACGCATATCGTGACAGATCGGAGAGGATTCGGCTGACTCCCTGCACCAATTCCTCGGCCTCACCACGGCTGGGACGGATCCCCTGCTCGATTCGGCTTTCCTCTACCCTCGACAATTTGGGGCGCTGCATGAGGCTATCGACATAGAAACGGTACCCGGAATCGGTTGGAATCCTGCCGGCCGACGCGTGCGGTTGAGAGAGATAGCCCACCTCCTCCAGGTCCGCCATCACATTGCGGATGGTGGCAGGGCTGAGGTGGTCCAGGTGGCGTCTGGCGATACTTCTCGATCCTACAGGCTCCCCGGAGGTGATATAGTCATGGATAATCACCTTCAGGATCTGACGCTCCCTTGGGCTCAGTTCATGCGCTCGCACAGGTCAATGAACCCCCTTCTCTCATCTTTCTCTGCACACTTGGCACTCCCGTGGTGAGAGTGCCAAGCACTGAAAAAATCCTAAGAAAAATAGCCACTATTGTCAAGCGGATTTGCCGCCGGTCGCGCGCTATAGACCATGCGCTCACATCACAGGAGCTGGACAATCAGTTCGTTAGCCACGAGGAGCCCCCGCTCTGCGATCTGCACGCGCCCGTCCTGCAGGCGAAGAAACCCGTCATCGAGGAGACGGGTCGCCCGATCGGACGCAGCGAGATCGTCAACGCCAAGCGCATTCTTGAATGTCTGCAGTTCCAGTCCGTCCAGAAGGCGAAGCCCCAACATCAGACGCTCGGCTCGCAGCATCTCATCGGACAGCTCTTCGCCGCAGGCTACGGCTGTTCCGCGCCCGGCAATGGCGGATACATAGCGGGCCGGCAGCAACTCATTAGAAAACCGGCGTCCGGCAAGGAATGAGTGGGCTCCCGCCCCAATACCGAGGTATTCCTGGTGTTGCCAATAGACCAGATTGTGCCGACAACGAAAGCCCGGACGCGCAAAGTTTGAGATCTCGTAATGCTCGAAGCCGGCCTCACGCAGTCGGTCTTTAGCCATTCGGTACATAGCTGCCTCTGTTTCCTCGTCGGGTAACCCGATGTCGCCGTTACGACGTTCCCGGTCAAGAGGCGTCCCCTCCTCGAGGATCAGCCCGTAGACAGAGAGGTGTTCCGGACCGACGCGAATGGCCCAATCAAGGGTCTCCGCCCAGTCGTCTACGCTCTGACCGGGCAGACCAAACATCAAGTCCAGATTGATATTGCTGAAGCCGGCCTCACGCATCAATCGAAAGGCTCGTTCGGCTTCGTGGGCAGTATGGGCGCGGCCAATCCGTTGGAGGAGTCGGTCCTGAACAGCCTGAACCCCTACACTCAGACGGGTCACCCCGCCCTCCATCAGTGCTTGAAGCTTTGGCAGGTCGACCGTCCCCGGGTTGACTTCAAGGGTGACCTCTGCGCCGGTCTCGAAGGTGAACGCAGCCCGGCAGCGATCAAGGACGCCGTTGAGTTGCGGCGCCAGAAGTATTGAGGGCGTCCCTCCGCCGAAGAAGACAGAGCAAACCCGCCGGTGTCGAATCGCGTCTGAGGAGGCGCGGACCGTGATCTCTCGCGCCAGCGCCTGAAGATACTGCTCTGCTTGATCAGAATCCAATCGATAGCTGTTGAAGTCGCAGTAATGACAGCGCGACAGGCAGTAGGGGATATGGATGTACAGGCCGAATGATTGCGGATTGTGGATTGCGGATTGCGGATCAAAAGAAAGGTTCCAATTCGACATTCGACATTCGACATTCGACATGGTGTTCATCGCACCAACATCCCGAGCCGCTCCCAGCGGGGCCTGAAGCGCTCGCGGTCCCACGACCAGTAGATGATGAACGCCTTCCCCCTGATCTTCTTTACGTCAAGAAAACCCCAGAACCGGCTATCCATGCTGTAGTCCCGGTTGTCGCCCATCATGAAGAGTTGGCCCGGCGCAACCACGACCGGGCCGAAACCGTCCCGTGGCGAGCTCGAACTCTCGAGGGTGGCAGGATCCAGATGAATCGCGTACGGCTCAGTCAGCGGCTTGTCATTGATATAGACCTGTTTTCCCCGAATCTCCACCTTGTCGCCAGGAAGCCCGATCACTCGTTTGATAAAGTCCCGCCCCTCATCCTGGGGATACTTGAATACAATAATGTCGCCCTGCTGAGGATCCGTGAACCAATAGAGGAATTTATTGACCAGGATGTGATCGCCGACCTGCAGCGTCTGAAGCATCGATCCGGAGGGAATTTTAAAGGCCTGAACGACAAAGGTTCTGACCACCAGGGCCAGGATGACGGCAATAACGATCGCCTCGGCATACTGGCGAAAAACCGACTTCTCCGACTTTGCGCCTGGCCGCGAAGCCGGATTCTGGCCCTCCTTTATCGTCTCATCCATCGTCTGCCGCGTCATGGGGTTCTGACTTTCAACACAGCCATAAAGGCCTCCTGCGGGATCTCGACCCTGCCGACCTGCTTCATCCTGCGCTTCCCCTCTTTCTGGCGCTCCAACAGCTTTCGCTTGCGGGTGATATCCCCACCGTAGCATTTAGCCGTTACGTTCTTGCGCAGGGGGCGTACGCTGTCTCGCGCGATGACCTTGCCGCCAAGCGCGGCCTGAATGACCACCTCGAAGAGCTGTCTCGGAATCAGTTCGCGCATCCGCTCCACCAGCATCCGGCCCCTCAGATACGACTGCTCCTTAGGCACGATACAGGAGAGCGCATCCACCTGTTCGTTGTTAACCAGGATATCCAGCTTGACCAGGTGACCCTCCCGATAATCGACAAATTCATAGTCCAGGGAGGCGTAGCCGCGGGTTGCCGACTTCAGCCGGTCGTAGAAATCCATGACGATCTCGTTAAGTGGGAGGTCGTAGGTAATGACGATTCGACCACCTTCCATATACTCGACGCCGCGCTGAATCCCGCGCTTCTCCTGACACAGCGCGAAGATCGGGCCGACGTATTCACCCGGCGCCATTATAGACGCCTTGATATACGGCTCCTCAATCCGTTCGATAGCCTGCGAGGTCGGCAGGTCGCTGGGATTATCCACCTCAACGACAGTTCCGTCCCTCTTGACCACCCGGTATACCACGGTCGGCGCAGTGGTAATCAGCGTCAGGTCAAACTCGCGCTCCAGCCGCTCCTGGATAATCTCCATATGGAGCAGGCCGAGGAAACCGCACCGAAAGCCGAAACCCAAGGCGACCGATGTCTCCGGCTCAAAGCTGAAGGAAAAATCGTTAAGCTGGAGCTTCTCCAGCGCCTCTTTAAACTCCAGGTACTGTTCGCTCTCGATCGGGTACAGGCCGGCAAACACCATAGGCCGGACCTCTTTAAAACCGGGCAGAGGCTCGGCTGTCGGCCTGTCTTCGGCCGTCATGGTATCCCCGACCCTGGTATAACGCACGTCCTTGATCCCGGCAATGATGTATCCGACCTCTCCGGCCGACAGGAGATCTGCGGGACGCATCTGAGGGACGAACACGCCGACCTGCAACACCTCGAACGCCGCGCCGGTACCCATCAGGAGTATCCGCATCCCCGGCCGCACCTGTCCTTCATACAGCCGGACATAGACGATCACGCCCTGGTACGGGTCGAACGACGAGTCGAAGATCAGCGCTTTCAGGGGAGCGTGCGCGGACCCTTTGGGGGGCGGAATCCGCTTGACGACAGCCTCGATCACCTCCTCAGTTCCGATCCCTTGCTTGGCGCTGCACAGGATCGCCTCGGAGGCATCGATGGCCAGGGTCTCTTCTATCTGCGCCTTCACCCGGGCGATATCGGCGTTCGGCAGATCAATCTTGTTGATGACCGGGATGATGGCCAGGTCGTGCTCCATGGCGAGATGCACATTGGCGAGCGTCTGCGCCTCTACCCCCTGGACGGCATCGACCACAAGCAACGCGCCTTCGCACGCGGAGAGACTTCGTGACACCTCGTAGCTGAAGTCCACATGGCCGGGCGTATCGATCAGGTTCAGGATATATTCTTGCGCGCCCTGCCGCTTATAGTGAAGGCGTACGGCCTTCGCTTTGATGGTAATACCCCGTTCCCGCTCAAGGTCCATGCGGTCCAGAACCTGAGCCTCCATCTCGCGGGGCGCGAGCGCTCCCGTGGCCTCCAGGATCCGATCGGCCAGCGTAGACTTTCCGTGATCGATGTGCGCAATAATAGAAAAGTTCCGGATCTGTTGCAGATTGATCGCCATGGCACTACGGGCAGGAAAGCAGACCGGCACTCACCAGTCTCGATCCCCGACAAAATCGACCATTAAGACAAGGGAGCGTTTGGCGGCCGAATCCGGAAAGATATTGAGCGATGCCTTGGCATTCTTGAGGTAGGTACGAACGAGGTCCATCGTCGCCGGAACGGCCCGGTACCGCTCCACTATCGCCTTCACCTCTGCCAGATCGGACTCTCCGATACTCTCCTGCGCGGCCAGCTCTCTGATCCTGCCCTGATCGGCCTCTGAACCCGCCCGCATCACATGGAGTACCGGAAACGTCACCTTCCCCTCCTTAAAATCGTTTCCTACCGGCTTGCCCAGCCGGTCCTCCTCGGCGACAAAGTCCAACGCGTCATCGACCAACTGGAACCCGATCCCCACATTCAGGCCGAACTCGGTCAACGCAGCGACCTCTTCCGGTTGCCTGCCGGCGATCAGGGCGCCGGTCCTGCACGCGACTGAGATCAGGGCGGCGGTCTTTGAGGAGATGATGTCCAGATACTCGTGATACGTCAGGTCGAGGTTTCCGGCATTCTGGACCTCGCGCACCTGGCCTTCAATCATTCGGACCGTCGCATCGGCAAAGGCCCGCATGACCGCCAGGTCACCATCGATCACCAGCATCTGAAGCGATCTGGCATACAGGAAATCGCCGGCCAGCACAGAGATCTGAGAACCCCAGGTGCTGTTCGCCGACGGCAGTCCGCGGCGCTTGTCGGCGCGATCGATAATATCATCATGGATCAGTGTGGCGGCGTGCATATACTCGGCTACTACTGCCAGATCGATGTTGCGCGAACCCCCGCCATAGCCGCAGAGCTTGGCCGAGAGCAGCAGCAGCGCAGGCCGGACCCGTTTCCCGCCGCTCTTGAGCACATATCGGATGATCTCGGAGATCAACTCCACATCGCCGCTGATATCTTGGAGCAGCCGCTCCTCGACCAGGGCGAGTTCAGGAGCAACAGGGGAGAGAATTGTCTCGGCAATCACGCGCGCGCCTCTCTGTCAACCGGACCCGTTTCACGGAGCAGAACGAGTAGAGTATAGGACATACCCCCCTCGCCTGTCCAAGGGGAAAATATCCGACATCTCGCGTAAGCGAGTTTCTGCGGCAGCCTTGGCGACGATGAAGAGCCGCCCATGCGCGGCAGCAAGACGCCCAAACTCCGCCTCCTCCCCCTTCCTGATGACCGCAATCGACCGTTCCGAGTAAAATACAAGGCTCGGCACGTTCAGGTCATAGGTCGCCAGGAGGTCCGCCGGGCCAAGCTCCTGCCTGGCGAGGAGGGCAAAGTCGCGAAGAGAGCTCTGCAGACGCTCATGGACAGCCGGAGCGATCCGATGTACGACCAGCATGATGCTCAGGACCATGGTGACCGCCATCCCAGCCGCCGCCGTATTCTCCTGCCCCCTTCGCCTGGCTGTGATTGCGAAGGCAAGCCCAACCAGGAGCAGAACGGCTAGTACGTATGGCGCAAACCCGAAGTCAAATGGGGGGATATCCGGCGCCGCGCGAACGCGGATGCGATCAGCAATCGAGGGCATGAAGAGGAGGACCGCAGCGAGTGCACAGGCCGTCCCCCCCACAAACCAGTCGCATACCCCCGCCCACCTCTTATCCCGCTGTCGTACGTCGTAGACGGCATCGCCCGTGGTCCCAGCCAGCAGGGCAAGCGCAGGAACAGCGGGGAAGATATAGGAGGGAAGTTTCGTGCGGGACAACGAGAAAAAAACAATGACAACGCCGCACCACAGCCACAAAAAGAGCACCAGCTCCTGCCGTCCGGTCAGTTCAGCGCGCAACCGGCCACGAATCGCCCAGAGTCGGCTGAAGGCATTGGCCAGCGTACCGCTCCACGGGAAAAATCCAAGAACGATGACCGGCAGGAAATACAGGAGCCCCCCGACATGACCTGATATCACGCCCAGATAGCGGTTCAGATGGTGCTGCACAAAGAACCCTTGGATGAACGCCCCTCCATGCTCGCGCAGGACCAAGACGTACCAGGGGAGCGCGATCACGCCGAACAGGACCAACCCAGGAAGTAAACGGAGCCTGGAAAGAGTCGCCAGACCCTTTCCGCGAATAGCCAGAAACAGGCCGACAATCAGCCCGGGAAGCACCAGACCGATGGGGCCCTTCGTGAGAACGGCACACGCGAGGGCAACATATCCGGCAAATGGGAGACGCGCATGCGTTTTGTCGGCGGCCAGATAGACGTCGAAAAAGCAAAAGAGCGTCCAGGTCATGCAAAAGGCAAGCGTCATATCGGTGACCGCCGCCCGCGCCAGGACGACGGTCCCGACGTTCGTCGCAAAGGCGAGCGCCGCAATCGTTGCGGCTCGCCGACCGAGCTGTTGCCGTCCGAACAGGTAGATTGACAGCGTCAGGCCGGTCGCGAAGACGGCGGACCAGAAACGGGCGGCGTACTCGCCGATCCCGAACCATGTGTAGGCCAGCGCAATCAGCCAGTAAAACAGGATCGGTTTGTCGAAGCGGGGCTGGAAATTGAAGTGGGGTGTGATCCAGTCGCCCGAGAGCAGCATCTCCCGCGCCGCCTCAGCGTAGGCCGGCTCGTCTGCATCGAACAGCGAGAGCGAATCCAGGCGATAAAAAAAGAGGAGGAAGCTCGTACCGAGGAGGAGGGCCGTTACAGCAACTTCTCGAATCCATCGGCGGGAACCGGTTACCGCAGGTGTCGCCTTCTCAGGTGCGCCCATGCACAAGGGAAAAGGCCGCAAACCGGCACACGATCCAACCCGCCATGATCCCAACAGCAGCTCCAGCCACAACATCCGAGGGGAAATGCTTGGCAAGATAGACCCTGGAGAGGGCAACCAGGACGGCCAGTCCATAGAAGAGCACCGCGTACCTGGGGTAGGCGCGAGCGAGCACAAACGCCAGAGCGAAGGCGGTGACAGTATGGCCGGAGGGGAAGGAAATAAACCCGGCTCCTTTACCAAGACATGGAAACTCGGAAAAAAATTCGCCGGATTTTTCAGTCAGTGGTCGAGATCGGCAAAATAGATTTTTTAAGATCTGGCCGGAAAGGCTGCTGACAATCACCGCAAACAAGCCGAGTCTCCCCGCGAGCGCTTCTCGGGGCTTTCCAGCCTTCAGGCCGATCACTAACAGGATACCGGCAATCGCGGCATCCGCCAGGCCGTATCCCATGGCGGTGATCGCATTCGCCACCCGCAGGCCCCAATCGCTTTGCACCGACAGGATAAAATTACTCGCCGGACCGTCTATATACAACACAAGGAAAGGCAGTACGACAAGTAACGCGGCGGCATAACCCGCCACCTTACCGTCAAACGACCGGGCCGACACGCTGGAAGGTTTTGGGTGATCTCGCAACCGTAGCATCATTCTCCCCCACCTCTCACAGCAGATCGCGCTTCATGGTCTCGAACTCTTCCTTCCCGATCTCGCCCTTGGCGTACCGCTTCTTGAGGATCTCCATGGCCGACTCCTCCGGCAGCCGGACGGATCGGGTCGCAGAACCGGCCTGCCAGAGCCACCGAACCGCCAGCACCAGTACCAGCAAGATGAGAAGCCAGAAGGCCGTCAGCATCACCATCCAGAGGATCCCCCATCCCCAGAACCAGGAATCATGCGCCATCTCCTCCATCATCATTGTGGCGGGCTCGCTTCCAGCCGCCGCTCTAGCCCCCTCAGGCGGGCAATCTCTCCCAAGGCGACAAGATGATCCCCAGCCGCAAGCTTTTCATCTATAGAGGGATCAAAGATCATACTGCCCGACGCCCGCTTGATCGCCACCACAATCACCCCTCGCTCCTGGAACAGCCCGGAGTCGCGCAACGTGACTCCCTCGCATGGAGATTCCGGGGGTACTACAATCTCCTCAAGCTGCAACTCCAGGCTGCGATAGTGCGTGGCCAGTTCAATGATATCTACCACGGCAGGGCGAAGGGCCGCTTGAGCCATTCGGTGCCCCCCCATTGCGTAGGGCGAGATGATCTTGTCGGCCCCCGCGTGGGCGAGTGTCCTTTCGCTCCGCTCCGTCGTGGCCCTGGCCACCACAAAGATGGAGGAGTTGAGATCCTTGGCCGTAAGAATCATAAAGACATTGTCCGCATCGACCGGCAGAGTAGCAAAGAGACCTTTGGCCTTCATCACCCCAGCAGCCAGGAGGACCTTCTCATCGGTGGCATCCCCCTTGAGCAAAAGGTAGCCCGCCTCCTCCATCTTGCGAACCCGTTCTTCATCCAGCTCAATGACCACAAATGGGACGGGCTTTGAAGCCAACTCACGGCAGATCACCTCTCCGATGCGACCATAGCCGCACACGAGATAGTGGTTTGCCATGGCGGCGATTCTCTTTTCCATTCTCTTCCTCCCGAAGAATTGCTGAAACTCCCCCTCCACGATTTTTTCGGTGATGGTTCCCACTGTATAGAGCACGACTCCCAGTCCGCTAAACAGGAGCCCGATCGTGAAGACCATGCCGGCCGGGCTCAAGGGTCTGACCTCTTGAAACCCCGCTGTAGAAATGGTAATGATCGTCATAAAGAGGGCTTCGAGCCATGTATAGTCCTCAAGGAAGCGATACCCTACGGTCCCTATTATTATTACGACCGCGAGAAACAGTGCGGAAAACCCTAGCCGTGCCAAAGAAGATACCCCTCTATCGCAAGATGATAGTTACGGCTGGATCGTGGAGCCTAAAATTTCCAGGAATTTGCGCATCCATTCGGGATGGCCGGGCCAGGCGGCGGCTGTAACCAGGTTGCCATCCACGTAGGCGTTGGAAAAGGTCGCGTTTACCTCTTCCCACTTGGCGCCGGCTCGGATCAGCTCTGGCTTCACGGCTGGGTAGGAGGTACAGCGTTTGCCTTCCACGACGCCGGCCGCCGTCAAGAGTTGCTGTCCATGACAAATCGAGGCAATCGGCTTGTTCTCCTTGGCAAAGTGGCGGACGATGTCAAGCACCTTCTCGTCCAGGCGAAGGTACTCCGGCGAGCGTCCTCCTGGAATCACCAGGGCGTCGTAATTCTTAGGTCTGATCTTAGCGAAGGTAGCGTTAAGGGCGAAGTTATGACCCCGCTTCTCGCTGTAGGTTTGGTCGCCCTCGAAGTCGTGGACGGCTGTACGGATGGTTTCTCCGGCCTTCTTGCCGGGACAGACTGCGTGGACCGTATGCCCGACCATAGTCAATATCTGAAAGGGGACCATCGCCTCGTAGTCCTCCACAAAATCCCCTACCAGCATCAGTATTTTTTTGGCCGCCATCCTGTGTCTCCTTTCAGAAAAGAGCACTCCCTTTCGAAAAGCAGTCGTGTCGTTCGCACGAACCCATGGCGAGGCTATCAAAAGGTAGGTATCGGCGCAAGCGGATTCCAGGCACGTTGACTTCGCCTACCGGCTTCTGGTAGGCTCTCACGCAGATGAAAATTCAAACGATTGTCCACCGCGCCGTCACAACGGCGCTCTTCACGGAGGATACTGACCGCGATGAAGCGATTCTTACAGTTGCTGGGAGAGATGCGTCACTACCGATTGCCACAGGCCAAGCTTGCGCTGCATGAGTTGGCAGCAGACGACGAGTTGGTGATTGTCGTGCCCGAGCAATCGCTGGTAGCGGAGATACAGCAGTGGGCCACCAGCCAGGGCTTTACCGTCGCCGCCCCGAAGAAGATGCTGGACGGCTTAGCCCGGTGGCAACTGTCGGTCAAAAAAGCTGTACCCGCGCCTGCAGTGGAAGACAAGCCGGCTGCTGCAGCACCGGCACCTGCTGCTGCAGCAGCTCCCGCAGCAGCGCCAACGTCTCCCGCAACGCCAGGACCTGCCGCAGCGTCAACGCCTCCTGCAGGGCCAACGCCTGCCGCAGCCCCAACCCCTGCTGGCGGAGCATGATATCGGTCGAACAATCTCTTTCTCAGCCACGAGGCCGGCGTCATCTTGTGGAATGGGCTACATCACTCGTGATTCAAGGCGCGCGCCATGCTCTTCGAGCAGCGCCTTGAGGATCGAGCGGTGACAGCGGGTCTCGTCTGCGCAATAGCACCCCACCGAAAAGGCTGTGTGCTGCGAAAAGGCAGCCAGGAGACTGAGGAGCCGCCTGGCGGCAGGACGCTTCATCTCGGCTCGATACCGCTTGACGAACGTCTGCCACTCACGCTCATCCTGAGCGCCGAGCGCGAGCTTGACAAGATCTTCTGACGGCGCCAGCTCCGGCAGCCAGACGTCATAGAAGTCGCGTGACGCGTATTCGTCCTTAGGCACTCCCCGCGGCGGACGCCGAACTGTACCCAGGCGCAGCCCCTCGCCGGGAGTCCGCGGGGTGCCGAGTCGAACAACCCGAATCGCCATGGCTCTGATTCTCCCCTTTTACTCACCCCTAACTCATCTCCCCGAACCAGCCGCGACGCGCCATCCACTTGGCCGATTCTAACACAGGGGAAATCGTAGAAGCCACCACGACGACGATCGCCCAATCCACGAGTGTGAGGCTCACCGTGCTAAACGGCTCATGCAGGAAAGGTGCATAGACAATGATGGCCAACAGCACTATCCCCCATACAATCGCCAGATTCAACCACCTATTGGCAAAGGGCTTATTCAACACTGAATGGCGGTCGGAGCGGAAGTTGTAGGCCTTGAAGCACTCAATCAGGATCAGTGAGACGAACGTCATGGTCATGGCGTGTTCGATGCTCCGGCTGGAGTGGAGCGCCCATGCAAACAGGCCCACGTTGACGGCCGCCGACCAGAATCCTCCCACCACCATCACAGTGACTACCGGCCGAGTGAAGATGCCGGTACGCGGGTTTCGCGGTCTGCGGCGCATCAAGTCGGGTTCGTGGGGGTCTACGGCCAACGCCAATGCGGGCAGGCCATCGGTGGCGAGATTGACGTACAAGATTTGCACGGCAGTCAACGGCATGGGCAGGGCCAGCAGTACGGCTCCGGCCATCAGGATAATTTCACCGATGTTGCACGACAGCAGGTACATCAGATATTTTTTGATGTTGCCAAAGATGCCCCGCCCCTCTTCCACCGCCGCGACAATAGACGCGAAGTTGTCATCGGTGAGCGTCATGGCGGCGGCCTCTTTGGTCACGTCCGTTCCGGTGATGCCCATCGCGATGCCGATGTCGGCCTTCTTGAGCGCGGGCGCGTCATTGACCCCGTCGCCCGTCATCGCGGCTATGTGACCTTTCTTTTGCAACGCCGTGACCACACGCAACTTATGCGCCGGGGAGACGCGAGCGTACACGTCGATCTGCTCGACCTCACGCTCAAACTCAGCCTCGCTCATGGCCTCCAGTTCCGCGCCGGTCACGACGCGGCCTGTCTTGAGCAATCCCAACTCGCGCGCGACTGCTTGCGCGGTCAGCGGGTGATCGCCGGTAATCATGACCGGCTTAATCCCGGCTTGTTCGCACGTTTCAATCGCGGCCTTCGCCTCAGGGCGCGGCGGGTCGATCATCCCCACCAAACCAAGAAATGTCATGTCGTATTCAGCGTGTTCCGGTGTTGCGCCCGGCTTGAAAGCCACTGCCAGAACCCGCAACGCCTCGCCTGCCATCCCGCGAGCAGTTTCCAGAATCATCGCCCGACTCTCGATATCAAGGGCTGTTGCTCCATCCGCCGTCATCTGCCGGACGCATGAATCGAGGACCATTTCCGGCGCGCCTTTGCTGTACGCCACAACGTCCTCCGGCTCGCTGTGCAGCGTGGTCATGCGTTTGGTCTCGGAAGTGAAGGGGATTTCGTGCACGCGGGGGCATTGCAACTCAAGGTCGGCCTTGTTCAACCCGGCCTTAGCAGCAACGACGACCAATGCACCCTCCGTTGGGTCGCCTTTGACGTGCCAGCGGCCATCAGCCTCACTGTGAACGATATGCGCATCGGAGGCCAGCGCGGCAGCGCGTAACAGCAGTGTCAGCGGGTCGGACGGTTCAATCGTGAGGCCATCATGCGAGAACCGGCCGCGCGGCTCATACCCTGCCCCCGAAACGTCCAGCATCTGCCCGGCTACAAAAATCTTTCGAACCGTCATCTCGTCTTTCGTCAGTGTGCCGGTCTTGTCGGAGCAGATGACCGAAACGCTGCCGAGCGTTTCGACCGCCGGAAGGCGGCGCATTAGCGCATGGCGCTTGACCATCCTCTGTACGCCAATAGCGAGTGAGATCGTGACTACGGCAGGCAACGCCTCCGGGACAACGGCAACCGCCAGCGCAATCCCGAGCAGCAACATCTCAATGAAGGATTGCCCACGCAACAGACCGACAGCAACAATAGCCGTCACCACTGCCAAGGCGGCCCACGCCAGCGCGTGACCGACCTTATCCAGGTTTTCCTGCAACGGAGTCTTACCGGTTTCAACCGTTTGGAGCATTTCGGCAATCTTGCCACACTCAGTATGCATACCCGTCGTCACAACCACCGCGCGGCCCCGGCCATAGGTCGCAGCGGTGCCGGCGTAGGCCATATTCTTGCGGTCACCTAAGGCTAATTCACCGTTCGTAAGGGGCGCGGCATCCTTTGCCACCGGAACCGATTCGCCTGTCAGCGCGGCCTCTTCGATTTGCAAATTAACGGCTTCGATCAATCTGACGTCGGCGGGAATTTTGTCGCCTGCCCGCAACAGGACGACATCACCCGGCACGAGGTTGCGCGCCGGGATCTCAACCTCCCCCCGATCGCGGAGGGCGGTTGCGGTCGGCGCGGCCATCTCACGCAATACTTCAGTGGCGCGTTCGGCCCGGTATTCCTGCACAAATCCTAACAACGCAGCACACAGTACGATGACGGCAATAGAGATAGCCTCAATCCCGTGTCCAAGAAAGGCGGAGAGTGCTGTCGCCACGAGCAGCATGAGAATCAACACGTTCTTGAACTGCTCTAAGAGGATGGTCCACGGCGAGATGCGGCGGGCGGCTTGCAGCTCGTTCGGCCCATACTCCACCAACCGTCGGGAAGCCTCAACCTCCGTCAGACCGGTGGGCGTAGATTTCAGGTGGGCAAAAACGGTTTCGCTGGAGAGGGTATGCCAGAGGACAGGGTCGAACCCCCGTCGGGATTCAGGAGGGCCCATCGTTCGGCCGACGCTCGCCTCGCAAGTAGGCCACCCAGTACACGCCGGCGACCAGCAGGGTTCCGCCGACCACATTGCCGGCGGTTACGGCAACGATATTTCTTGTAGCCTTAACGACCGACACCGTACCTTCCGCATCCAACGCGAACCCGAAGGGCAGGAAGAACCAGTTGGCGATCGAGTGTTCGAGGCCCATGGCCACAAACGCGGTAATGGGAAAGAGAATTGCCAGAATCTTATCCGTCACGCTACGCCCGCCCATGGCGAGCCACACCGCCAGACAGACCAGCGCGTTGCACAGCACGCCGCGCGCGAAGGCCTCGATGATTGAGAGATCAGCCTTCGTGCGAGCGATATTGACGGCCGTCTCGCCGACAGCGCCCCCGCCCAGGCTCGCAACGTTGGCCCAGACGACGAGCAGTACCGTAGCCAGGCAGCCGCCCACATTGCCCAGGTAGGCCAGGAACCAGTTGCGCATGACCTCTCGGGTACTGATCAGCCCGCTCGCCCAGGCCATAGCAATGAGGTTGTTCCCGGTGAACAGCTCGGCGCCCGCAACAACCACGAGGATCAGGCCGAGGCAAAAGCTCAAGCCGCCGAACAACCGCGTCAGACCGAAGCCAAGAGTGGATTTGGTCACCACGACGATGAAAAAGAACGCCCCCAGCGAGATGAAGGCGCCGGCCAGCACGCCCAGCACGAGCAGCGTGAGTGGATCGGTGCGCGCCTTCGCCACACCGAGGCCCTCGACTTTCCGCGCAATTTCGAGCGGCGAATACGCGTCACTGAAGCGCAGATCTTTATCCATCCGCTTGGCCCCCGCTAACGGAGCGGCGTCGCCGCATCGTGGAACGTGAGCAGGTCGGGAAAGGCGTACGCGTAGGACGAAGGCTTCGCGATGATCCCGTCCTTGTAGAGGCGCGCTGATAGTCTGACAATCAAACTCTGTTTTATCAGTCGGCTGGAACTGTTGCCGTCTCGTAGCCGAGCCGTTCGGAGAGTTTGACCGCTGCCGTCTTGACAAGCGGGGCGAGTTCATGCTCGATCCGCTCAAGGGAGAACCGGGTGACAGGGCCGGACAGGCCGATGCTGGCCACCACCTTTCGAGAATAATCTCTGACGGGAGCGGCAATACACCGTACCCCCGGCTCGTACTCTTCATTATCAACGGCGAACCCGACTCTGGCCACCTCACGAAGATGGTCCCGGAATGCCTGGGGATCGGTAATCGTATGCTCAGTCAGAGCGCGCATCGGCTGCTGTTGAAGGATGCTGTCCAACCGGTCGGCCGACTCATAGGCCAGTTGCGCCTTGCCTGCGGCGGTACAGTAGACCGGGAGACGCCGTCCGGGAAACGATGCGACCCGAACCATCAGGCTGGAGTCCTCAACCAGAACATAGATGACCTCCGATCCATCCAGTACAGCTAGATAGGCGGTTTCATTGCACTGGTTGACCAACTCCTCAATGATCGGCCTGGCCTGGCGACGAAAGCCGAGATGATGGAGGAAGACGTTGGCGACCTCAAACGGCTTCATCCCCAAGCGGTAGTTGGCGGTCTTTTTGTCCTGCTCGATATAGCCCCGGACCTCAAGGGTAGCCAGTAGTCGAAAGACATTGTTTTTGGGTAGGTGAAGCTTCTCCGCGAGCTCTGTGACGCCCAACTCCCCCGTCTGATAATCGAACGACTCCAGGATGTCAAGCGCTCGATCGACAGACTGGACAAGGTAATCGGCCTTTTCCTTTTTTCGATGATCCATACACCCCTCGCACACCAGTCGGCAAAACAAGACAATGGGTTCTCAGTGTACATTGCCGTCGTGTCGCCGGAGATTCGTTGTCGGACGGAAGAAAAAACGGTGTGATAATAAAAGGGCGTTCTATTACTGTCAACGAAAAATTGCAGGATTAAACGGCTGATCTGGCCTCGAAGATCGCCGTGCCGACACGAACCAGCGTGGCTCCTTCTTCGATGGCGATCTCGTAATCGTGGCTCATCCCCATGGAGAGGTGGCGGAGCGGATAGTCGGGACAGGCCTTGGCCGCCTCATCTCGCAGCAATCGGAGCCTTCGAAAAAAAGGACGAACGTCCTCAGGATTCCGGCGATATGGCGGGATGGCCATCAGGCCTTCGATAGCCAGATGTGTAAACTGACGACAGGATTCGAGCAGCGGTACGAGATCAGGTTCAAGGAGACCGGTCTTGCTCGGTTCGCCTCCCAGGTTGATCTCGACAAGAACTCGGACCTGCTTCTGTAAGGCGGCTCCATGCCGGTCCAGCGCGGCAGCCAGCTTCACAGAGTCGAGCGAATGGATCAGTTCAAACAGCTCAGCGGCGGGCCGGCTCTTGTTTGTCTGTAAGTGACCGATCAGATGCCAGGTGACCGGGAATGATCTGAGGAGAGCGATCTTATCTGACGCCTCCTGGACCCGATTCTCGCCCAGCAGCGTCACGCCGGCATCGATCACCTCCCGGATGCGGGCGACCGGTACGGTCTTGGTGACGGCAACCAGTTCGACATCCTCAGGGTTTCGACCAACGCGACCGGCCGCCTCGGCCATCCGTTGCCGCACCCGTTCAATCCGATCCTTGACCCGCTCCGTCAAGCTCGCCCTTCTCGACCTCCCGCGCCCGCATGCGCTGCCGCAAGGCGCGATCCGTCCGGACGGTTCGTCGCCCTGAGCTCCGCGATCCCCTCAAACCGCAACAGCCGACGGCAGTTCGGACAGACATTTTCCGATCCGCCGATCGGCAACAAGCAGTGCGGGCAGGTCGCTGCCGATCTGCTCGAAGACAGGAACATCTGAAACAGTTCGCTGAGTCGCATCATTATCGCACCCCCTTCCCTGGCACGCCTCAAGAAGGAGCTGTCCGAGTTTGCTAATCGGCCTGGCGCCGCAAAAAGGTCGGGATATCCAACTCGTCCCCGTCAAGGTCCGCCGCTCTCAGTTCCATCTCGCGAAGATTGAACTGCTCATCGGCAGCCTCGCGCCCGGGCGCCCCGCGCTTCCTGAGGAAGCCCCCGCGCTCCGCTGCTTTGGCTGCGTACGCCTTCATTTCGACCATATTTTTTGAAGACCCGTCCTCTATTACTGAGGCAGCAGCCTCGAACCCGGTGGCAATCACCGTCACGCAGACACTATCTTCCAACGACTCGTCGATCACCGCCCCAAAGATGATATTGGCATCTTGATGGGCCGACTTACAGATCGTGGAACTGGCCTCATTCACCTCGTAGAGCGACAGCGCCGAGCCGCCGGTGATGTTGATGAGGACGCCCCTGGCGCCGTCGATGGAGACGTTTTCCAAAAGCGGGCTGTTGATCGCTTTAACGGCCGCTTCGGAGGCTGCGTTCTCCCCCGACGCCACGCCGATTCCCATCATGGCAATCCCGCGCTCCGACATGATGGTCTTGACATCGGCAAAGTCCAGATTGATCAGACCCGGCACCACAATGAGATCCGCAATCCCCTGCACCGCCTGGCGCAACACGTCGTCGGCAACCTTGAAGGCGTCGGTCAGCGAGGTCTGTCGCTCCACGACCTGCAGCAGCCGCTGGTTTGGGATGGTAATCAAGGTATCGACGCTCTCGCACAGCGCGGCAAGTCCTCGGGTTGCGTGAGTCTCTCGGACCTTGCCCTCAAACGCAAACGGCCTGGTCACGACTCCGACCGTCAGAATACCCAACTCCTTGGCAAGGTTCGCGATGACAGGCGCGGCGCCGGTTCCCGTCCCTCCCCCAAGCCCTACGGTAATAAACACCATATCCGCGCCTTCCAGGAGAGACAGGATCTTGTCGCTGTCCTCAAGCGCCGCTTGTCGCCCGATCTCCGGATTCGCCCCCGCTCCCAGACCCCTCGTCACGTTCGCACCGATCTGAAGCCTGGTGTCCACCGGAGACATTCTGAGCGCCTGAGTGTCCGTATTCACCACAAAAAACTCAACCCCGGTGAAATCCGATGACGACATCCGATTGACCGCATTGGACCCCCCGCCTCCAATTCCGATCACCTTGATCTTGGCCGCGTGCTCACCGTCGATCTCCAGCGCAAATGGCATCTCCACCTCCCCTCGAACGTCGTTGTTGGATGTTGGATCTTACAGGAAATCGCTAAACCACTGCCGCATCCGATTGATAATCTTATCTACCAGGCTTCGCTCCGATGCTCTAGTGAATCGATGCTGGTCCAGATGCGCCGCGCCGTACAGCACCAGACCTACGCCGGTTGCGTGCATCGGCGAGCTGACCACCTCCTTCAGGCCGCCAACGCCGGATGGGATCCCAAGCCGTACCGGCAGATCGAAGAGCTGCTCAGCCAGCTCCGGCACACCCGCCATCGCCGAGGATCCGCCGGTTACCACAATCCCTGCGGCCACCTGCTGCATCAATCCGGCCCTCCGCACCTCCAGTCCCGCATGCGTGAAGATCTCCTCCATCCTTGGCTGAACGATCTCGCACAACATCTGCCGCGACAGCAGGCGAGGCTTGCGGCCACCGACGCTCGGGACCTCCACCACCTCCTCGCTCCCCGCGAGGGAAGCCAGCGCGCAACCATACCGGCGCTTGATCTCTTCGGCGCTCTGCGGCGGCGTTCTGAGTCCGATAGCGATGTCATGGGTCAGATAGTCACCACCCAGCGGCAGCACCGCCGTGTGGCGGATGCTCCCATCAATAAAGACGGCGATGTCCGAGGTGCCTCCGCCGATATCGATCAGGATGACCCCAAGATCCTTCTCGTCGGCGGTCAGCGTCGCTTCACTGGAGGCCAATGGCTGCAGCACGATATCCCGCACCTCCAACCCTGCCCCATTCGCGCACTTGACGATGTTTTCTGCCGAGGCAACGGCGCCGGTCACGATATGGACCTCGGCCTCAAGCCGACACCCGCTCATGCCGACCGGTTCTTTCACCCCCCCCTGGTCGTCGATGATGAACTCCTGGGGAATCGTGTGAATCACTCGACGATCCGCGGGCAGCGTAATGGCCTTGGCGGCTTCCATGACGCGATCGACATCGCTCTGGGTAACTTCCTGGTTTTTACCGGAGATGGCGATCACCCCCCTGCTGTTGATCCCCTTAATATGACTTCCGGCAATCCCCACAAATGCGGAGTCCAGGGTCACGCCTGCCATCGCCTCTGCCGCCTCGATCGCTTGTTTGATCGACTCAATGGTCACATCGATGTTGACGACGATACCCTTCTTCAGACCATGCGATGGGCTGATTCCACATCCGACGATTTCAACCTCATTCCCCGTCACCTCAGCAACAATGACGCAGATCTTGGTCGTCCCGATGTCGAGCCCCGTCACGATCTCGCCCTTCCGGCTCATGCGCCACCCTTCGCACGCGGCTTGACGATCACCTTATCGGCAAACCGGAAATCGGCATATTCCAACTCGCGCAGGGCAGTCCCGCGTATCTCAAGTACCCGCGTCAATCGATCCAACTGCCGCTGCACGTCTTCTTCCCCTCCAAAATGCAGGGAGGGCAACCCCTGATCCAGTAGCACCGTGTAGCTTCCGTCGCCTTTCAGTTGGATCTCCCTCGCCTGTACATCCGGTCCCAAGGCGCCCTGATGAAACCGCTGCCATAGATGCGTCCCCTGTTCAACGCGGGCGGAATCGATCCGCGCACCCGTCTCAAGGGGGCGCTCGGCGTGGAATCTGAGGAGCGGAAGATCGGACATCTCTGCCGATGACGCTTCCTGCAGGATCAACCCATCCTCGCTGACAAGGTAGGCGCGGTCGGCTACCACTACGGCGCGCGGCGCGCGCTCCGTCACGTGAATCTGCAAGGTTGCCGGAAGGCGCCTGCTCACCCGAACTGTGTTGATCCAGGGGTTACGCGCAACGATCGCCGCACATGCCCCCAGATCGACATCCAGAATGCTCGCATCGGGCGCCAGATCCAAGCTCCCGATAATCGCCGCAGCAGGCACGCGGTGGTTGCCTTCAACGAGAAGGTTGCTGATCTGGAAATAGCGCATAAGCCCGGCGCGTGGAATCTGCTGCCAGACCAGCCATCCCAGACCGACCAGCAACACAGGAAGAATGGCCGCCCGCACGCCGCGTCTCAGACGCGAACTCACCCGCGAGCCCCTGCGAGTCACGCTCTGCCGCTGCCACCCTGATCCCCCCGATATCAACCTCAGGAAGCGGCGATTCGGGCGAAACCCGGCGTTATCCTCAACCCGCGCTGGGCGATCCGACGATCTGAATCTCCAGTTCAAGCGCGACTCCTGTCTTCGCCATCACCTCGGCTCTGGCTCGCTCGATCAGCCAGAAGACCTCTGCGGCCGTGGCCCCGCCGAGGTTCACGATGAAGTTACCATGTTTCTCAGAGATCTGCGCCCCACCTCGCCGCAAACCCTTCAGTCCCGCATGTTCCACCAGACGTCCCGCGAAATCACCGGGAGGGTTCTTGAAGATGCACCCTGCTGATCTGACCTCCACAGGCTGCGTCAGATTGCGACGCACCAGCAACGTCGAGATCGTCTCCCTGATCTCTGCCGCCTCTGCGCGCCGGAGGGTGAAGCAGGCTTCGACGATCACTGAGCCCATCGGAAGCCTGCAGGTTCTGTAACCCGCGCTGAGTTCCTTCCGCGCGAGGCACCGCTCCTCGCCCAGTCGATCCACAAGGCGAACCCAGTCAAGATGATCAATGATAGCGCCCAGAGACGTCCCGGCATTTCCCTTGATCGCCCCTCCAATGGTTCCCGGCACGCCCGTCAGCCCCTCGAGACCCGTCAGACTTCTCATCGCGGAAAGGGCCAGCAAACGGCTTGTCCGTACTCCCGCCCCGCACCTGATCTGTTCGCCGGAGACCTCAAGCCCCAGGAAGGTTTCCGAGAGGTTCATGACCAGACCCCTGACGCCGCCGTCCAACACCAGCATGTTGCTGCCGCTGCCGAGGATCAGGACGGGGATCGCCTCATCCTGTGCGACCTTCAGCGCGGCCTTTACATCTTCAAGATCGGCTGGATAGACCATCACCTCGGCCGGGCCGCCGATCCGGAAATAGGTGTGCGACGCAAGCGACTCCTCAGTGAGGACCCGCCCCTTCAGAAGTCCGTGGAGTCTTTCCTGCAGACTGAGCGTTTCTATCATTGGCTTTCAGGCGTGAAAGCGATCGGCTTTTCGCTGATGCCTGGCGGCTGTTTGCCGGCTGCCGGCCCTTGCAGCCGGCTGATAATCTGCTCGCCAGCCTTCCAGATGTCGCCCGCACCCATGGTAATGACCAGGTCCCCGGGACGGGCCAGATCGACGACTCGATCCGGGATCTCTTCCTTACGTTCCACGTACACAACCTGTGGTCTGTTCCGGCCGATCACGCCGTCCGCCATCTGCCGACCGGAGACACCGGCAATCGGCGCCTCGCCTGCCGGATAGATCTCGGTGATGATCACCTGATCGGCGAGGTCAAAGGCCGAGGTGAACTCGTGGAGGAGTCGCTGTGTCCTGCTGTACCGATGCGGCTGAAACACAACGATCAGTCGGCGCCCGAATCCATCCTTGGCCGCTTTAAGCGTCGCCTGGATCTCCGCGGGGTGATGGGCGTAGTCGTCCACCACCATGATATCCTGAGGACTCCCCTTCACCTGGAAACGTCGAGCGACGCCGGAGAACTCCTCGAGCGCCGTCCGGATCGCAGCAAATTCGATCTCCAGTTCGAGGCCTACGGCTATGGCCGCCAATGCATTGGATACATTATGCAGTCCGGGAACCCTCAGTTGGATCTCCCCAAGCGGCTTCCCCATGAACCTCGCCTTGAAGGTGGAACAAAGCCCTGTCAGCGAGACCCCCTCAGCCGTCAAATCGGCCGGCGTGTGACAGCCATACGAGACAATGCGTTTCTGTACCCGGGGCAACAGGTCCCGGATCTGTTCTTGATCGAGGCACAGAATCGCAGAGCCGTAGAAGGGGACTTTATTGATAAACTCCAGAAACGTCTCCTTGATCTGCTGCAGATCGCGGTAGTAATCCAGGTGCTCGGCATCGATGGTCGTGACGACGGCAATGGTGGGCGCCAGTTTCAGGAACGAACCGTCGCTCTCGTCGGCCTCCGCAACCATAAACTCGCCGCGCCCCAGCTTCGCATTGCTGCCAAGCGCATCCAACCTGCCCCCGATGACGACCGTAGGGTCCAGGCCCGCCCCGGCCAGCACCGTCGCCACCATGGAGGTAGTGGTGGTCTTCCCGTGCGTGCCGGCAACGGCCACGCCATACTTCATCCGCATCAGCTCGGCCAGCATCTCCGCTCGCTGAATGACCGGAATGGCATGCGCCTTCGCTGCAACAATCTCAGGATTCTCCGGAGAGACCGCCGAGGACCGGACCACGACATCGGCATCCTGTACGTGAGCGGGATCGTGGCCGATCTGTACGGTAATCCCGAGCGACTGGAGACGGAGGGCAAGCTCCGACACCTTCAGATCGGAGCCGCTGACGTGATAGCCAAGATTATGGAGGACCTCGGCAATCCCGCTCATCCCGACCCCACCGATCCCAACGAAGTGGATGTGCCGGATCTTCTTAAACATGGCGACAGCCCCCCGCCTCGCGTCGCAGGTCCCGATTGAACAGGGAGAACCTGACGCCTGGAGCCCGGCGCGCAGTCTGTATGACGAGATCGGCCAAACGAATCGCCGCATCCGGTTTCGCCAAGGCCTTCGCCCTGCGCGCCATGGCTTCAAGTCCCTCTCGGTCGCGGAGAAACGTTCGTATGATCTCGGCCATCGCGGCGCCGCTCAGCTCGCGGTCCGGCACCATTCGGGCGCCGCCTGAGGCGACCACCGCTTCCGCGTTGTAGCGCTGGTGATCGTTGGCGGCAAATGGGAACGGCACGAGTACGGACGGTTTGCCCAGCGCGCAGAGTTCGACCACGGTGCCGGCTCCCGCCCGACAGACACAGAAATCGGCGGCGGCATACACGGCAGCCATCGCCTGGAAGAACGGCTCCACCACTGCCCGATACCCCCCTGTATCATATCCTTGTCGGACGGCAGCACAGTCGCGCGGACCGGTGGCATGGATGAACTGGATCTGCTCCCGCTCGTCCGCAAGCATCGGAAGCGCCTCCATGACCGCCTCGTTCAGCCGGTGAGCCCCCTGGCTGCCGCCGAAGATCAGAATCGTCAGTCGATCCGGATCGAGATCCAGGCGGGTCACTGCCTCCGCCCGGCTTACGCCGAACAGCTCCGTTCGCACCGGATTGCCGGTCACCCGCACCTTACTTTCCGGGAAAAAATCGGATGCCCCTTCGAAGGCAACCGCAACACGATCGACAATCTTCCCCAGCCATCGGTTGGCAAGCCCAGGCACGGCGTTCTGCTCGTGGATCACGGTCGGAACCCTCGCAAGCACCGCCGACAGCACGACGGCGGCCGAGGCGTAGCCGCCAAACCCGACCACGACATCGGGGCGGAACCCGCGAAGGATTGACAGCGACCGGATGAGACCCGAGGGGATCAGCATCAGGCTCCGAAGCCGCGACAGCAACCGCTTGCCCTGCAAACCGGAGGCCCTGATCCCTTCGAATTCAAACCCTCTCGCCGCCAGCAACGATGCCTCAACCCCGCCCTCAACGCCAACAAACAGCAGCGGCAGATCGGTCGTTCGCGACCTGAGTTCCTCGGCTAAGGCAACGGCAGGAAAGAGGTGGCCGCCTGTCCCGCCCCCTGCAATAATGGCCTTCATGCGATCCGCCCTCTCGCCGTCTGGTAACGCGAGATGCTGAGCAGGATGCCGATACAGAACAAGGTAATGACCAGCGATGTGCCGCCAAAGCTGACCAACGGCAACGGCAAGCCCGTAATAGGCAGCAGTCCGACAACCACTCCAAAATTGATCACGGCTTGAACGACAATGATAAAGGTGATGCCTATCGCCGTATAGGTACCGAACAGATCGGGCGCCCGGAGTGCAATCCGGGTCCCCCGCCACAAGAACATACCGAAAAGAGAGACGATCAGCAGCGACCCCACAAGTCCCGTCTCCTCCCCGACGACGGCAAAGATGAACTCGGTATGGGATTCGGGCAGATAACCCAGTTTCCCGTAGCTGTCGCCGAGCCCTCGGCCAAGCAACCCCCCCGGCCCTAATGCGTAGATCGACTGATTGGTCTGGTGTACGGCCTTGGAGGAGGCGTGAGTACGATCCAGCACCGTCGTCACCCGCTCGAGCGCATACGGATGGGTGAGGACAAATACGACGGCAACCGCCGCGACCACGAGACCGATGATGCCCAGGTGGCTGAGACGGACACCGGCCACGAAACAGAGCGCCAGGACAGCACACAGCAGGATCCCCACCATCCCGAAATGGGGCTGCAAGACAATCAGGCCGCACGCGAGTCCGGAGAGGACGAGCGGCAAGAAAAAGCGTTTGACAAACTGTTCCTCCTGATCGGCTCTTTTGGCGAGAACCCTGGCCATGAGGAGGACAACAGAGAGTTTGGCCAGTTCGGACGGTTGAAACGAGATCCCAAACAGCCGAATCCACCGCCTGGCATTGTTGACCTTGACCCCGATGGACGGGACCAGCACCAGAATAAGGAGCAACAGCGAGAGTAGAAATAGTGGGAGCGCATAGCTCTGGAATGTGCGGTAGTCGCGGTTCATCGCCCAGATCATCACCGCCACTCCGATCAAGGCCCAGAGGAGTTGCTTCTTCAGGAAAAAGAACGGGTCGTCGTATTTCTCCCCGGCCTTGATCGCGCCCGCGCTATAGACCATGATGATACCAAGCCCGACCAGCACCAACGAGATGCCGCACAGCAGCTTGTCATAGGGGAGGCGCTTAGCAGCGATCATGCTTGCCCCCGTATGCTGGAAGCGGGAGGCAGAAGCCTCCGTACAGCCGCCTTGAAGACGCGCCCGCGCTCCTCGAAATCGGCAAACATATCGAAGCTGGCGCAGGCCGGCGACAGCAAGACGACCTCTCCCGGCGATGCGGCATCGGCAGCGCGCCGTACCGCCTCCTCAAGACTCGACGCCCCCTCTGTCGGACAGACAGAAGCGAGTACGCGCCGCAGTGTGTCAGCAGCCTCACCGATCAGGATCAGCCTCTTGACCCGCTCGCGGACCAGGGGGATGAGCGGCGCGAAATCGCCATGTTTGTCCCTGCCGCCGGCAATCAGCACAACGGGGTCCGCAAAGCTCTCCAGCGACCGGACGACCGCCCCAACATTGGTCCCCTTGGAGTCGTTGACATAGCGAACGCCGTCGATCTCCGCGACAAACTCCAGGCGATGTTCAAGCCCCTCGAAACTGGTGACCGCCGTTCGGATCACTGTCGTGGGTGCGCCGGCTACCGCCGCCGCCAGGCTGGCGGCCAGCGCGTTCTCCAGATTATGCACCCCCTGGATCTTCAGTTCGGACACCCGGCATATGACCCCTCGCCTGCCATCAAGGGCCAGAATAAGCTGATCGCCTTCGACGCACGCCCCAACGTCCAGCAGTCTGGTTCGGCTGAATGCGATCCTCCGCCCCTTGGCCTGTGCTGACGCCTGAAGTACCAGCGGATCGTCCGCATTGACAATGGCAAAGTCGGACGGTCGTTGGTTCTCAAAGATGCGAGCCTTGGCCCGGTAATAGTCCTCGACCTGATCGTAGCGATCGAGATGATCGGGCGCAAGATTCAAGAGCAACGCCACATGCGGCCTGAACTCCTCAATCGTTTCCAATTGAAAGCTCGACAACTCCGTGACCACGCACTCGCCAGCAGCAAGGGACGGCGCCACCCTGCAGAGGGGGGTACCGATGTTGCCGGCCACATGCGCAGGCAGACCGGCTTGCTGCAGCATTGCGCCGAGAAGGGTCGTCGTGGTGCTCTTGCCGTTGGTCCCGGTGATCCCGATAAACGTGGCGTCACTGTGCCGATAGGCCAGTTCGACCTCGCCGATAAGCGGGATGTCCGCCTCACGAACCCGTTGAAACAACGGTTCGCGCAGATCGATCCCGGGACTGACCACGATAAGATCGGCCGAGAGCAAAGAGCGAAGATAACGCTCGCCAAGCTCAAGTCTGACCCCGTCCTGTTCCAGACGACAGAGGTCGGCGCCGATCTCGCGCTCACCCCTTCGGTCGGTACCGACGACCGCGGCGCCCTGTTTGAGCAACAGACGACAGGCCGCCTCCCCGGATCGCGCCAATCCGATGACCACCACATGCTTGCCGGCCAGATCGATCATCGCACGCTGCATGTCATCTCAATTTCAATGTCGTGAGCGAGAGCAGAGCCAGGATAAACGAGATGATCCAGAACCGGACAATGATCTTCGGCTCCGCCATCCCATTCAACTCGTAGTGGTGATGGATCGGCGCCATCCGGAAGACCCGTCGGCCGGTCGTTCGGTAGGAGAAAACCTGCAGGATCACCGAGATCGCCTCCGCCACGAACACCCCTCCGACAATGAGTAAGAGCAGTTCGCTCTTGACCAGAACCGCAAGCGTCGCCACAGCGGCCCCAAGCGCCAACGAGCCGGTGTCGCCCATAAAGAGCTGCGCGGGGTAGGTGTTGTACCAGAGAAATCCCAGGCTCGCCCCGACGATGGCGCCGCCAAAGATCGTCAGCTCCGAACTCTCCCTTACAAAGACAACCTGCAGATAGTGAGCGATGCTGGCGTGTCCCGCAATGTATGCCAGGACCGTGTACGCCGCAGCGGAGATCAGGACCGGGCCGATAGCCAATCCATCCAAGCCGTCGGTCAGGTTCACCGCGTTTGACGCGCCGACGATCACCAGCGCCACGAACAGGACATAGCCCCAGCCCAGATCGGGTATCCAGTGCTTGAAGAAAGGAATAGCCAGCTTCGTGGTGTACGCATCGATAGGGTTGATGTACAGGAAGAGCCCGATAAACACGCTGGGAATCACCTGCCACAACAGTTTGGTCCTGGCTGACAGCCCCTTGCTGTTCTTGGCCACGACCTTCCGGTAGTCGTCGACGAACCCCACTGCTCCCATCCAGACCGTGCTGAACAGCGCAAGCCAGACGAACCGGTTGGTCAGATTCGCCCAGAGCAACGTCCCGATGCACACAGAGGCCAGGATCAGGAGACCGCCCATCGTGGGCGTTCCGGCCTTCTGCAGATGACCCGCCGGCCCGTCGTCTCTGATGCTCTGGCCGATCTGCAACGTCTGAAGTCGGCGGATCAATGCCGGCCCCATCAGCAGACTGATCAGCAGCGCGGTGAGGATGGCCCCGGCCGTGCGGAAGGTCACGTACCGGAAAACGTTCAAAATAGTGTAGCTCTCGTGCCATGGGAACAATAGATGATATAGCATTCAACTTCTACCCAACACCCTCCACCCTATATCCGGCCTTTCACTTGCCGGGCGTCACCAGATGCCGCCGATCGACCAACGCCTTACCCTCTGTCGATTTGAACTGGGTTGACCGCTTGTCCCGATGAGTCTCAAGCGCTAATTCTACCAGGCGAACGATGAGCTCCGCCGGCTTTACCCCGCTCCGCTCCCAGAGGGTGAAGGACAGCGACCCCGGCATAGTATTGATCTCGTTGACGTACGGCCTCATGGCGGCTGAGTCGACCAGGAAATCAACCCGCGAGATCCCGCGCGAATCGATCGATTTGAAGGCCGCGGCCGCCATCGACCGTATCTCATCAGAAAGCGCCTGAGGAATCCTGGCGGGGATAATGCTCGGCGCCAGGTCTGCGCGCCCCGGCTTCTTATCCTCGGGGTATTTGTCACGGTAGCCCACCACCTCACCCGAGCTGATGAGCTCCTCACATTCCGAGACGGTCAACGCGTGATTGCCGAGGACGCCGCATTGCACCTCGATCCGCTGCTGTACGGCTCGCTCAACCAACACGCGGCAACTGAAGCGCATCGCGCGCTTTGCCAGGCTCACCGCTTCACCCGCATCATGAGCGACACCGATACCGACGCTGGAACCCGCCACCGCCGGCTTGACCACCACCGGATAGCACAGTGTGCGCTCAATCGCCTGCACGACGGCCGCCTCATCTTCCAGCAGTTCGCGCCGGGTAATGCCAATCCCCTCGACAACGGGCAGGCCTGCGCCTTGAAATACGAGCTTGGACATAATCTTGTCCATGCCTACCGCCGAGGCGGCGACTCCAGCCCCGACATAGGGCAGATTGGCCAGTTCACACAGACCCTGAATCGTTCCATCCTCGCCATGCGTCCCATGAATGACCGGAAAGGCCACGTCGATGGCAGGATGAACCTGTTTGCGAAGCCAGCCTTTCCGTTCCTGCTGCGGCATCAACCCGCCGACCGACGGATCCGGCGCCAGAAAGAGCGGCTCCGCCCCCATTGCGCTCACGCCCCGGTCCAGGTTCTCAAGCTGCGGCGCGTATCGCTCGCGATTCAACCGCAGCTTTTCGGCGTCGAGCTTCGCTCGCTCAGCCGGTTCCGCTATGATGTCGCGTTCCGCCAGCTTTCGTATCTCGGCATCGACCGTCAACAATTCCCGAACCGCCTCGCCGGTAAGCCACGTACCCTCCGCCGTCAGAAAGATCGGCAGCGTCTCGAACCGGTCCTGTAACGACAGCAAGACCTCATAGACCTTGCTGGCGGTCAGGATCGAAATTTCACGCTCCACCGAGCGGCTTCCGAAGATCAGCCCTATGCGTGTCAGACTGCTGTTCATGCAAATTCCAAGTAGCTGTCCGGCAGCCGATTCTCATACAGCAGCACGTCGCCTTCGCAGACGATCGCATTGAGACAGTCGGCGACGTCATCGGCATGCCTGGCGGTCAGGACTCGACTTCCGGCAAAACCGGCCTCGCGAAGCCCTTCCCGCAGCGGTTGTGTCTGCTGCGGCCCGACCAATACCACATAATCGCATACTGCGGCCGCCGCCCGGCCCAACCGCCGGTTCTCCTCCGCCTCGATCTGGCCCAGTTCTACCAGTCCCGGCGTGATAAGGATCTTCGAACCCCCCTCAAACTGGCTGAGAACCTCCAGGGCCATCTGCGCCCCGCGCGGGTTGGCGTTGGCGACATCGATCAGCTTGATAACCCCGCCTTCTTCGCGAATCTCCAGGCGTTTTGGGGCCGGCGCGAGCGTCCTCACGCTATCGGCAATCTCCTCCAGAGGCACGCCACACTCCAACGCGGCAGCCGTTGCCCCAAGGATATTGCCGATATTCCAACCGCCCAGCAACCTGGTCTCGAACATGGCGGCGCCATACTCGGTCTCCACGCGAAAGGCCGAACCCTTACTGGAGAGCTTGACATCTTTCCCGCGAACGCTCAGCGCTCTCTCATCCTCGCCGATCCCATATAAGCGCACGCGCCGACCTTCTCGTCCGGCGCGTTCGGCCAGCCGCAGACAGTTCGGATCGTCGGCGTTCACGATCGCCAAACCATCCGGCGGAAGCGACGCAATCAACTCATACTTTGCTTCGGCGATCCGCTCCGGCGTGCCGAACCGCTCGAGGTGCTGGACACCGACCGCCGTGAGGATGCCGAACCGGGGGCGCAGGATCTCACACACCTCCCTGATCTCGCCGGGGCCGTATGCCGCTACCTCGACAACGAAAAAGCGATGATCATCCCGCAAGGCCTCACGGACGATCCGCACAATGCCCATCGTGGTGTTGACCCCATCAGGCGTCTTGAAGACCGAATAGCGCCTCTGAAGCAACGCGGCAGTAATAAACTTGGTCGTAGTTTTTCCGTAGCTCCCCGTAATCCCGACCACCTCTCCGGGATACCGGCGCATGCGCGTCGCCGCCTGCGCGTAGAAGCGTCGATTGACCGTCCGCTCCCACGGCGCGAGACTCAGATTTGCAACGAGGATGGTGCCCGCTGCCGCTTCGGACATGACGCACAGGCCGGCGGCCAGGCCGATGCCGACCAGCAGGACGCGAGGAGCCGCCGTCAGCTGAGACAGCACAGCCGCAGTCAGCCATGCGGCGGCCAGCATAGCCGCCACTGCCAGGACGCACGTGACCGCCGCCAGGCGCACCGTACGGGGCGTCCATTGCAGCCGCTGGCTGACCTGGAGCGAGGCGTACCGGGCGCTCAACCATCGCCCGGCGGCCAGCCACGCGATGTACAAGATACCTGTTCCGGCGTACCCGAAGCCGGGGATGGAAGAGAGCGGCGACCACGCAAGGACGATTCCGGCCCCAAGGACCGCTACCTGGGCGAGGGCTCCTCGGCCGTCCAGGATGATGCGCCAGTGTCTGGCGACCCAGCTCCGCAGGCGCGCACTGCTGTACCGCTCCAACTGGGTGAGGTAGATCAGATCCAGATGACGCGCCACCACAACCGCCGCATACGGCAGCAGACCGGTGACGACCCGGCCTGCGAATGAAGGTCCGAGCACCGTATCCGCCCGTATCACCGGCTGTCCTGCCACAAGAACCCCCTCACTACCCGGCTAAAACGGTCCGGACTGTCAATAAACGGGAAATGGCCGGCTCCCTCAAACACCTCCAACTGCGAGCCCTGTATGCCGCGCGCCATGATCTGCATCGAAGACAAAGGCACCTCCTGATCACGATCGCCCCAGATGATCAGAGTGGGCGCACGAATAGCCGCTAAGATCCCTCGAAGATCTTCGGCTACGACCTTCACCAGCGTGGCGCGCATCGATCCCGCATTCCGATAGTCTCGAGATCCTATGCGCCCATAGAGTTCGGCAATAATCCGCTCGCCCGCCCTGCCCCACCCAGGCAGCGAAAAGAGCCGCTTTGCCAGCTTCACGGCGCCGACCTTGACACGATGCAGAAGTCCTCGTCTCGGGCGGATCCCCGCGCTAGCTACCAGCACGAGGCGTCGAACCCTGTCGGACCTTTGAGCGGCCAGGACAAGCGCGATTCGGCCTCCGAATGAATGACCGATCAGATCGGCTGCCGGGATACCGACGCGATCCATAAATGCCTCGACATAGGACGCATACTCCCATGTCCCCCACGTCGTGGCAGCAGATGGGGTCCAGCCAAAACCGGGCAGGTCAAGGGCGTACACTCGGAATCGATCCTCTAAGGCCTTGGCAACCGGGCTTAGAGATTCGGCTGAACTGCCCCATCCATGCAGGAGAACCACCGGCCTTCCTTCTCCCCACACCATAAAATGGGTGTCCAGGTCACCGACACGAATCAGCACGCCAGCCCTAAATACTAGGGTGTAGGGGGTAGGGTATCGGGGCTAAAACTGCCCCTCTCTTCTCCACCCTACACCCTATACCCTGCACCCTACACCCTGTCTTCGCAGCAGAACCCCAACTCGTGAAGCGCCTCTCGAGCCACCAGCCGGTCGTCAAAAGCAATCGTACGATCGCGGAGAATCTGGTAGGTCTCGTGCCCCTTCCCCGCGATCACCACCATATCGCCTCTCCCCGCCAACGAAAGGGCCTCTCGAATTGCCATCCCTCGATCTAAAATTGTAACATAGCCCTTTCCCTGACCCCACACCTTTTTCGCCCCGGTTTCGACCTCCTCGATGATCTGATGAGGGTCTTCGCCGCGAGGATTGTCGGAGGTGATGATCGTAAAGTCGGCCAACTGCAAAGCCGCTTCTCCCATAAGCGGGCGCTTCCCCCGATCGCGCTCTCCCCCGCATCCGAACAGAACGATCAGACGTCCCGGACAGCACTGCCGCGCCATGCGGAGGACACGCCGCAGCGCGTCAGGGGTATGCGCATAATCGACCATCACACTGAACGCCTGCCCCTCATTCACCCGCTCGCACCGACCAGGAACGTGGCGGAGCGCGGCGATCCCGTCTGCCACCACAGACAGATCCGCGCCCAGATGCAAGCCGGTGGCCGCCGCCGCCAGGATGTTGGACAGGTTGTAGCGCCCCAACAGCGGGGAGTGAATCGCCGTTGTCCCCCACGGGGTCTGCAGCCGGCACCGGATTCCATCCGGCCCCATATCGACATCGGTGACCGACAGATCCGCCGGCCCTTCTGCGCTGTAGGTGTAGCG
>JAHFDH010000082.1 GCA_023249055.1 Candidatus Methylomirabilota bacterium
CCGCGATCGGCTGGGATTAAACTCGCCATAGTGCTTTACAGAGCAGGCCAACTCACAGGCCCGACAGGCGGTGCACTTCTCGGGAATGATACTGAGGACCTTCGCCACCATAACCTCCATCGAATTCGATCAGATCTCGCCGTGTCTTCTAACTTCTAACTCCACGCCGTCACCACTGTCAAGGAGATTCAGGGCGCCTGTGTGCCTTGCCTGGATGGGGCGAACACGTCGGTTCGCCCCTACACCGGTTTTCCCTTGACATACTCCTGCTTCGATCCTAGCTTACTAAGTAAGATTGATCCTTCAGGATCGGGAGGTAACGTTATGCGGACCACTAAAACATGGACGATCTCCTTGCCCCCCAAGCTTGTCAGAGAGGCTGAGCGTGGCGCCAAGGAAGAAAACCGGACCAAGAGTGAGCTGGTCCGGGAGGCCCTGCGTTTTTACCTTGACGAACAACGGTGGCGGAAGCTTCAGCGGAAGACGGCTCTGCAGGCTCAGGCCCTCGGCATTCGGACGGAGGAGGATGTGGATCGACTCGTCCATGCGGTCCGTAAATAATCTCTCCTCTCATGCGGATCGTCCTCGATACCAACGTCCTGATCTCCGCCCTTGCGTTTCCAGCAAGCAAGCCGAATCAAATCCTGTCTCGCATCCGCCGAGGGAAGTTTGACTTTTTCATCTGCCCGTTTATCCTGTCAGAGCTGGACCGTGTGCTGCGAGAAAAGTTCCGCTTCAGTAAAAAGGACGCCGACGCGCGGGTCAGGGCCATCCGCACCATTGCCCATCTTGTTCAACCCACGGAGCGAATCGGCGTGATCACCGATAAGGATGACGATAACCGCATCCTCGAATGTGCGCTCGCAGCTCACGCCGAGTTCCTCATCACTGGAGACCACGCACATCTGCTCCCTCTGGGATCTTACCGTCAGACCGAGATTGTCACCCCGGCTCAATTCCTTGAGCATGAGATGCTCCAGGAATAGCCGCCCGCGCCGTTCCTCGCGATACCACGGGCAAGAGAGCCTTGCGAACCCATAGCGACAGACACGCTACTCCATCCAGAAGGGTGTCATTGAAATGAGAGTTGAGCCATGTCTGCTTCGTAGCGTGCAGCCATGATCTACACCAGGCTCTATTCTGTTTAGGAATCAACTGTTGCTGTACGCCAAAAAGCGTATTGACACGCCCCCCCTCACAGCGTACCGTTCCAGTACATCATCTCTTTAATCTTTAACGTCTTGTTCCCGCTGCCGATCAAGTGACGGCGCCGAGAGCGTAGCGGGCAAGCGTGCCATCACAGCGGATACCGACCACAACTTTCCCTTGACTCACTGTGATACAACGAACCAGACAGAATACCGCCACGTTCATTGTGACGACACTGATGTGGGCAGGATGGACGGCATTGACGTGACCTGTCGTGAGGCCAATGAGGGAGTGCAAAAAGATAAGACGAAAGACGGTCATGAAAAGGCGATGGGGTCTCCATCCGGCGGAGCGCCTTAAGCCGCTACCTCTACCCTTGGCTTCACCAGTCGTGAGTGAGGCGGAGCAACCTTTTCGATTCTGACATGGACTATTGCCTGCCCGGACTCCCGGCGAGCTTTCACCAAATCGAGGTTCCTCTTACACAGTTCTTGGTCCTCTTCTGGGAGGAGGACGACTACGGCGTTTTCCGGAATCTGTTCGGCCACCTCGGGATGCTCGATGAGGTAGAGGTCGAACTCTGTTGACAGCTTCAGATTTTTTGTGAACAGCTCTTGGTCTGTCATGCTCTCTTCCTTTTCAAGTACGCCTCTTTGTACCGTACCCAGTTCTCGTCGACGTCCTGATCAGCAAACGTCAACGCTTCTCCTAAGTCCTTGGTGAGCAGGTGGATTTTCTCAACGGTGCCATCGGGGCCGATCCTGTCCATATGCGGAAAACCGTGGGCGGTATCGTAGCGGGTAACCGGGAACCAGTTCCCCTCGGTGAAGGTCTCATACTGCACCGTGAACCGCTTTACGTCCCCGTGCTCAGTAACGTGCTCATGCCGCTTTCTATCATTCACAGTCAGGAGGTAAGTGTAGCGGGTGACCTTCATCGGGCGGCATCCTTCACAGTGCTCTCCCTCCCCGCGAGTTGCTTTAACCTTACTCGATTTAACGCAAAAGTCAAAGGACTTCGTAGTGATTGGATGGTGGGGGCGGCCCACCCCGATCCCCCACCGAGCAATAACTTTCCCTTGACGGCGCTGAAGCAGGACGGCTACAGTTCTCATTATGAAGTTCCAACGCAAGCTGCTGCTCGGCTTCTCGCTCATGGTGCTCCCGGTGCTCCTGATCGGCGTACAGGCCGTATGGAATAACCGGGAGGAGCGAGCAGCCCTCAGAGCGCTTGGCGACAGCATGGCGAGAACTCGCACGTATGCCGAGCTGGAAACGGTCTTGTTCCGCCAGAGCCGCCAAGTCTGGGGGTTGCTCACCGGGACAGACCATGAGGCGAACGCAGAGTTCTTCCGGCTGGAGCCGGAGATCGCAGAGCGGCTTCGCCAGTGGAAGCTGACACTGGCGTCCGATGAAATGGACCTCGCGACAGACGTCGAGCAGATCCATACCCGGATGTTCGACGTCGGCAAGCGGATTATCTCTTTGTACCAGGGCGGACAGCGGAGCGCGGCGCTGGTCCTGGCCAATACGGAACTGAAAGGCCGCCTGCTGCCCGCCCTCAGCGCAAAGAATAAAGAGGTCTACGGCGCAGCCCGCGCCCACAGCCTGCAGCGGGCCTACGCCAGGCTTGACGAGATTCTGCGAACAGAGCAGAACCTGCTGTCCTTGATCATCTTGCTCGCCTTGATCCTCGGGATTGCCGCCTCAATCCTGATCTCCAGGGGGCTGGCGCGTCCGATCCATCAACTCAAGGCGGCCATGGAGGTCGTGGGAGCAGGTCATCTGGATCACGAGGTGGCGGTCCGCTCGAAAGACGAGATCGGCGAGCTGGCTCAGGCGTTCGCCGGAATGACCGAGAACCTGAAACGTTCCCATGAGGCGATGGCCCGACTTAACCACGAGTTGGAAGTGAAGATCAAGAAGCTGGAAGAGACCCAGGCGCAACTCATCCAATCTGAAAAACTGGCCTCCATCGGCGAGATGTCCGCCGCGGTGGCCCACGGCTTGCGCAATCCGCTGGCGAGTCTTCGCGCCGCAGCCCAAGTGACCCTTCATCACGTCGCCGACGGATCGGTGGCGCGGACGCATCTGAAGATGGTCATTGCCGAGGTGGACCGTTTGGATCGCCGAATCACTCATCTGCTCGCCTTTTCCCGACCCGGCCCGTTCCGTCCCCTGCCGGAGCAGCCCTCGAGGTTAATCGACGACCTGTTGCCCACCTTCGCCGGGCCGCTCAAAGATCGTGGCATCCGACTTGAGATCGACCTGCCGAGCGATCTGCCGGACGTCACTGTCGACCCGATTCAGGTGGAGCAAGCGCTTGGCGAGATCTTTTCCAACGCCCTCGATGCCATGCCGGAGGGCGGGTCTGTCACAATCCGAGGGTACCGCCAACCCGACAACGGTCAGTCCGCATCCGTCGTTCTGGAGATTGCTGATACCGGAAAAGGGATCGCCACGCAACTACTCCCGTCGGTCTGCGATCCATTCTTTACGACACGGGCAGACGGAACCGGCCTTGGCCTCGCCATCGCCAAACGATATGTGGTACAGAATGGCGGACAGCTGGCTATCGCCAGCACACCGGAAGTCGGAACCACGGTGAGCATCACACTGCCGGCCTCATCGGGTGACCGGGACAGGACGATATGAATCCCTCGACGCTATTGATTGTGGACGATGAGCGCACCCTGGCTCGCTCGATCAAACTGTTCATGACCGAGCAAGGCTATGAGGCAGAGGTGGCCGAGAACGGCGACAAGGCGCTGGAACTGCTCGAACGCCTTCGCCCGGACCTGGTGTTCCTGGACGTCTGCCTGCCTGGCCAAAGCGGTATGGACTTGCTCCGTAGAATCAAAGAGTTCGACCGCAACATTGCCGTCATTATGATGACCGCCTACGGCTCCATTGAAGGCGCGGTGGAGGCGGTCAAACTGGGGGCGTTTGACTACATCAAGAAACCGGTCGATCTGGATGAGCTGAAGCTGCTGGCCGATCGGGCGTGTGAGAGCGCGCGGTTGCGACAGGAGCTCTCCTATTACAGGGAGCGGGAGAATCGAGAGATCCCATTCATGGGGATCATCGGCAAGTGTGACGCGATCCGCGAGATCGTTGCTCGAATCCAGCAGATCGCCGCGCTGGAGGACTCCCCCCCCATTCTGATCACCGGGGAGACGGGGACCGGAAAAGGGTTAGTGGCGCGTACTCTGCACCGCCACAGTCGGCGGGCGTCACGCGCCTTTATCGAGATCAACTGCACAGCGCTCCCGGCCACGCTGATGGAAGCGGAACTGTTCGGATACGAGCGCGGAGCGTTTACCGACGCGAAAGAATCAAAGATGGGCCTCTTCGAGGCCGCTGATGGAGGCGTCCTCTACCTGGACGAGGTGGGCGACACCGAACTCCCCCTTCAAGGTAAGTTGCTTCGCGCCGTCGAGGAGCGGGTCATCCGCCGGGTCGGGGGGCTGCGGGATCGTCGGGTTGATGTCACGATCGTGGCCGCTACCCATCGGGATCTCGACACCGAGGTCAAGGCCGCCCGCTTCAGAAAGGATCTCTACTATCGGCTTGCCGTCATCACCATCGATCTGCCGCCGCTGCGCGAGCGCGGTGAAGATATCCTCCTGCTTGCCGCGCACTTCCTGGAGACGTTCAATGCCAAATACGGAAAGGCCATCCGCGCCATCGACGACCGGGCCGCCCGCACCCTCATGGAATATCCGTGGCCCGGCAATATTCGGGAGCTGAGCCATGTCATCGAACGCGCGGTCCTGTGGAGCCACGGGGATCGCCTTGCGGTGGATCAGCTCTCCGCAGCGCCTGCACCACCGAGCATGCCGACGGCCGGTCTGGCCCACGGGGCGCTTCCACAGGAGGGGATCGACCTGGCGGCGTGGGAACGGTCGTTGGTAGAACAGGCATTACGAGACAGCGGCGGTAACCAGACGAAGGCGGCCAGGCTGCTCCGCCTCAGCCGGGATACCCTGCGCTACCGGCTGAAGAAGTTCGGCCTATCCCGGTCCTGATTCGTCCTCAGGCCAGATCATCACCGGAGGATTGGTGTGGCAAACACACCGCCAGCGCGGAGGGGGAAAAAGATTATAGATACCGACGTCCTGGTCATGGGAGGGCTGACCATCCTGATGGCCGTGTTGGCCTTTACGAAAGGGAAGGATCTTCCGCTGCGCGGCTTTCAGACCGGATTGGGGCTGCTCCAGGAGGTCTGGCTGCCGCTGTTATTCGGCTTCTGCCTGGCCGGCCTCTTCGAGGTGCTCGTTCCCCGCGAGTTGCTTGTCAAATGGATGGGCGCGGAATCGGGCGTCCGGGGCATCCTCATCGGGTGGCTGGTGGGCTTGCTGATGCCAGGCGGACCCTATGTCGTCTTCCCCTTGACCGCCTCGCTCCTGCGAGACGGAATGGGGATCGGGCCATTGCTCACCTTCATCACCGCGAAGTTGCTCCTGTCGCCGATTCGCTTGTTCACCTGGGAGGCCCCGTTCCTCGGCTGGGCCTTTGTCGCGGCCAGGACGGTCCCAAGTCTCTTCCTGCCTCCGATCGTCGGCCTCATCGGCCAGCGCCTGTATACCTTCTTCCTCCGATCATAACACCGTAGCGATTGAATAGCGGTGGCCAAGAAGCTCAAAGTGATGATGTGAGCACTGCACCCGAGCAGCCGTTCGAGGAGCCGGTGAGGCTGCCGATCGAGGACGTTCTCGACCTGCACGCCTTTGCGCCGAAGGAGGTCGCCTCGGTCGTCGAGGAGTATCTGGCACAGTGCCGTCAGGCCGGAATACCGGAAGTGCGGCTGATTCACGGGAAGGGGACAGGCACGCAGCGGGCGATCGTCAGGCAACTACTGATGAACCATCCCGATGTCCTGTCCTTTGCCGATGCCCCGTCTGAGAGGGGCGGGTGGGGAGCGACCGTCGTTCGCCTCAAGCCGCCTGGCACTTAGCGCAGGTTCTCGCAGAAGCGCGCGAACACGATCCGCGCCCACCGATTGAGCGCATCGATCCGGGCTGGAAGCTGTTCGAGGATCGCTTCAGGCCGGATATAGTCTTTCACCCCATCCAACTCCTGCGCAAAGATCCTCACCCAGTCGTAGGCCATGGACGACGTCACCTCCAGGTGAAACAGCAGGCCGTAGACGTGGCGACCGATCGAGAAGGCCTGACACTCGTAGAGCGCTGACCTGGCGAGGTTGACGGCCCTTGGGGGCGTATCGAAATACTCGCCGTGCCATTCGAACACCTCAATGGATTCGGGAAATCCGCCAAACAGTCGATCGTGTCGCGCCGCTATGGTGAGTCGGACCGGGTACCATCCGATCTCCTTGCGCGGCCCCCGGCGGATCGTTCCACCGGCCGCCTTGGCGATGAGTTGTGAGCCGAGGCAGATGCCCAATGTGGGAAAATCGAGCGCCAGCGCCTCTTTCAGGAGTCGATCCTCTGCCCTCAACCACGGGTAGTCGGCTTCATCGTTGGCACTCATCGGCCCACCCATGACCAGGAGCCCTGAAAACGGCGACAGGTCGTCCGGCACCCGATCGCCCCTGTGCAACCTCACCGTCTCCACAGGGCGCTGCTGCTTCTCAAGCAGGTCGAGGAAGACGCCCGGGGTCTCACATTCGATATGCTGAAACACCAGAAGCGGTTTCATTGCAACCCTCCGATTCGGATGCGTCATATGGCCTCATCGTACCGCACGCTCCTCCTCATCGCCAGACCATTTGCCGTATGTCGGCTCTGTGCGCGGGGGTAGAAATAGATTGTGGATCACGAAGAACCTGCTAGGATGGGGCAACAGGAGGCCGCAAGGCGTTATGAGCAGTAAAGGCAACGTAACAGCACGAGAACCGGTGAGAGGCGTCCTCATCCATTACCACGAGATCGCCCTCAAAGGGAAGAACCGGAGTTTCTTCCTGAAGCAGCTTGGGGCCAATCTCCTGGCGGCCACGCGCGACCTTGACTGCGGCCCGCTCCTGCGACCTGCCGGTCGGCTGTTCCTCACGATGCGTGAGGAAACCCCCTGGGACGTCATGCGGCAGCGGCTGAGCTGTGTCTTTGGCATTGCAAACTTCGCCCCCGCCTTTATGATGGCGCCCAACCTGGAGTTGCTCGCGCAACGGATCGAAGAGGAGGTCTCCGGCCGCTCATTCCGCAGCTTCCGCATAGCAGCCCGTCGTGCCTTCAAAACCTTTCCGTACACCTCCCAACAGATCAACGAGATGATCGGCGCCAGGGTGCAGCGCCTCTGCGGCGCTCGCGTCGATCTCACCAACCCGGACCTGACTGTCGCTATCGAACTCCTCCCCAACGCGGCGTTTGTCTACTTGGACAAACTCCCGGGTCCGGGGGGCCTGCCGGTTGGGACAGGCGGAACGCTTGCGTGTCTACTGTCAGGCGGGATCGACTCGCCGGTGGCGGCCCACCGGATGATGAAGCGGGGTTGCCGTATCGTCTTTGTCCACTTTCACAGCCAGCCGTTCGCCGACCGCGCCTCGCAAGAGAAAGCGATCGAACTGGCGCGCCTGCTTACCCGGTATCAGTTTGCCTCTCGCCTCTATCTGGTACCCTTCGGCGAAATCCAGCAGGAGGTCGTCGCTTGTGTGACAGGACGCCTGAGGGTTCTTGTGTATCGACGGCTCATGTTCCGAATCACCGAACAGATTGCTCAAAAGGAAGACGCTCAGGCCCTGGTGACCGGTGAAAGTCTCGGTCAGGTATCATCACAAACCATTGAAAACATCGCCACCATCGAACAGGCATCGACCCTGCCGATTCTGCGACCGTTGATCGGTATGGATAAGGACGAGATCACGCAACAGGCGCAGCAGATCGGCAGCTATGACATCTCTATCATCCCGGATCAGGACTGCTGTTCGATGTTCACGCCCAGACAGGCAGCGACGCGTACGACTTCCCGCGAGGTCGAACTCGCCGAGCGCCCCCTCGACCTGGACCGACTCGTCGCGCAGGCGCGCTCCGCTGCGCACTCCATCGAGCTGTCGTTCCCAAGCTAAACAGCGGTTCGGCTGTCAGCAGTCAGCGTAAAGAACATGACGCTCTATTCCCTTTTCGGAGAGCTGAGAGCTGATAGCTTCCAGCCGTATGTTACTTCTTCGGCTGGTACTTCGGGACAGCCACAGAGCGGATAAAGGCGACGACCTCCTTGATCTCCTTATCGTTCAGCATGCTGCCGTAGCCGACCATCAGCGGACTCAACTTCTCCGCCGCGCTGCCGTTCTTGATAACATTGATCAATTGCGCGTCGGTTCTGCCATTCATGTACGTGCCGTCCGTAAAGTTCCGCGGCTTAGGATTCAGAGCCGCCGCCGCCGCCCCGTCTCCCTTGCCCGCTGGACCATGACACGGCACACAAAAGGTCATAAACTTCTCGGGCGCCTTGGGTCCGGTATTGGCTGACCCGGCTGCCCAGGCCCCTGTGGAGCTCACGACCAAAGCGGATAGCACCATCATTTGAACAGTTAGTCTGATCAACGCTGACCCCCCTGTGATTAATGGATTCGCTGTTTCAGTGGTTAGCCTGCTGAGAGCCGACAGCCGTATACTTGAAGGCTGTACGTTACCGCTTCGGCTGGTACTTTGGGATGGCCAGGGAGCGGATATAGGTGACGATCTCCTTGATCTCCTCGTCAGAAAGCTGACCGGCCCACGTTGGCATGAACGAGCTCAAGCCGACCGCCGCACCGCCTTCTTTAATGGCCTTGATCAACTGTGCGTCAGTCTTGGCATTCATCAACTCGCCGTCCGTAAAGTTCCGCGGCTTAGGATTCAGAGCCGCCGCTGCCGGCCCGTCTCCCTTGCCCGCTGGACCGTGACACGGCACACAAAAGGTCGTAAACTTCTCGGGCGCCTTGGGTTCGGTATTGGCCGACCCGGCTGCCCAGGCCCCTGTCGAACTGACGATCAGAGCGGTCAGCGCCATCACGTGAACGGTCGCTTTGCTCACCATCGATTCCTCCCGTGAAGTAGTTCCCGCTCATCCCATACGATCGGTAACCGGCTTCGTTGTAAATCTTGCACTCCGAATCATCCTCTGTCAAGGGGAAGTTGATCTATTCCTTGAGATGCCCAAAAGCTGTTGACTTTTCATGTGATTCCGGTTAGGTTGAGCCCGATATTCGGGTAT
>JAHFDH010000007.1 GCA_023249055.1 Candidatus Methylomirabilota bacterium
TCGTTGAAAGCGACCCGGGGATGATGGGCGGCGCGGTCGCGCACGAGTTCATGGCGCCGAGCGAAGCCGGGGAGGACGAGATTGCGCTTTGCGACGGTTGCAGCTACTCGGCCAATGTCGAGCTGGCTGTCTCCAGACCCACACACCCGGCATTCCCGACGTGGGACCTGGAAGAGATCGCGACGCCTGGCGCCGGAACCATTGAAGAGGTGTGCCGCTTTTTACGGATCGATCCGGCAGTGACGATCAAGTCGCTGCTGCTCGTGACACAAGATGGCCCGCTCCTGGCCCTCGTAAGAGGCGACCAGCAGCTCCACGAGAAGAAGCTTGCAAGGGTGGCTGGAGAGGCTCGCCCGGCCCATCGCGACGAAATTCTGACGTACCTCGGGGTCGGACCCGGCAGCATCGGCCCCATCGAGGTGAACGTGCCCATCATTGCCGATGAGTCGTTGCGCGAAGGTCGATATGTGGCCGGCGCGAATAAGGATGGGTTCCATCTCCGCGGCGTCAGGCCGGGCATCCATTTTCAGCCGCATTGGGCCGATATCCACCACGTATCAAATGGGGACGGGTGTCCGCATTGTGAGGGTAGCCTGCGCATCGAGCGCGTGATCGAGGTGGGAAACATCTTCAGGCTCGGGACGAAATACTCCGCCCCAATGAAGGCGATCTATCTGAATGAAGCGGGAGAGGAATATCCGGTCGTGATGGGAAGCTACGGGATTGGGCTGGCGCGTATCGCGGCTGCGGCGGTTGAACAACACCATGACGACCTGGGCATTATCTGGCCTTCAGCGATCGCGCCGTTTCAACTCCATCTGCTGCCGGTCAATATGCGCGATCAGAAGACAGCGGAACTGGCTGAGGCTCTATATATTCAACTTCAGCAGGCCGGAATCGAGACGCTCTTCGATGACCGTGATGAGCGAGCCGGCGTCAAGTTTAAGGACGCCGATCTTCTCGGTCTCCCCTTTCGAATCACCGTTGGGACTCGTGCCATCAGGGAGGGTACGGTTGACTTGAAGGTACGAAAGACCGGCGAGGAGGCGCAGGTCCCGATCTCAGAAGCGGTCTCGAGGGCGCATACGCTCCTTTTTCGTCTCGCCGATCAGTGATACAAAAAGGAGACCCCCCCATGAGAACCGGATCTCCACTGGGGGGTCTATCACTGCGCGCCCGTTCGGCTATGACCTACAGCTTGACGACGTTCGCGGCCTGCTTGCCCTTCGGCCCCTCCACGACATCAAACTCCACTTCCTGACCCTCTGCCAGCGTCCTGAAGCCGTCGCCCTGGATAGCTGAGTAATGGACGAACAGGTCGCCACCCTCAGGTCGCTCGATAAAGCCATATCCCTTCGCCTCGTTGAACCATTTCACCTTCCCGGTGCCTCGCACGCCCTCACCTCCTCTCTATCGACCCTCGACGCTCCTTCGCCGTCGGGTCCTTCCTTCCTCACCTGATACTTCAAACCCCGGACCTTCGTACAAAAAACCGTAACGCTGCGTTTCTTAGGAGAGCGTACGGTCTCTCAGCAGTCCCGATAAGCCCCACACCTCTCTTCGGAAGCGGCGAGAATTTAGCGTATCCGGCAGGCGCTGTCAAGCGATTTTTATGGGTCGATTTCAGTGCGGGAAGAGTCTGTAGCGGCCTGAAATGTACCGTGGTGATGAAACGTGCATCAACTGGAGGAGGAAGCCAGTCAAACCTTTGCTGTCGGTCAGGCCGGTTTCTCGCGCCTGCCGTTCATATAGTACTTTACGCCGCCCACCAAGGCACACAGAGCCAACAATGTGACGGCCAGTTGGAACCCCAGATTTGATACGATCCAGGGAAGGCGACTGTGCGCCCTGACCTGCAGACCCACGGTGAAGGGGAAGTTGTAGGAAGGGTCAACAGCGTGTATCTGGGCTTCTGTGGGGTCGGTTCCAGGCCCGTGGGTGTGGCTGACCCGCTGCCACTCCCCAACCTCTGAACCACGATGAGGCTTGTGGGCGATACCGGGCCCCACCTTTTCCAATGTCATAACGGCGACGTAGTGACCGGCTTTGAGAATATCAGTATCGATCCGTATCGATCCATCGCCGTAGATAGCCGCAGGCCGGGAGAACACAACGTGCGAGTGTCCGCTGCCGCCTTTGTCCTCGTGGGCCTCAACAGCCTCAACAATCCGGACCGAGATGGGAAGCGATCGCATCTCCTCATTGTACAGGTCAAACGCCATCGACATCTTCCCCGTCTTCGGGACCCCTTCGCAGTACGACTGGAACTCCTTCTTCACCTGCTCCGAGCCGACTTCGTGCATCAAGGGAATCATCCCCGCACCGATAAGCTCCTGATAAGCGGTGAAGTGAACGGTATAATGGCCCTTTACGGCAGTGCAGGCATCGGCTGCATCCCAGTCGCCCATCACATCGCCACCGCCATGGCCAAAAGCCTGAGAGGCCACAAAAATCGGCGCCAGCAACGCCAAATATAACAGCGTTACACGTCTCATCTCACTCGCGCTCCCTTCTCTTTTAATGTAGAGCGCTCATTCTCTATCGTCAAGCTCAATTCCTCCAATATCAGCAACAGACAAGATATTCACCGGGCTGTCACCGCGACTCATCCGGCTTGCCAGGCAGGCCGGGTTCGGTCAGTTTCACTGGATCCAGGATCTGGGCAATCTGAGCCTCGGTAAGCAGCTTCTCCTCACGCACTACTTCAATGATCGTCTTCCGCTCGCGCACGGCGCGCTTCACCACCTCGGCGGCCATGGCATAGCCAACCAACACATTTAATGCGGTCGCCAGAGCCATACTGCTCTCGGCATAGCGGCGGCATCGATCAGCGTCGGCAACGATACCACCGATACAGCGGTCAATGAACACTCGTATGGCGTTTTTCAGGAGCTCGACCGACTGGTGCAGATTGTGGGCGATGACCGGCATCATGACGTTCAGTTCAAGCTGTCCGGCCTGGACCGCCATCGAGACGGTCAGATCGTTGCCGATGACCTGGAAGCAGACCATGTTGAGCATCTCGGCCATGGAGGGGTTGATCTTGCCAGGCATAATCGAGGAGCCCGGCTGGACAGCAGGAAGCGTAATCTCGGCAAACCCCGTGGTAGGGCCTGAGGCCAGGAGGCGCAGATCGTTACAGATCCTGGTCAGCTCAATCGCCAGGAGCCGCAGAACCGATGAGGCCTCCGCAACAGGCAGATTCGACTGCATCGCTTCGCGCATATCCGGCGCATTGCGCCACTCAATACCCGTCCAGGCGCGCAGGTACTCCACCATTCCGGTACGATACTGCGGGTGGGTGTTGAGGCCCGTACCGACAGCAGTCCCGCCGATCCCCAACTCTTCAAGTGATCGCGCTGCGGCAGCAATCCGCTCCTGGCACTTGCCGATGGTCGCCGCATAGGCGGCAAACTCCTGCCCCAGCCGGATCGGTACGGCATCCTGCAGATGGGTTCGACCCGACTTCAGGATATTGTCGAACTCCCGGGCCTTTTCTGCCAGCGCGGTCTTCAGATCCCCCAGGACCGGCAACAGCTCCGCAAACAGCAAGCGAGCGGCCGTTCGCATGGCGGTTGGGAAGACATCATTGGTGGACTGAGCCATATTGACATGATCATTGGGGTGAACAATCATGTAGTCGCCCTTCTGTCCCCCTAACAGTTCGATCGCCCGGTTGGCCAAGACCTCGTTGACGTTCATGTTGAAAGCGGTGCCTGCTCCCATTTGGTAGACGTCCACGACAAACTGGTCGCGGAGCCTGCCGGCCAGGACCTCATCAGCCGCCGCTGTGATCGCCCTGCCGATCCTCGGCTTCAAGAGCCCCAAGTCGGTATTGACCAGCGCGGCCGCCTTCTTCACAAGGACGATCGCCTCCACCATCCGCGGATGCATCCTGAGGCCGCTGATAGGGAAATTCTCCATCGCCCGGACCGATTGCAGGCCATAGTAGGCCTCGGCCGGTACCGCCTTCTCCCCCAATATATCCTTCTCAACCCGCGTCGGCATTTTTTCCCCCAGACAGCTACGAGGTTTCACACGGCGGACTCTTCACCGCCAGCGCCTTCAGTCGAATCGGCGTCAGCTCGCTCCTGAGCGTCCATGTCGGATCGGCATACTGGTCCCTCTTCTTCATCAGCAGCCATTCCTTCCCAGTCTCACCCCTGGCGAACCGGGCCAGTGTGAACCCCCCTTTCAGCTTCTGCCCTTTCAGAATGAAGGCGAATTTCCCTTCTTCGAGTTGAACCTCCGGTGAGGTCGACTCTCCTGTCTCGTACGTCCCTTCATCCCAGACCACCACCGGTCCGGCGCCGTAACTGCCTTCCGGAATGATCCCCTCAAAGTCGATATAGTCCACCGGATGATCGGCGACCATCACCGCCAGCTGTTTATCGGCAGGATTCATGGAAGGACCCTTGGGAACCGCCCACGACCTGAGAACTCCGCCCATCTCAAGCCGAAAGTCGTAGTGCAACCGCGTCGCCTTATGCTCATGGATGACGAATCGCTGGACGGACTTGGTGGCAGGTTTCGGCATCTTTCCAACCCTCTACTGTGGATGAATACATCGGATTATGTCATACCTGAAGCGACATACGCAAATGCCACGTGACAGCCGGAATCGCTTGCCGCCACTAGGGCTGCGTAGTAGAGTACTGGTGCAAAGGCGAAACTCATCGTACAGGAGGAATCGGCTGAGATGGTCTCTGGTGTCCTTGCCGAAAGATACCGCAGCACAGCGCCTCCGCTTATCGCCTGCCGGCGATGTCCGAGGTTGGTACGGCATCGGGAGCAGACGGCTCAAGAGAAGGTGCGGCGCTACCGCGACCGTGAGTACTGGGGACGGCCGGTTCCAGGCTTCGGTGATCCGGACGCTCGACTGCTGGTGGTCGGCCTCGCGCCGGCGGCCCACGGCGGTAACCGGACAGGACGCATCTTTACGGGCGATCGGAGCGGCGACTTCCTCTACCAGGCGCTCTATCGCGCCGGATTCGCCAATCAACCGACCTCGACCGACCGCGACGACGGCCTCTTTCTCTCCGATTGCTACGTAACAGCAGCGGTTCGGTGTGCCCCGCCGGACAACAGACCGACCCCGCTCGAGCTGAAGCGCTGCCGCCCGTTCCTTCTGGAGGAACTGTCGTTACTCCGACAGATCCGGGTCATCGTAGCCCTGGGCCAGATCGCTTTCCGGGCCTGTCTGGATGCGCTGGGAATCCGCGGTCTTCCGATTCCGACCCCCTTGCCACACTTCGGACATGGGCAGGTCACGGTCTTTCCGAATGATCTCGCACTGGTCGCGTCGTATCACCCCAGCCAACAGAATACCCAGACCGGTCGGCTGACGGAGGCGATGTTTCAGCAGATCTTTGACGTGGCAAGGCGCTACCTGGATGGTCACTCGGGTCAACAGACGGGATAACGACACAGCACAGATGGTAAGAACCGAATCCGGCTCTCGGCGAGGTATCCTGTTAGATTTCGATCACACGCTCTTTGATACCGATCGTTTCTTCTGGGTCGATCTGAAGGCCGCCTTCACTCGATTCGGCGTGTCCGATGACGCCTGGGAGAAGAGCTACGAGACGATATGGCCGTCAGGGTACTCGCTCCGAACACATCTGGAGGCGCTGTTCAGGTTGGGCGCCATCGCATCCGTCTCCGTGGCCTCTGCGATGCACGCAACCCTCGAACGCTCCTTTTCTGACCTGCGTCCGTACCTGTTCCCGGATGTCGTCGAGTTTCTGAATGCGGCGCGTCAACAAGACTTCGATCTGATCCTACTCTCTTTTGGCGACCCGGCCTGGCAAAGCTATAAGGTGCAGGCTTCCGGGCTTACCCCCTACTTCACGCAGATCATGTATACACCACACGAACAAGGGAAGGCCGGGATGCTCGATATGCTCGCTCCAGCCTATGCGGACCTTCGTGCTATCGACAATAACCCGGCCGACCTTGATGCCATGAAGGCGTCAACCCCTCGGCTGCAGACCTATCTGATCTGCCGTGTAGAATCATCCGCCGTAGAGGGGGCCGACCCGTCCCTTCGGGATCGCTTCCGCGAGGCCGCCAGGTATCTCACAATCCCCTCCCGCTTGCCGCACCGGCAATGCCGGAGTCTGAATGAGGTGTCCCTTTCATGGCCGAACTGATCGTCGCAAGAGCTCCAACACGTATCGACTTCGCTGGCGGGACGCTCGATATCCCACCGCTCCACCTCTTTCACCAGCCGGCGATCACCGTCAATATCGCGATCAACCTTGTCGCCGAGGTAACTGTGACGCGGCGGCCGGGGCGCGCGATCCGACTGGTCGCGTCCGATCAACGGCGGCAACTGACGTGGCCATCGCGCGACAAGATCGCCTGGACACGCCAGCCGTTTCTGGAGATGCTGGCCAGGCTGATCCAGTCACTCGCGCCCGATACCGGTCTGGATATCCGAACCGACTGCCTGGCTCCGGCCGGCGCCGGGACCGGAGGCTCTTCAGCGCTGGCGGTTGCGACGGCGGCTGCCTTGTCGGCGGTGGCAGGCCGGCCGCTTGACCGCAAAACACTAATCGAGCACGCGAAGGCGATCGAGACGCAGGCGATTCGTGTCCCTACCGGCTATCAGGATTACTACGCCGCCGCCTATGGCGGCGCCAGCAGCATCGAATTCGGACTCACCGGTATTCACAGGACCTCGATTGCGCGGCGGGCATTTCTCATGGAGCTTCAGCGGCATCTCTTACTTCTCTATCTCGGCAGGCCACGTTTCTCAGGCGCCAATAATTGGGACCTGTTCAAGCGCCACATGGAAGGCGATCGGAAAACATTCGCCTTCTTCGACGCCTTACAGGAAAATGCTCTTGCCATGCGGGAAGCCTTCGTCCAAGAGGACCTGACCGGTATCGCGACGCTCCTGAACAGAGATTGGGAGATCCGGCGACGGGCGCTCCCCACTATGAGCAGCCCCGCCATCGATCGATTGATTCATTCCCTGAAGCGCGCCGGCGCCCATGGGGCCAGGATCTGCGGCGCAGGCGGCGGAGGCTGCCTCGCGCTCATCATCCGGCCTGAGGCCAAGGCAACACTCATCACCCTCGCCGAGGCCGCAGGCGCTAAAAGCCTACCCTCTGCTATCAATACGCGAGGTCTGGTGGTTCGTTACAGCAAGGACAGCGATCAGCACTCAGCACTCAGCAATCAGTAAGACAGGGCACGCTGGGAGGTTACGGCTCAACGCCGGCCCTTTGCATTTTTTTCTTGCGTTACCCCCGAACCTTCGATACGGTAAATGTACACAAGAAAGGAGGTGATCCAGTGGGCTTACCATTAACCATCTGGACATGTGAGGTGATTGTAACGTAGGCGTGTTCTCCTTACCGGATCGGCTGCCTATGGGTTCCGCCTACGGAATTCGAGCAGTCACCGAGCCCTGAAGCCCTGGCCTTGTCCAGCCAGGCCCCGTGGTACCTAACGGGGAAGCGCTTCGGGGCTTTTTATTGGCAGACAAGAATGAGGATTATGACGCAAACGAGGGGAGAATACATGGAAAGCCGATTCTTCTCATGCCTCCTCTTTGGTAACCCGTAGCAGGTCCTCCAGGGTAGTCACCCCCTGCTCAACCTTCATCCAACCGTCTTCCCATAGGGTCTTCATCCCAAACGCTATCGCTCTCTGCCGAATCATGTTAGAGTCGGCCTTCTCTAAAATCAACCGTTGAATCTCTTCGTTGATGACTAAAAATTCATAGATCCCGCTGCGTCCATGATATCCGGTAAAGTTGCAGGCCACGCACCCTTTACCTCGAAACATCTGCAAGGCTCCATCAACCTCACCCTTGATCCCCATTTTTCGAACCGCAGCCACATCTAACCGGTACGGCTCCCGGCACTCCGAACAAATAACGCGAACCAATCGTTGAGCCAGGACTGCTACCAGGACGCTGGAGACCAGGTAGTTTTCGATGCCCATGTCCAGGAGCCGCGTAATGGCGCCCGGCGCGTCGTTCGTGTGCAAGGTGCTGAATACCAGATGCCCCGTCAGCGCCGAATGGATGGCGATGTCCGCCGTCTCCGCATCACGAATCTCTCCGACCATGATAATGTCGGGATCCTGGCGAACGATGGAGCGCAGACCGCTGGCAAAGGTCAGGCCAATCTTGGACTTCACATGAATCTGATTCACCCCCTGAAGCTGATACTCCACTGGATCTTCGATGGTGATGATCTTCTTGTCGGTGGAGTTGATCTCGCTCAGCGCCGTATAGAGGGTGGTAGTTTTACCGCTCCCCGTCGGACCGGTCACCAGGATCATGCCATGCGGCTTTCTGATCAGTCGCTGAAATTGCACGCGCACATCTTCCGGCATACCCATGTCCCCCAGGCTCAGGAGGAGACTGCTGCGGTCCAGGATTCGCATCACCACGCTCTCGCCGTGCAGGGTGGGAATCGTGGAGACCCGGAGGTCCAGATCCTTTCCCAGAATCTGGAGTCTGATTCGCCCGTCCTGCGGGAGCCGTCGCTCGGCGATATTCATCTTCGCCATAATCTTGACACGGGAGATCACGGCCCGTTGCAGCCGCTTGGGAGGAGACTCTTGGTCGAGGAGTACGCCGTCCACTCGGTAGCGTATTCGAAACGTATCCTCGAACGGCTCGATGTGGATATCGCTGGCGCGAGCCTCTACCGCCCGGGTAATGAGCAGGTTGACAAGCTGAATGACCGGGGCCTCGGAAGCCAGGTCGCGAAGATGATCTACGTCTTCGCGGTCCTCGCCGCCTCCTCCGCCCTCCTCCTCGCTGTAGCTCTTGACAATCTTCTCAATCGTCGTCTGACCATCGCCATAATACTGGTCGATCGCCTCGAGGATCTCCCGCTCGTTGGCTATACAGACGGTAATAGCAAGGCCGGTGCTCAGTCGAAGATCGTCCAGCGTATATGGATCGGCCAGATCGCTCATCGCAACACTCAGAACGCCATCCTTGACCTCAATCGGGAACACCTTGTGCTCCCGCAAGTACTTCGGCGAAAGGCGCTCTCGGATCGAGACGGGTGTAACTGAGAGGGCTGCGAGGGAGAGGTGGGGAACCCCAAATTGCAGAGCGAGAGCTTTTGTGACGTCTTCTTCCGATATATACCCAAGCTCTACAAGGGTTTCCCCAAGCCGTTTACCGACCTCCCGGTGGTGAGCCAATCCTCGTTGGAGTTGTTCCCGAGTAACCCAGTTCTCACGAACCAGAATTTCGCCGAGCGGTTCGCGGGACTTACCACTCTGCACGTCGATCATCAATCGCCCCACTCTCCTTGCTTACGACCCACCACTTCACGCGACCGCAACCTCATCACTATCCCCAGTCGCTGGCAACGGTCAGATCTGAGCTGGCCGAATGATAGGATGGCCCGGAAGAGCGGGTCAAGGACTTAACCCGCCTTTGGCGGTTAACCTCACCCGTGAGCCTTTCTCATAGAAACTGACCGGCCGATCCACGTGATTGATCTCCTTTTTTGCGCAGATCGAGGAATATGCATTCTTCATCAAGCGGGTGCCGGCTTCTCTGTGCCCGCCGCCGCAAAAGGTGAGATGCAGAACCCCACGACGTCCTCGCCGCCGTCTACCCCAATCACATTGCCGGTCATCCAGTAGGTCTCCGGACGGCTCAGGACAACGAGGGCTGCGGCTATGTCCTCCGGCGTGGTCAGACGGCCGGACGGATTAATCTCCAGAGCGGTCTGCACGATCTTCTGGCTGCCGGGGATCTTCCGGAGCGCCGGGGTATCGGTCACCCCTGCGCGAATCGCGTTTGCCGTAATCCCCAGGGGGGCCAGCTCCATTGCGAGCTGCCGGATGTGCGACTCCAGCGCCGCCTTGGCCGCCGATACGGCCCCATAGCCGGCCCAGACCCGCGTCCCGCCGGAGCTGGTCATTGCATACACCCGTCCGCCGCACACCATCAACTTTCGCATCACCAATTCCTGGACCCAATAGATGAGGCTGTGGGCCATCACATCCAGCGTCATATCCATCTGGATTTGTGTGATGGCATCCTTGGGCGAAGGCGCGATGAACGGCTTCAGGGTTCCGAAAGCCAAGGAGTGCACGATCACCTTCACCGAGGAGGGCTCCCCTCGGTCGGCCAGGATCTTCTCCATCTGATCCAGGACCTCGCGGCGCTTCTCCGGATCGGAAGCGTTGACGTTGAAGAAGATCGCCTCCCGCCCCGCCTGTTTGATCGTCGCGACAATCCGCTCGGCATTCGGCATGGTGGCCTTACGGTCCAGGTGCACGCCGAAGATATGCATGCCTGCCTCAGCCAGGGCGATAGAAGCGGCTCCACCGAATCCGCTGGACGCTCCCAGGATCAGGGCCCACCCCTGTAGTTTCGGACTCTGCGATGGTGTTGTCATACACTCCTCTGCGCGGCCGCGCCCGACTCAGCTTGTTCGGAATGGGATACGGGCTCATGCCCGTTCGTGGATAGCACGCCTAGCTGGTGCATGAGCCCAAGGAAGTCATGCTGCGCCCATCGCTCCACGATCTTCCCATCCTCGAACCGGTAAATCACAATGCCGGTCATCTCCAGCCGCTTGCCGGTTGGCGCGATCCCGAACAATTCGCCTGTATGCATGCCGGCTGCGGCCATGCGGACGACCACAAAGTCTCCCTCGGCAATCAGTTCGTGAATGATGGGATTACCTTCCGGAGCCGCGGACGCAAACGTCCTGAACGTCTGCTTAATCGCTTCAAGTCCGGGCTTCAAGCCGGGAATCGGTGGCGGATCGTGGTAGACAAGATTTGGAGAGAAAAACTCATCCATCGCCGAGAATTTGAACCCTTCGGCGTAGAGGCGACGCACCAAACGCTTGTTGTCTTCCGTCGACATCCGACACCTCCTCCATTGCTGTTGCGCGCGCGGGATCAGCCGCGCCTACCTGGAGCCTGATCTCTGGCTATGGATTGCTATTCAGTCAAGCAGAAAGTGTTTAGTGGGTCAAGCAGTAAGTATAGCCCATGGGCCATACGTTGACAACATGGATACAGAAAGTTATGATGATGGCCGCATCGATCGCACACAACGTGAACCGTCTGCAGTGGAGGACACAATGATTGTTGTCGCCAACAGGGTGCCTGTTACAAAAGGGTATGAAAAAGAGTTTGAGAAGCGATTCGACCACCGCCTGAGTGCTGTAGAGCGTATGCCGGGATTCATCCGAAACGAAATCCTGCGGCCTATTCAGGGCGACTACTACATTCTCATGACCCATTGGGAAAGCCGGGAAACGTTCGAGGCCTGGACTCAGAGCGAAGAGTTCAAACGGGTCCACGCCAACATGGCGCCCAAGGAGATGTGTCCCGGTCCCAACGGCTTCGAGATACACGAGGTCATCCTGGTGTCGGAGAAGAAGTCGTAACTAGACGACCGAGAACGAAGGGATGGGATGTTTCACGGCGCGGCGCTAGGCTAGCGGTTGGTACTGCATCTCATAGAGCCGGCTGTAGATCCCACCATGAGCCAACAGCTCCTGGTGGGTCCCCTCCTCTCGAATCCGTCCTTTGTGCAGGACAATAATCCGATCCACAAATTGGATGGTCGAGAGACGGTGGGCAATAATCAGGGCGGTCCGCCCCAGCAGTAGGGTTTTCAAGGCGTCCTGGATCAGTAACTCCGTGGCTGTGTCCACGGAACTGGTGGCCTCGTCCAGGATCAGGATCGGTCGGTCAAACGCCAGGGCTCTGGCGAAGGAGAGGAGCTGGCGTTCGCCTTGAGACAGCGTCGAGCCGCGTTCCTCCACGACGGCATGGAAGCCGTTCGGCAGCCGTTCGATAAAGCTGTGGGCGTGAACCCGCCGTGCGGCTTCTGTGATCCGTTCCTCAGAGATGGCGGGGTCACCAAGGCTCACATTGTGAGCAATGTCCCCGGAAAAGAGAAACACGTCCTGCAGCACCAACCCCATCTGTTGCCGTAACGTCCGCTTATCCCATTCCCGCACGTCAATCCCATCAATCCGAATACTCCCGCGCTCCACATCGTAGAAGCGACAGAGAGCCGAGATGATCGAGGTTTTCCCGGCGCCTGTCGCGCCGACCAGCGCTACCTTTTCGCCGGGAGCCACCCGAAAGGAAATCTCCTTGAGGACCGGTTCGCCGGCAGTATAGGAAAGCCAGACATCCCTGAACTCGATCTCGCCCCGCAGGCGAACGGGACGGATGGGCTCCGCAGGTTCCACCAGCGACTCTCGCACATCCAGCAGCTTGAACACCCGTTCGCTGGAGGCCATCGCGGCTTGCAGAATGTTGTACTTCTCCGCCAGGTCTCGGATGGGCGTGAAGAGACGGTGCACGTACTGGACAAAGGCGACAACAACGCCGGGGAGCACCTGACCGTCAAGGATCATGGCGCCGCCCGCCCACAGCACAAGACCCACCGAGATGGCGCTGAACAGTTCGATGGACGGAAAAAACACCGCATTGTACTGGATGCTCTTCAGCAGCGCATCCCGATGCTGGGTGTTGATCTCTTTGAACCTGTTGAAGTGACGCGCCTCCTGGCCGAAGGCCTGGACCGTAGCCATCCCGGAGATGCTCTCCTGGAGGTACGCATTCATCCGGGCCAGAATTCGTCGGCTGTCGCGATAGTTGTCGCGCGCCCGCTTACGATAGGCGGCCGTCGCGCGCAGCATGAACGGGAAGGTGACAAATGAGATCAGGGCCAGGCGCCAGTCCAACGCCAACATGGCTGCCGCCACCCCCACCAACGTCAGCAGGTCGCCCAGCAGCGCAATCACCCCCGATCCGAACAGTTCGTTGAGGGTCTCGATATCGTTGATGACTCTGGTCATCAGCCGACCGATCGGATTCTTGTCGAAGAAGGCGAGGTCCTGTCGTTGCAGGTGAGTAAAGATCCGCGTCCTGAGGTCATGCATGGCCCGCTGGCCGGTATACTGCATGGTATAGCTCTGAGCATATTGGGACAGAAATCCGACCAGTACGGTGATCAGGTAGGCCAGAACTGCGAGGTTCAGACCGTGCAGGTCGTGCGCCGCGATGTAGGTATCGATCGCGACCTTGGTGATGTACGGCCCGAGCAGTTGCATCCCTGTCGTGAGGAACAGGAGCAGGAGGGAGGCGATAAGCCATGACCGATACGGCGCGACGTACCTGAGCAACTGCCGTATCAGTTGGGCATCGTAGGCTTTGCCCAGCAACTCCTCGTCCTGATGAGCCTGCGCGTCCTTCATGGCCGCGCCCCTCCATTATCGCTCAGAGCATCGAGCTCCCGAGTCAGCAACTGTCGACGATACAGGCGGTAGTAGTGACCGCGCAAAGCCAGCAACTCTTCATGACTACCCCGTTCCACGATCCGACCGTCCTTCAGGTACACAATCTGGTCGGCTTCCATCACCGTTGAGATCCGATGGGAGATCAGGATGGCGGTCCGCTCGCGCATGAACCCCTTCAACTGCTCAAGGATCCGCTCCTCGGTCTCAATGTCTACGCTGGAAAAAGCATCGTCCAGGATCAGGATGGGCGAGTTCTTGATGACGGCGCGAGCCAGGGCGGTCCGTTGTTTCTGGCCGCCGGATAGCCTGACCCCCCGTTCGCCCAGCAGCGTATCAAACTGATGCGTGAATTCCTGGATGCTGGGTGTCAGTTGGGCAAGATCGACAGCCGTCTCCAGATCCTCCAATGTGGCGCCGCCATTGCCGAACAGGATGTTGTCCCGGATCGTTTCAGAGAACAGAAAGATGTCCTGGGAGACGAAACCGATCGCTTGTTTCAAGGTCTGCAAGGGCAGCTCGCGCAGTTCAACGCCGTCGATGAAGATAGTTCCGGGCGGCGCCTCATACAGGCGCGGCAGGAGGCTCACCAGCGTGCTCTTGCCGGCGCCGGTCTCGCCCACGACCCCGCACCACGTGCCGGCTGGAATCGTCAGCGTGATCCCTTGCAGCGTGAGCGGCGCATCGGGAGTATAGCGGAAGGAGAGGTTGCGGAACTCGATCTCGCCGCGCACCTTCGACACCCGCGCGGTTCCCGGGACTTGATACCCCGCCGCTACCGGCGTATCCAGGATCTCCAGGAGGCGGGCCAGCGCGGCCGAGCCGCGCTGATAGAGATTGATCACGTAGCCGATCGCCAACATCGGCCAGGTGAGCATGCCAAGATAGCCGTAGAAACCGACCAGTTCCCCGAGCGACATCGTGCCCATGGCCACCTGTCGGCCTCCGAGCCACAAGACGATCGTGGCGGCCAAGCCGGACAGGACGGCCATGACCGGCGAGACATACCCCCAGCGTTTGACCAGATCGAGGTTGATCACCTGATACTCCCGGCTTAACCCGTCGAAATGCCGCTGCTGGTTCTCCTCCTGCACATAGGCTTGGACAACCCGGATACCGGCCAGGTTCTCCTGGACAAATGTACTGAGGGTGCTGAGGTGTCGCTGGACATCTCGATACCGCTCAAAGATGCGGTTGCCGATCAGGAGTACGAGAACGGTGATGCTGGGCAGAGGCAGGAGGCTCCACAGCGTGAGCCATGGATCGATGATCACCATCAGCAGCAGGCTGGTGGAGATCGTGAAAGCGGCGTCGATAACGGCCATGACTCCCATCCCCAACATCTCGCGGAAGGCGACCATATCGTTGGTCAGCCGCGACATCAGATCTCCCGTTTTGGTGTGGGTGAAGTAACTGAGCGGCAGGCGTTGCAGGTGGGCGACGATCGCGTTTCTGAAATCCCACTCGATGTGCCGCGAGAAGCCGAACAGGTGCGTCCGCCAAAAATAGCGGAAGATCACCTGTACGCCAGCGGCCAGCACAATCAGGGCCGGATACTTCCAGAGGGCGACGGCCTGCCCTGGACCGGCCAGGAAGCTGTCCAAGGCATCCTTGGTCAGCCACGGGATGGCCAGCCCGCCCACGTCGGTCACAATCAGCGCCACGAGGCCGATGAACAGAAACCGCCGCTGTCGATGCAGGTACGGTTGAATCCTGGTGAAGTTAGCGAAAATCTTACGCCTCCGTGTTTAATTCGTATTCAGACAGAAGAAGAGGTGCAGACCGATTGACGAAATAATTGTACGTGAGTCTGCGCCCCTTGCAAAGAAATTGTAGGGCTCCAAGGCAGAGATAGATATTGCGGCGGGCGGTTGCAGGCTGGTTACCGCAGCTTTCCCCTAGTTCGTCATGCTTGCGTTTTGGAACGCCGCGTGGAGCATCACCTCGTCCTTATCATGCCACCCCGCCTTCAGGGTGCGAATGACCAGGCGAATGTTTCTGGATTTCTTATTCTGTGTCATCGGTTAGAAAGTCTCCCTCATCCGGCCTGCGGTCACCCTCGTCCACTGTAGGGGCGGGGTTGATCCCCGCCCGTTTACGGGAGGGCATAAAGCCCTCCCCTACGACGAGCGGGGCAGGGATGGGTACAATGTGTGGACTTTCATGCCCAGGGGCCGCCGCCGGCGCATGCGGTATTGCTCCAGTTGTCTGGCCATAAGGACTTCTGGTAACCAATCCATGGTTCTCAAGCAGGATCGACCGTAGACGTTGCCGGCCCGGCCTCTTCTCAGATCCTCTTCCCACCGGAGATGATGCCTATGTAGGCTGACCGACCCTCAGAGCCCCTCGACGCCGGAAGTCGTATTGCAAAGCTCGGCCGTCAGCGGCGGCGCGTAACGCCGTCCGCTGCACGGCGTTATTCGACAGCTTACGCCTCATCAAAGTAGTCCGAGTCTACCCGCTTCACGTGATAGGTCCTAGCCATGCTAACACCAACCTCGAAGTCAACCATGAGTTCCGCTAGACGCCGACCGTCAATGAGAATGACCTTCGGCTCGATATGTTCGACATAGGCAGTGGCGTCAGCGGAGAAAGTGCCGGTCGTGATAAATACGCCCTTCTTCGCACGCTTGCCGTGCAGGGCACCCACGAACTTCTGGACCTCCGGACGCCCAACAGTGCCGTCCCATTTCTTTGCCTGGAGGTAGACAACATCCAATCCGAGCCGGTCCTCGCTGATAATGCCGTCGATGCCTTCGTCACCCGACTTGCCGACGGCCTGCCCGGCGTCGCTGCGCGAACCGCCATAGCCCATCTTAAGCAGGAGCTCAACCACGAGCCGCTCGAAGAACTCGGCCGAGCCGGCCTTGACGCGACCCAGGACCTCCGACGCCAGACTGCCGCTCATCTTCAGATGCGCAGCTTCGAGTGCTTCTTCGGGTGTCTCAAGCTCCGCCTCGGTAGTTGGCGGCACCGACCCTTCTTTAATCTCGCCTTTCCGCCTGCTGAACTCGGCAAAGTCGGGATATTGCTCAAGGAACTTGATGTCTATCCGCGCTGGAGGAGTTTTGAGAAGCGCCCGCCCCCGGGGTCGGAGATTTGAAAGTGACCACGGCGCGGCGACAGTAGGAGCCCCGCCTGTTGAAGGTAGACCTTTGCCCAAGCAACGCGGTTGGCGAAACGGGATTGCCGACCGCTGGGCAGCAATTCGCCTTGATCGGCGGTGCTAAGCTTGAGTGCGGTAGCGAGCAAAGGCCGTGTCTCCGCAAGCGAGTGTTCGTTCCCGTCCGCCGCCGCCCGGAGAAGCGGAAGCATCAACGATTGGAAGTCCGGCACCCCCACGCCCATTCTCCCTTGTCTGTCGAACCATTGAGTATACTGACCGACATATCACGATTCAAAGCTTTCGACGACTGCGGCGATTCTCCTGTCTTTCTAGGAACTTGTCAAGTCCGCACGGCACCGATTGGTGTCGGCAAAGACCGACCAGCATAATTCCGTTGTAGTCGTCCAGGAGGCAGGCTCATGACGGGGCTGCTTACCGGGTTTCTAACTGCCTTCGCACCCCGATTCTAGACGTGCGTGTATAAGTATGGGAGGGACGTGGTAGCGTGCGAATTGGCACGTGATGATGAGAGGTGGTTATCCATATAGGCGGCGTTCGTCGGCTTCAGGCGACCACTTTACTTCGAGGTCCATTTAGTGAGTTTCCTTTCAACCTCGTTCTGGCTCAGCGCACCTTCCTTTTCAGCCCGCTCAATCCCTCTGCGGATTTTCTCGACCACATAAAGGTGGTACTGAACATCCTCCAGTGAACAATCGTCGGGGAGTTTATCCAGAAGAGCCATTACCTCTGCCTTCGTCTTACTCATGGGTAGTTACCTCCTTCCATACAGTACATAATTATGCTGCACCTATGTGAGCCTATCCAGTCCCCCTGGCAGCAAACCGCCCGCAGTTGGGGCACCCCGTGCCACACGCCAACGATCCAGACCACCTTCCCTATGACACGTTAGCAAAAAAGGGTACGGCGCCACCACGACTTCACGTTGAGGAGGTTCAGGGAATTCCGGAATCACCCGGCCTGATTCCGGGAATTGGACCAGTCCTTTCAAGGCGGTCTCGGCGCGTGGAACTAGCCTGCGACGTTCCGCGCGTCGGCATCATGGGCGTATTAGCCGGTCACTTCACCGAAGGAACGCAGCGTCACGAGCTTCCAAGTACTCTCGAATTGCCTCTCGAATGTTGGCGAGAGCCTCTTCCTCCGTCTTGCCCTGAGACCAGCACCCCGGCAGGCCGGGGCAAGAGACGCTGAAGCCCTCCTCCGACCGCTTCAAGACGACCTTGTACTTCATGGCCTGTTCCTCCTGCTCCTTATCGTACCACCGGAACGCTTAGCCGCCCAACATCGTGCTGATGGACCTTATAGTCCTTCGGATTCGAGATCGGCAGGAGTGACGATAGTGGCAGCGACATTTATCAGCCTATTCAACCTTCACACTATATCGTCACCGCTTAAACGCTTTCCCCGGCGCCCCGTAACAACGCTTCCACTTCTGCCATAAGTCGGGGAAGATGACTCTCGACAACGCCCCAGACGGTGGCGTCGTCAACGGCATCGTACCCGTGGATGATACGGTTGCGAAAGCCCACGATGCGGCCGAGGCTTGCAATGCCAGCGGCTGTCGCGGGGTCGGTCTGCGTCAACCGGTTCAGGGCTTCGCCAATGATTTCAAATTCACGCTCGACAGCCCGGCGAAACTGGCGATTGCGCTCGTAATCCGAAAAGCTGCGCTCTTCGCACTACTCGCTGATGCTTCGGCCGGATACGAGCACATCAAATAGGAGCTTTTTCGCGTGGTTGTCCATAGACGAGCTGACGGGTGGCCTCGACTCCACGTCGGAAGTAGGGGTTACGAATCGACTGTTCCGTGATGAGATCGACAGGCCGTCCGAAAAGACGTTCCAACTCCTCCGCCAATCCAAGATAGCGATCCGCATAGGAAGCGTTCGGCTGCCGATCCGTCATTTCCACGATGAAATCGAGGTCGCTCGAAGACGGCTGGAACCGCCCGGAAGCCGCCGATCCGAAGAGATAGAGACGCTCCACATCGTACCGATGGCAAAGCTTGGTAAGCTCGCCACGCTTCTTCTCAATCAGCGCCATTGCCGCATTCATGGCTCCGCACCCCAGCGCGACTCAGGCGTCGCAGATGTCCTCGAATGATAACCGCGTCAAGTGTCCCGCCCTTCCAATGGGTTGTCACCCCCCCTTGAAAGACGGGTGTCAAAAGGTCAAGCGGCGGCCAGTTTCTTTTCATTTTGAATGACAATTTTTAGATCTGGGTTCGCAGGCGGCACCGGCAGCCCTTGTTGATAGAACCCGAAGCAATCGGGCTCGTCAGTCGCTTCAATCACCAGTGAGTAGGGCAGGTCGATCATCTCACTTTTCCTCCTTGCGGTCAGAGGATAACAAAGATCAAAGTAGCCGCACCTCGGTTGAGCGAAATGTGGAGCCGATTCCGTGATGGTCGGACCCGTCCCCACATTCGCCATACTCATGCTGGATGTCCAAGGTTGTCGGTCTTGAACGCTTGGGTTTTGAACTTGTTGAGAAAACCCACAAATCCACCTTGAGCCGTCTCAATGATCGTACCACCATCTTGCCAGATAGCATTTTCGGCGTCGTGGCCTCCGCCTGACGGGTCACCCTGATTCTGGTGGATATTGTGAACACCGAGGCCATTGGAAAACGGCTCGCCAAACATATAAAATCTGACGCCTTGCGCAATGACAGCCTCAAGATCGGTCAAGGCCTGAATGCCGGTTCCACTATTCCATGGTGGGTTCCAACGAAGAAAATTCAGGAGACGAGACAGGCAGCTATCATAGCGGACATTCCAGATCATGATCGGCGGGTGCAGAACGGGCGACCTGATGTAATCAAGCGCCCCTGAATTCGGATCGGACACGAGAGAGTGCCAGCCATCCGGCATTGCCTTGACGCCCGCGAAATCGTTGGATCTGATTTTGACAACGCGCCATTGGACACCGTCAGGCATGAATTTGGGATCGACATCGATTGCGCAATGATAATTGCCGGCCGGGGCGTGTATCACGAGATTGCCGTGATAATAACGGCCAAAATTATCCGGCGGATCGCGGTAATAATTGACCTTGGTTCCGATCAGAAGGCCATACCCATCTTTGAGTCCCATTGTATATCTCCTCGTATGGGAGTAAAGAACTCTACCGATGAAGTCAGCCACTTGAGAAGCGCCGCTTCACCGGCCGGCGTGCAGTGCTCGGGGGTTCATGCCCCATATTATCGCGACATCGAAGACGATTGTCCATTCCGTATGCAAATCTCAATATCGCGGTTCCCCGTCGATGGGCATTAAGGGGAAAGTACTGCAGGAGCAGCAGGCCTAGGACTAATTCCAGACGCCGAGGATGGGGGTCCGGCAAGTGGGGCAGACACCCTCTTCGAGGGCGTTCTTAAGGATGGTGTAGCCGCGCCGCTCGACCAGCAGGGTGTGGCGGGGGCGGGGCACAGCAGGTGCCCTCATGGGGGTTAGCGGCCAATGATTTCATTCAGTCCTTCGACGACCTGAACCAGTTCCTCAAAGCTCACTTCCCCGATTCGCTGGCCGATCCGTTCAACCGCCAGTGTGCGAATCTGGCTAATCTTCACCCATGATTTCCTAGGTAGTTCCTGTGACTGAAGCTCAAGAGTGAGGGGGAAACCAGCTCGTTGAGGTTGGCTCGTGAGCGCTACGGCGATAACCGTGCCGGAGCGTTCGTTGAACACGTCCTGGCTGAGGATGAGTATGGGGCGCAGCCCCGCTTGTTCCTTGCCGCGGACTGGGTTCAGATCTGCCCAACGAATCTCTCCCCTCAGTATTCGGGCCATTCCGACACATCCTCGGACAGGCCTTCCTCGGCGATCGCCTTTTCGAATGCGGGATCGAGTTTCGCACACTCCCTGACCAAGCGGCTTCGTTCCAGACGCGCCAGTTTTTCCTCCACGGCTTCCTGAATCGCCTGACTCCTGCTTGGGAAGGCGGCCTTCTCGACAAGCTTGTCGAGGCGTTCCAAAGTGGACTTATCGAGGGATATCGCAACCTTTGACCGGGGCATTTTACACCTCCAAGTATGACCATACGTCATACTTCCGCCATGGTCAAGCCTTTTGTCTCGCCAGCGTGTAACAAATCCGCAGACTGACCAGCCGCCCGGTCACTCGCCATGCCCTGGCTCCTTCAGGTTAACCGTGCGCTGGCGGCGTAGAGCTTTGACAAGGCGCCAATCAGTCTTGGGATTAGTTCCAGACGCCGGGGATCGCGGTCTGGCAAGTGGGGCAGGCGCCCTCCGTGAGGGCGTTCTTAAGGATGGTGTAGCCGCGCCGCTCGATCAGCAGGGTGCGGCAGGAGGGGCAGCAGGTGTTCTCGTGACTGCCGACACGACCCGGCAGGTTGCCGGCATAGACATAACGCAGACCAGCCTTTTCCCCGATCTCAGCGGCCCGCAGCAGGGTGCTGACCGAGGTGCTGGCGTAGTCCAACATCTTGTAGTCCTGGTGGAAGGCCGTGACATGCCATGGCAGATCGACAGAGACGGAGGCCAGGAATTCGGCGATCTGGGCCAGCTCCGCGTCCGAATCGTTAAACCCAGGGACCACCAGCGTCACGATCTCAACCCAGAACCGCTTCTCGACCAGCAGTTTGATGGTGTCCAGGACGTTTCCCAGCACGCCGCCCAGCTTCCGGTAGTTGGTGTCGTTGAACCCCTTCAGATCCACCTTGTACAGGTCTACCCAGGGCTTCAGGTAATCAAGCACCTCCGGCGTGCCGTTACCGTTGCTGATGTAGGCTGTCTTCAGGCCGCGCGCTTTGGCGACACGAAAGATCTCGACCGCCCACTCGCTGGTGATCAGGGGTTCATTGTAGGTGCTGGCGACAATCGGCGCACGGTGCCGTTCCGCCATGCCGACCAGATCGTCGGCCACTACCTGCTTCGGCGGGCTTACCGCATCGGGATCGCGGAGGGCTTGCGATGTGAGCCAATTTTGACAATACCCGCACTTAAAATCGCAGCCGAGCATCCCGAAGCTCAGGGCGAGCGACCCCGGGAGGACGTGGTAGAACGGCTTTTTCTCGACCGGATCGACCTGCAAGGCGCCAACGTATCCGGTCGGGACATACAGGCTCCCACCTTTGTTAAACCGAACCTTGCAAACCCCCTGGCGGCCTTCCGGGATCAGGCATCGGTGGCCGCACGCATAGCACCGCACCCGCTGGTTGGGGAGCTTCTCACACAGCTCCCCCTCCCTGGTGAGTTGCATTAAGATATCGGCAAGGGCCATTGTGGCCGGCATCACGTCCTCTACCTGCCCCCACACTTCACGTCAATACGCTCCTATCCACAATATAGCCCCGCGTAAGGTGTCCCACAAGCCGATTGAATGTGAGACTGTCGTACTCTGATCACGATTCCCGAGCTTCCTCGAGGTCGATCAAGGCCCGGATAATATCGGTTTCGGTGATAATGCCGACTAATTTCGAATCTTTCACAACCGGTAGCGCCCCGATCCTTCTGTTGAGGAGCAATCGCGCCGCGTCTGCGATCGGCGTCTCCGGCGCAACCGTGACCGGCTTCTTGGTCATGATCTCCTTCACCTTCAATTTTTCGAGCAGGTAGTGAACCTCATAGATGGACAGGCTTGTAGCGGGAGACGGACGCGCCAGCCGAAAGTCCCGATCGGTGACGATCCCCAGCAGCTTGCTGTTATCGGTGACCAGAAGATGTCGAATCCCCTTTTTCTTCATCACGTACAGCGACGCGTTGGCCCGCTCATCGGGACCGACCGTCACCAGCTTCGTCTGCATGTACCGTTTTACCAGCATGGGTTCTCCTTTACATTTACGTTGAGACGGTTCTCGTCGATATCCTGCCCGCGTTCAGCCATCACTTATCGGCCCCTCACGCGATGAACGACGGCGCCCAGGCGCTGCATCGGGGCCGAATAGACGCCTGGGGGAATGATCACATCGATCAGGATGGTGGCCGCGACATCCTCCAGCGCCTCTACGAGAACCCGCTCAAGCGCCTCGGACGTGCTGACGCGGAAGGCGCGGGCCCCCAGGCTCTCGGCCAGTTGCACGTAGTCGGGAGCCGGCAGGTCGTACGATCTAGCCGGCCCATCCATCGCGGCCAACATCCCGTGGCTTCGATTGTTAAAGAGGATCACAATAGCGTGGAGGTTCAGGCGCACGCAGGTAACCAGGTCCAGGCCGGTCATAAGGAAGGCCCCATCACCCACCAAGGCAATGGGCCGCCGCCCCGGTTCGGCCAACCCCGCGCCGATGGCCGCCGGCACTGCGAAGCCCATACTGGAGTAGTAGCCCGGTCCCAGGAACATATCCGTCTCCAACTCCACGCTGGCGAAGAGCGCATCGCCCACATCAGCGGTGTACAGGACCGGACGGCCGGCTGCCACCCGGTTGAGCACGGCAATGACGGCGTCAGGCGTCAGCGTCCCAGCCGGAGCCGGTTGAGACGGCAGCAGCGGTGGAAGCGGCGCCGTGCGCTTCGGCGGCTCGGGCAGCATCAGGAGCGCGTCCATCAGCTCCTCCAGGCTGACATCCGGGAACCGGTGGTAACTGACGGTGACGCCCTCATGAACGGCCGAAATAACCCTGCGCCGATCAAAGCGGGCCGTATACATGCCGGTGTTGACGTCGGTCATAAGGGCGCCAAGCATCAGCACGCAGTCGGCCGTCTCCAGCACCTTGCGAGCCCGGGGCGACCCGATTTCGCCAAGATAGTTCCCCGCAAAGAGGGGATGTTGCTCCGGGAAGACCGCCTTGCCGTCCAGGGATGTGGCCACCGGCAGCCCGTACTTCTCGGCAAGCGCCACTAGCTTGTCATGGAGCCGAAAGCGGCGGATCTCAGCGCCGGCATAGATAGCGGGCAGCTCGGCTACCCGAATGCGGGCGAGCACTTCGGCCAGCGCCTCGTTCGCAGCCCGCTCATCTTTTGGCCGGATGTCCGGCTCGCGTCCGGCAGGTACGGGTACCTCCGCCCGAATCATGTCGCGTGGAATCTCGATATAGCCGGGGCGCTTGGTGCGAAGGACACTGTCGATCACGCGGTCGACCTCGGCGATGGCATGAGCCGGATCATCAAGGGCTGCCGCGGCGCCGGTCACCTCGCGGTAGACTCGAAGCTGGCTGTCAAAGGTCTTGACGCGGTGATGCAGAAGGGCATCGGGATCACGATGGGCGATCTCGGGCGCACCGGACAGGACGAGTACGGGCGACCGCTCGGCGTAAGCCTGCGCGGTCGCGTTGACCATGTTGAGAGCGCCTGCGCCGTAGGTCACGGCAGCCACGCCCAGGCCCTGGACCCGCGCATAGGCGTCCGCCGCGTACCCCACGGCCGGCTCATGGGTGAGGATGACCGACTCAATCCCCGGCTCCGCCTCCAGAGCGCGGAAGAACGGCAGGAAGAAATCGCCCGGCAGGCCGAACACATGCCGCACCCCGGCTTCCTTAAATCGCGCAAACAGATACCGACACAGCTCCATACCCTACCTTTTAGCGCACTGCCCACTCGTCCCGTCGCCGTCGGCTCCTGGCAGCAGGTCAGCGAAAACGAAGCCGTCTCGGGTGACGACCTCCCCGACACGTACCGGGATCAGATGGGCGAACATCGGCCCTGCGCAGGCAAAGGTATGGAACTCCCCTCGCTCGCCACAGGGATCCACCTCATCAGGCAATTCATCCAGCAGCGCACCATCGAATAAGCGCCCAACATACGAGGGGGCGAGCCTTTTCGGATCAACGCACGTGATCCGAGCCTTAAGGCCTGATTCGACCATGGTACGCGCGAGCGTGGCCGTCGGCATTCCCCACAGCGGAAACAGCGGCGTAAGCCCGGTTCCCTGCATCCGACTCTCGCGATACTGCCGGACGTCCTCGAGGAAGAGATCGCCGAAGGCGACATGTGTAATCCTGAGCTGCACGCGAACCTTGGCCAGGGCCCGGCTCATCGCCTCCTCGTAGGCCGTATTCGAGCAGGGCCAAGGGAGCGGCACATCGACAAGCGGGAGACTCGCGGCCCTTGCCTGTGCCTCGACCAGCTCGCGCCGCACAGCGTGCATGGCCACCCGGTCGAACGCCTCGTTGAAGGTCGTAAGCAGCCCCACCACCTCCACCTCACCCGCCTGTCGCAACACCTGAAGCGCCCACGCCGAGTCCTTCCCGCTGCTCCAGGCAATCAAGACACGCGGGCGGTCATGGCCAGGTTTGATCACTTTGCTTCCACAACTGCTTGGTCACCTCTAGACAGCGAACATTGTAAGAATTACTACTGAGTTCTGTCAGTCCGCGTATGATTCAAGGCCTTAGATTAGATGAGACATGTCTCTTCGTCCACTGAAAAGGGGTAACCACTGCGTTGTGAGCCACGACAAAGCGATCAATGGCCTCTCGCACCGGCCGAGGGGAGGCAACACTCGCGCCCGTGAGAGCCACACGGCTGAGAATGCTGAATCAGATCTCTTGCCTGGGGTTGAACTCTGGCGGTTGCTGCACAGCGGGCGGTAGCTATGTCAGCCCGTGGTTCGCTTGAGTTCCGGGTTCCTCTCGCCATCGACCCTCCCGGACACTGAGGGCGCGAGCCCGTCTTGGACGTTGACAAGCCCATCTTGGTGGTTTACAGTGGCCGGAGTATCCGCCTGCCTTTTTGGGTTGCTGACGCAGTCGAAGGAGCGAAACGTTTGCCAGTCCACTTCTACATTCAGGTTCGGCGGGCGGTGTTGGCGGCGCTCTTGGCTGTCGGGTGCCTTACCGTCTGGACCGATGCCTGGGCGGAAAAAACCCAGGCGGATGGGCCCGGTCTCAGCCCCGAGGAACAGATCGTCATATCGGTCTATAAACATGCCAGCCCGGGCGTCGTCCACATTACCAGCATCGCGCTGGCGTATGATGTGTTCTTCAATCCGGTACCCCAGAAAGGGGCCGGATCAGGTTTCGTAGTAGATGACCGGGGGTATATCTTGACCAATAACCATGTGGTGGAAGAGGCTGACAGCCTGGAGGTCACGCTGCCGGACAAAAGCAAGGTCTCGGCAAAGTTGGTTGGCCGGGATCCCATCAACGATATAGCGGTCATCAAGATTGCTGTTCCAAAGGAGAAACTGTTCCCGTTGAAGATGGGCAACAGCGACGCCTTGCAGGTGGGGCAGATGGCCATTGCCATCGGCAATCCGTTCGGCCTGGATCGGACCGTCACGCGCGGTGTCGTCAGTTCGGTGGGTCGGACGCTCCGCTCCGAGAGCGGACGGCAGATTCGAGGCGTTATCCAGACTGACGCGCCGATCAATCCCGGCAATTCAGGCGGACCGCTGCTGAACTCTCATGGCGAGGTGATCGGGATCAACAGCGCCATCTACACGCCGAGCGGCGGCTCTGTTGGAATCGGTTTTGCCATCCCCATCGATACAGCGAAGCGACTGCTCCCCCAGTTGATCGCCAAGGGACGGGTGAGCCATCCCTGGCTGGGTGTCGCCGGCCTCGACATCACGCCGGAGGTAGCCAGCGCCCTGAAGCTCCCGGTTCGGCAGGGGATCGTGGTAATGCAGGTCTCTCCCAAAGGACCGGTGGACCGTGCGGGTATCAAGGGAAGCACAAGAAAGGCGCGGGTCGGTAACATGCTGGTCGGTGTGGGAGGGGACATCATCGTTGCGATTGAAGGCCGAAAGATGGCATCGATAGATGATCTGACGGCCTTTCTGGATGGGGAGCGGAAGGCAGGAGATCAGGTGAAGATCGAACTGCTCAGGGATGGTCGGCCGTTCACGGTATCGGTTCGACTGGGAGAGCTGCCTGATAAATGAGGATAGCTCGGAACCGCGCGGTGTTAGGATTCTTACTGCTCCTGTCCCCTACGTTATTTCTACTCCGGGTCTCTGATGTCTCGGCCCTTCAAGGGGGCGAGGTGGTCATTGACGGCCGGGTGACGATTACCGTTGAGGTGGCGCGAACCGCGGCGGAGCAGGCCAAGGGGCTCAGCAGTCGATCATCGCTTTCAAAGGGTAACGGGATGCTCTTTCCCTTTGACGCGGCAGAGCATCGGACATTCTGGATGAAGGGGATGTTGATCCCGCTCGACATTGTGTGGATCCGGAAGGGCAAGATCGCCGCCATTGATGTCAACGTTCCTCCCCCGCACTCAGATGAGGCGCCTGCTGTTGTCAGTCACGTCGCCGATCTTGTGTTGGAGGTTCCTGCCGGTTTCACCCAAGAGAAGGGTATCAGCGTTGGTCAGACGGTCAGTATCGGAAATGAACGATCGAGTCGTTAGCACGCCATGATTACAGCGATACGACAGCATATGCAGCACCTGCACAGGCGGGGCGCAGTAATCGCCTGGACCGTTCTCTACGTACTCCTGGCCCATGGCCTCGCAGACGCACAGGTGACGGCCAGGGTGAAGGAGTCGACGCTTGAGAACGGCCTGAAGATCCTGTTACTTGAAGAGCACAAGGCGCCTGTCGTCACTGTCCACATCTGGTATCGGGTTGGCGCGCGCAACGAACAACCGGGGACTACCGGCCTGTCTCACCTGTTGGAGCACATGATGTTCAAGGGGACCTCGACAGTGGGACCTGGGCAGTTTTCGAGAATCATCAAAAAGAACGGCGGCCGCGACAATGCCTTTACGAGCGAGGATTACACCGGCTACTTCGAGACATTCGCCTCGGACCGGGCCGAATTGGCCCTGAAGCTTGAGGCCGATCGGATGCGCGGTCTGCTGCTTAATGCGAAAGAGATAGAGTCGGAAAAGAAAGTGGTCATGGAGGAGCGTCGCCTACGAACAGACGACGATCCTGTGTCCGCCTTGAGGGAGGCGATGGAGGCTATCGCCTTTGAGGCGCACCCGTACCGGCAGCCTGTCATCGGCTGGATGACCGACATCGAGAAGCTGGCGCGGGAGGATCTGGTGCGCTACTACAACACCTATTACGCGCCGAATAACGCCGTGCTGATCGTGGTCGGTGATTTCAAGAGCGACGAGCTGCTTCCAAAGATTCGGCAGCACTTCAGCTCGATTCCTCGCGCCGCTGACCCGCCCGCGGTCCGCGCTGTTGAGCCGGAGCAACGGGGAGAACGACGGGTTTTCCTGAAGAAGGAGGCGGAACTGCCGTTTGTGTTCATGGGGTACCATGTCCCGAATCTGAAACATCCGGATAACTTTGCGCTGGAAGTGCTGGCCTATATCCTATCCGGCGGTAAGAGCGCCCGGATTTATAAGAGCCTGGTCTATGAGAAACAGCTTGCGCTGTTTGCCGGCGGGGGGTATGAGCGGGAGAGCATCGACCCAAACCTTTTCCCCCTATACGCCAGCGTGATGCCGGGCAAAACGGCTGAGCAGGTTGAGCAGGCGCTGACGGTAGAGATCGAACGGGTGAAGAACGAGCCGGTCTCGGATCGGGAACTGCAGAAGGTAAAGAATCAGATTGAGGCCGGCTTTTTGTTTGGGCAGGATTCGGTATTCAATCTGGCCAGAGCACTGGCTGAGTATGAAATCGTGGCCAATTGGCGCACGTGGGAGGCGTATCTTCCCGGTATTCACGCCGTCACAGCAGCGGATCTGCAACGGGTTGCGAAAACCTACCTGACGCCGGATAACCGAACCGTTGCAGTGCTGATCCCGCAAACAATTAAGAAGTAGGGACGCTGCTTGCTACGCCTAACGCGAGGTGCAACTGAGATGATTCGATGGTTCTGTAGGATTACAGTGGCGAGCCTCCTCCTGCTACTGCCGGTCGTCGTGGCTGCGGGCCCGTTAGCCGAACGGCAGGTTCTGGAGAACGGGCTTACGCTGCTGGTCAGGAGCAGCCGGGCGCTACCGATTGTGACCATTAAAGTGGTCGTACAAGCGGGTTCCCTGTGGGAGCAGGAAGAGCGTGCGGGGCTGGCCAATCTGACGGCGCTACTGCTGACAAGAGGCACGGCGACTCGGACAGCCGCCCAGATCGATGAGTCGGTAGACTTCATCGGCGCCTCCCTCTCTTCATCCGCTGATCGGGATCTGAGCGAAGTGGATCTGACCGTGTTGAGGAAAGATTTACCAAAGGGGCTGGAGTTGCTGGCGGACGTTCTGCTTCACCCGGCCTTTGAGAAGGGGGAGATCGCCAGGAAAGTACAGGAGCTCAGGGCGGCGCTACAGAAGCGGCAGGAGGATCCGGGTGAGGTGGCGGAGGAGGTGTTCAACGAGCTGGTCTTCGGACGTCACCCATACGGCCGCCCGCTGGAGGGACGCGAGACGACCCTCGCCGCGATCACCAGGGATGAGATTGCAGGGTTCTATCGCGATCACTACACGCCGGAACGGACCTTTGTCACCGTGGTGGGCGACGTCGACCGAAGCGAGATCACCAATCAGATCCGCGCGCTGCTTGGCTCGTGGCCGAAAGGTAAAGGGACAGTGAAGCGGGCGACAGAGCCAACACCGCTTCAGGAGAAGATCGTCGTCAAAAAGGTGGATCGGAGCGTCACGCAGGCGAATATCGTCCTTGGCCATCAAGGGATCAAGCGGGATAACCCGGATTTCTACGCCCTGACGGTCATGAACTATATCCTGGGCGGGGGCGGATTTTCCTCCCGCCTGGTAGAGCGAATACGTGAGCAAAAGGGCTGGGCCTATGATGTCAGCTCCCACTTCTCTCCCGGCCTGGAGCGAGGATCGTTTCAGGTGGTGCTGCAAACGAAGAATGAAACCGCCGGTCCGGCAGTACAGGAGGTGGTGCGGGAGCTTCGGCGGATTCGAGAACACGGGGTGACCCGCCAAGAACTCGCTGATGCGAAAGCTTTTCTCACCGGAAGCTTTCCCCTTCGGCTCGATACCAACGCGAAGCTCGCCGGGTTGATTTCTTCGGTGGAGTATCATAAACTAGGCTTGGATTATGCAGACCGCTATCGGACGCTGATTGAGGGCGTCAGTGAAGAGGATATCCTGCGAGTTGCGCGCGCCTATCTCAGGCCGGAGGGCTACGTCCTGGTTGTCGTAGCCGACCAGACGAAGGCAGCGTTCTCCGAGTAGAGCAGGATAAGCCGAAAGGCTGCTGGTGTTGGAGACTGGCGAAGCATTGACCATCTGGATGGCTATGGGGGCCGGGGTCCTCTCTTTTCTCTCGCCCTGCGTGCTCCCGATTTTTCCCTCTTACCTCTCCTTCGTGACCGGGCTCTCGTTTGGTGAACTGTCCGGCTCGGTGGACAATGTCAAAACACGCAGGGCGATCATCCTGAACGCGCTCTGCTTCATCCTTGGCTTCTCCGTCGTCTTCATGTCGTTGGGCGCCTCATTCAGTCTGCTTGGCAGGCTCCTGTTTGACTATCAGCAGATGCTCAGGAAGATCGGGGGCGTACTGATTATTCTATTCGGCCTGTACATCGCCGGCGCCCTGAAACTCCCCTTTCTCACGCGAACCGTCCGGCTCGAACTGCAGGATCGACCGGCCGGTTATTTTGGTGCGTTCATCGTGGGGGTCACCTTCGCTGCCGGCTGGACCCCGTGTGTCGGCCCGATCCTGGGCTCCATTCTGCTGTATGCGAGCACGGCTCAGACTGCCAACGCCGGGATTCTCATGCTGGGCGCTTATTCATTAGGCCTCGCCATCCCATTCTTTCTGAGCGCCCTCGCCCTGAATCGTTTCCTTGACTACTTCGACCGGTTTAAGCGGCTCATACCGGTTGTAAGCGCCGTCGGCGGGATCTTCCTCATCGTTGTCGGCGGCCTCCTGCTCACCAACTATTTTACGATCCTCTCGGCCTACGCGCTCCGCCTGACCCCACAATGGCTTTGGCAGAGACTGTAAAACAGGGTATAGGGCTAGAGGATAGGGGGTCTAGCGTAGTGCCTCATAAATCCGTTTACAGCGATTGTCATTCCTAATTCCGTAATTCCGTGAAGATAATACTGATTTTGGCTTAACTTCCAGGTGGCCAGTCTCATATCTTTCGCCTGTGGAGAGGATTTCCAGTGACAAGGTTGGTTGGGACGCTGACCGGACGTCATCTGAGTTCAGACCAGCCAGGTCGCCCCGTCAGAAGGGTCTCTTGACAATAGGTATTATGTCCCCGGAATTCCGTGCGTATAAGACACTGCAATACGTCACAACCGTCAAACGACAAGCTCGGGAATTTATGACGCAGGTAGAAGAACGGGTTTCTGGGGATGCATGTTATAATAATACAAAGGTCAGATTTCCGTTCTTCGATGGACCGATCTACTCAAATGTTAGCCGAACAAGGACCAGTAAGATGATGATCTCGCCAAGAGAAGTACGTGAACACCTGCAAGAGGGAAACCGCCGGTTCGCGGCGGCCACACAAAACTGCGCCGCCCTCTTGGATGTCAGCTCGCAAGCGCGTCGCAGAAGGGGGCGGTCGTGAGTACCGTCGCCCGTGCGTCATTGCCGGATCTTCCCACGGAGGAGCGTCAGATCGTGGAATCCGTGAGAACATTGCCGCTCGTCATCCAGGGCGGCATGGGTGTCGGGATCTCCGGCTGGGAGTTGGCGCGGGCAGTTTCGCGCGCGGGCCAACTCGGCGTTGTCTCGGGGACCGGCTTGGACATACTGCTCGCACGGCGTCTCGAAGACGGCGACCCCGGCGGCCACTTGCGCCGCGCACTCGAGGTCTTCCCGATCCCCGGCGTCGCCGCGCGCGTACTGGCGCAGTATTTTCGGCGCGGCGGCCGCCCCGCGGGAACGCCCTACCGCGCGGTTCCAATGCTCCGGCAACGCATGAGCGTCGAGCGGGAGCAATTGATCATGGCCGCAACCTTCGTTGAGGTGTACCTCGCCCGCGAGGGTCACGACGGCGCTGTCGGCATCAACCTGTTGACCAAGATCCAATTGCCGACGCTCGCATCGCTCTACGGGGCGATGCTCGCCGGAGTCGGTGTCGTGTTGATGGGGGCCGGCATCCCGCTCAAGATTCCCGGTGTGCTCGACCGGCTCGCTGCTCACGAGCCGGCGACGCTGTGCCTCGAGGTCGCGGGGGCGGGCGCTGGTGAAGTCGACGAGTTGCGTTTCGACCCGCGCCGTCACGCTGCCGCGGTTTCAGGGCCCCTCACTCGCCCGCGCTTTTTCGCCATCGTCGCCTCGAACTCGCTCGCGACCCTGCTCGCCCGCAAGGCGAACGGCCGGGTCGACGGATTCGTGATCGAGGGGCCGACCGCGGGCGGACACAACGCGCCGCCGCGAGGGGAGGCCCG
>JAHFDH010000083.1 GCA_023249055.1 Candidatus Methylomirabilota bacterium
CGTGAAGGTTGTTCGCCTGCTCCTGACGGAGCCACAGGGCGTGTCCGATCAGCGACGCCATGATCGTCAGCACCTGAAGCTCCGTCTCCACTGAGGCGCGCGTGTCGCGAGATGGCCGCTGAACGCTGAGCACGCCCAGGATCTTCCCGTGGATCTTGATCGGTAGACAGATGAAGACGTTACCGTGAAGGTCGTGAGCCTCGCGGGCATCGGGGACGACCATCGGCAGACCTGACTGCATCACCTTTTCGGCGATCCCTTCTTCAAGCTGACACCGTCCGCGGCGCTGCGCCTCATGAGTCAACCCGACTGCGGCCTCGATCGCAAGCTCACGACGAGTGAGATCGTAGAGGCAGACGGTGCTCGTCGTCATACCCATAAAGGCGTTGAGGAGTCTGAGGACGGCGTGGAGTCCCCGCCCGATGTCGATCGGATCGCTCAGGATCTTTGCCGCTCTGTAGAGCGCGCTGAACCCGATTGTCCTGGGGTCATGGTGCTCCTTTTCTTTCTGCACGGTCATACCAGCCATGTGCTTCAAGATTGGTGCCAATACGCAGCGCCGATCCATTCATCGCGTCGGACGCCGCGTGTTGGCAGCATTGGTTCCCTAAAAGCCGTAGGCGTTTTCTTCATGCTGGCTCAGGTCGAGACCGATCTGTTCTTCTTCACCACTGACCCGCAGGCCGATCAACGCGTCGACGAGCTTCAGCAGGATCACCGTACCCACGAACGCCAGAACCATGCAGGCTAATACGGCGATCACCTGTACCACGAACTGGTGAGGATTGCCGAAGAACAGTCCGTCGGCGGCGTCGGGATTGATTGCTTTGGACGCGAACAGACCGGTGGCCAGCGCGCCCCACGTCCCGCCGACGCCGTGAACACCTACAACGTCCAGCGAGTCATCGTAGCCCAACCGCGCCTTGAGCATGCAGGCGGAGTAACACAGAATCCCCCCGCCGGCCCCGATGACCATCGCCGACATCGGGCCAACGTAACCGGACGCTGGAGTGATGGCGACGAGTCCTGCCACGGCGCCGCTGGCCGCTCCCAGGACGGTCGGTTTGCCTCTGGAACTCCACTCGGCGAACATCCAGGCCAAGGCAGCGGCCGCTGTCGCGAGGTGGGTGACGACAAAGGCATTGGTGGCCAGTTTGTTGGCGGCGGTGGCGCTCCCTGCGTTAAAGCCGAACCACCCGAACCAGAGCAGAGCTGCGCCGGTGACGGTCATTGTGAGATTATGGGGCAGCATCGGCTCGTTGGGATGACCGCGACGGCGCCCCATGATCAGCGCTGCGGCCAGGGCCGAGACGCCGGAGCTGATATGGACCGCAGTGCCACCGGCAAAGTCGAGCGCGCCCAACTTGCGCAGCCATCCGCCTACCCCCCAGACCCAGTGTGCGAGCGGATCGTAAATCAACGTAGCCCACAGGACGGTAAAGAGCAGGAACGCGCTGAACTTCATCCGCTCGGCGATTGCCCCTGTGATGAGGGCCGGAGTGATGACCGCAAACATCATCTGGTAAATCATATAGGCCTGGTGCGGGATGGTCGCTGCATAGTCGGGGTTAGGATCAAGCCCTACACCGCGAAGCCCGACCCAGGCAAGGCTTCCAATGAGCCCGCCCATATCGGGGCCGAAAGCCAGGGAGTAGCCGATCAGCGCCCACTGCACGCTGATCAAGGCCAGGGTGATGAAGCTCTGCATGATCGTGCCCAGCGCGTTCTTGCGACGGACCAGGCCTGCATAAAACAGGGCCAGACCGGGCGCTGTCATCAGCAATACCAATGCCGAAGAGGTGAGCATCCACGCCGTATCTCCGGAGTCGATCTTCGGCGGCGCCGGTGGGGTGGGCGTGGAGGTCCCTACGGCAGGTTGGTTCGGAGGGACCTCTTGGGCGAAGGAAGCGACCGGGGCGTACAGCAGTGCGCCGGCGAGAACCAGCAGGATGACAGCGTTCACGATCCGTCGTTGTGGCATGGCGACTCCTTGTTGTGATGTAGGGAAGTGTGAGAAACCTGCAACAGTGTTGAACTCGACATTTTTGTAAGGACACACTGAAGATGTAGGTCTGAGCAGTTTCCGTGCCAACGGCTGATCGTCATGTGGGTGTGAGGAAACGCTTAGAAGTGCCGTATAATCCGGCGTGGCGGGCATCAAGATGATGGATTCAATCTTGACCGACCACTCCCGGTGACGCTTGCGTGACTACGAAATGGGCAGTCAGAAATCTTGATGGTTATAACGTGGGCATGACGACGTCGCGTTTTCTTTTTACAGACCTCTCGACTAGACCTCCCGCCGGCGTGTCGCTGGAGTCCAAAAATAGGTCTGGTGTCCCCGGCTGACGGTGCCGGCTGAACCTCACCAACCCGCTCGTGCACGTTCGGCCTTGAGCATTACCCCTGGCGTTCCGTTAGCCGTTCTCGGGTCGATCCAGGTCGTCTACCGGTAAGCTCCCCGCATACACGTAAGCTCCCCGCATACACGCCGTTTTCGCCTTTTTCACCTTGACAGGTAGAGGGTGCTATACTATGTATGCTGCGTGCAGGTTGAAGGAGATGACGTTCGCAACGCCATAGCGCTGCGAGAACGCCAGCCGAAGGCGAATCCGGTGAGCTGGCGGCCCGGCGTCGATCGTGACCATAGAGGTGGAGATTGGCCGATCAGAGTACCACCGGAGGGGAGCAAGAGGACCGCGTCATCGCGACGCCAGAGGAGAGTCATGCGACCCTCTGGTCGCGGCGCGATTTTTTTTGTCTCGCCGGGTGGTGTGGGATAGCGACTGGGCTCGGTATCGGTGGTGTCGCATTCGGCCGCTTTATGTTTCCCAGGGTGCTCTTCGAGCCGGCGGCGGTCTTCAAGGCCGGTCTGCCGGAGGAGTACCCGGTCGGCACCGTCAGCGAGCGGTGGAAACAGGAGGAGCGCGTCTGGATTGTCCACGAGACCAATGGATTTTACGCGCTCCTTGCGGTCTGCACGCATCTCGGCTGTACCCCGAACTGGCTGAATACCGAGAACAAATTCAAATGCCCCTGCCATGGCAGCGGGTTTCGCAAGACCGGGATCAACTTCGAGGGTCCCGCGCCTCGTCCGTTGGAGCGGGTCAAGATTACACTGGGGGACGACGGGCAGCTTGTGATCGACAAGAGCGTGCAGTTCCGCTTTGAAAGAGGCGACTGGGCGAGGCCCGGGGCGTTTCTTAAGCTGAAGGTCTAACTCGTAGGGGCAGGGTAAGCCCTGCCCAAGGAAGGGCGCAGCAAGCGGCGCCCCTACGAGCTCACGGTCTGAGTGGAGAAGGTACGATTCTGGATGCCCAACTTCAACGAGCTGAAGAAAAGGATCGTCGAGTCGCAGCTATGGCGCTCGATCTTTCGCCACGATTACCCCGATACCCCGCGCAACCGGGTGTTGCAGATCATGGCGAATGTCTGGCTGCACCTGCACCCTCCCAAAATCCGACGCCACGCCATCAAGATTCGCTTTACCTGGTGCATGGGCGGTGTCACCTTCCTGATGTTCCTGGTGACGGTCGTGACCGGTGTCATCCTGATGTTCTACTACCGCCCGGTGGCCGAGTATGCCTATGCCGACATGAAATACCTGCAATACGATGTCCCGTTTGGTATGATCATGCGCAACATGCATCGGTGGGCGGCTCACGGCATGGTGATCACGGTCTGGTTGCACATGTTCCGCGTGTTTATGACCGGCTCATACAAGGCGCCGAGAGAGTTCAACTGGGTCGTAGGGGTCGTGCTGTTGACCATTACGCTGCTGTTGAGTTTCACCGGCTACCTGCTGCCATGGGACCAGCTTTCCATTTGGGCGGTGACGGTCGGAACCAATATGGCTCGCGCTACCCCGCTCCTTGGGAGCGAGGGCCCATTTGCCCAGGTGGTCGGCGTCACCCCGCGGTATGACGCCAGGGCCTTTTTGCTTGGCGGCACCCTTGTTGGACCGCCTGCGCTCCTCAGATTTTACGTACTGCACTGTATTTTTCTGCCGATCCTGATCAGCCTCCTCATGATCGTACATTTCTGGAGGATCAGGAAAGATGGGGGGATTTCCGGTCCGTTATAGTGGCTAGTGATTAGTGGTTAGTGGCTAGTGAAGAGTAGTGACTCGCAACCAGCAACGAGCGAGGCGATGGCCGAGGCAAAAGAGAATACGACGTCAAAACCGACTGCGCAATCGGCCGGGGCGCATGAACCCGCGGTGACCGATAGGGTCCATGTCTGGCCCTACCTCGTCCGCAACGAGTTCATCTGTTCGATCATTGTGATGGTGATTCTGACCGTCTGGTCGATCACGATCGACGCGCCACTGGAGGAGTCGGCTAATCCGACACAGACCCCCAATCCAAGTAAGGCGCCATGGTATTTTCTTGGACTTCAGGAGATGCTGGTCTATTTCGACCCCTGGTTTGCCGGCGTGGTTCTGCCGAGCTTGATCATCGTCGGGCTTATGATCATCCCATACGTCGATATCAATCCCAAGGGCAACGGGTATTACACCTTCAGGGAACGGCCGTTCGCTATTACAATGTTTCTGTTTGGCTTTTTCTTCATGTGGATCTCGCTCATCATCACGGGCGTGTTCTTCAGAGGCCCAGGCTGGAACCTCTTCTGGCCGTGGGAGACCTGGAATCCCCATTTGGTCATTGCGCTGACCAACGTCGATCTGTCCGCGTGGGGTCCGCTTCGGTGGATGGGTAATCCAAAGATCTTTGGAGTTGAGGTCATCGGGTTCGTATTGATTGCGTTCTACTACAGTACGGCGTTCGTATTTTACTACCTGAAACGGGATATCAGCGACGCGATCCGTCAGTTGGGCCCTGTGCGCTACGGGATCGTGGCCTTTCTATTTCTGACGATGATGAGCCTACCGATCAAGGTCTTCCTCCGCCTGGCATTCAACATTAAGAATGTCTGGGTGACGCCTTGGTTCAATATTTAACGCCACAGTCGAGGATGCCTGGTGCAGTCGTGGAGAGGGTGGCGCACGAGTAAGTTGGCAGAGCAGCGATCCTTACGGGTCCTGTTCTTTGTTTCGAGTATGCTCTTTATGCTGGCCGCCGTCTGGGCCATGTGGAATGAGGGGAAAACCAGGAGGCCATGGAAGGCGTACCAGCAAGGGTTCAATCGGCTGGAATCTGAACAGGTCGCACGGGAACTGGCCACGGAGCGACTGAGGCTCGATACGCCGGAGGTGCGGGCTACTGTCGCCAAATTGCAGGAGGACCTTAAGGCGGCGCACGCGAGGTTGGCCGGACCCGAATCAGCGAAAGCGCGGCAACTCCTGAGGCAACGCGAGGCCGAGTATGCCGAGATCAATATGAAGGCCCAGTTCATGAAGAGCGAACTGGATGAAGCGCAGTACTGGGTGGAGCAGGCCATTTACAGTGAAACGGATAGCGCAAAGGCCAAAACCAAAGCGGCGGCGATTGAAAAACAGTTGCGAGCCCTCACCGCCCAGGCGGATGGGCTGAACGCGCGAGTGGAGGAAGCGCGAGGGGTTGTGACGCGGTTTCAGGCCGATGTGGACACCATTCAGGGCAGGATCGACGAACTTCACGCCCCGGTGACGGCTCTTGAGCGGCGCCTGGAGTCGATCAAGGCCCGCTCTCCCGAGGTCAAGCAGATTGTTGTGGAGGGGTTGGCGACCAACGAGTTCAAAGAGCCGATTCTGACTGTCGACCGCTGCGCGACATGCCATCTTGCGATCGATCGACCAGGCTTTGAGCAGGCCAGACAACCGTTCCGCACCCATCCGTACCGCGAGGTCCTTCTCGGCAAGCATCAGACCGCCCGTTTCGGTTGCACATCGTGCCACCAGGGACAGGGGCCGACCCTCGAAGTGAAGGCGGCGCACGGCGACGTCCGCCACTGGTATCACCCGTTGCTGCGTGGTGACTTCGTGCAGACGAGTTGCCGGAAGTGTCATGCCGAAAAGAAAGAGCTTGCGCTGGCGCCCGTCTATTCGCGCGGCAGACGGATGGTGGAGGAGCGCGGCTGTTTCGGCTGTCACACGATGGCGGGATTCGAGAAGGTTCCGAAGGTAGGACCGGATCTGACGCGAATCGCCAGTAAGGTCGATCCGAACTGGCTGGTCCGGTGGATCCAGAAGCCGAAAGGGTACCTCCCCAAGACAAAGATGCCCCATTTCGACCTGTCCGATGAGGACACATTGAGCATCGCGGCGTATCTCCTCCGTGCGTCTCAGCCCATGCCGGAGCATCAGGTCGCGCTCAAGGCGCCGGCCTCGGTCGAACGTGGAAGGGAGATTGTGAGCAGGGTCGGCTGCCTCGGTTGCCATCGGATTCCCGGCATAGAGGCGAAGGCTCCGCTTGCTGGCGCTCCGCCGGCCGGCTTGCCGGAGCACGCCCCGGCATCACTGTTGGCTCCTCCTCCGCCGCCTGAGAACCAGGATTTTGCGCCGGATCTTTCAAAGATCGCCAGCAAGGTGAACGCGGATTGGCTGTTCGCCTGGGTGAAAAATCCGAAGCAGCTTCGGCCGACAACCCGGATGCCCGATCTGCGCCTCTCCGACGAGGAAGCCCGGGCAGTGACCGCCTTCCTGATGACGCTGGGACAGAAGCAAACCGTCGCGGGTCTGGAGCGGGAGGTGAGAAAGCCTGAGCGGATTGCGGCGGGGGAGCACCTGATCCGCAAGCGCGGCTGTTTTGGCTGCCACGATATCAAGGGATTTGAGACGGCGGAGAAGATTGCGCCGGATCTCAGCAACTTCGGCCATAAGCGATTGCTGGAGCTGTTCTTCGGCGAGGCGGTTCAGGTCAAACAGACTTGGCAGGATTATACGTTCTGGAAGCTGAAAAATCCTCAGATTTATGCCACCACACGGGTGGAGCAATTGATGCCGAACTTCGGTTTCAGCGACGAAGAGGCGGAGACGCTGAGGGTCTTACTGAAGAGTCTCAGCGCAGAGCGTATCCAGCCGCAGTTTCAGCGGGGCCTCTCCGATGAAGAGCTGGCGATTCATAACGGACGGACCATTGTGGCACGCTACAACTGCAATGGATGCCACGTCATCGAGGCGCAGGGCGGCGCCATCGCCGCTTTTTACGCCAACGAGACCAGGATTCCGCCTCCTTTGGAAGTGGGGATGATGCATGAGGGGGAGAAGGTCCAGGCGACCTGGCTGTACCAATTCCTTGGTCGACCGATCCCGCTCAGACCGTGGCTTGACGTGCGGATGCCGACATTCGGCCTCAGCATCGAAGAAGCCACCGCCTTGACGAACTATTTCGCGGTGATGGGCAAGCAGCGGGTTCCTTATGAGTATGTATCGGTGGGGGAGCCGTCCCACGAGCTTCTGAAGGCCGGTCGATTGCTGATGTCGAAGGACTACTTTGACTGTTTCACCTGCCACCAGCAGGGTGAGAGGAAGCCCGAGGGCCCGCCGGAGAGTTGGGCGCCCGATCTCGGCCTGGCCAAGCGCCGTTTGCGTCCGATCTGGATCGGCAAGTGGCTGAAGGATCCGCAGAAGGTCCAGCCGGGGACGAAGATGCCCAGCTATTATCCGGGCGGTCCGGAGGATATCCTCGAGGGGAAGGAGGACCGGCAGATCCAGGCGATCACAGAATATCTGATGCGTCTGGGAGAGGACTGATTTATACTGTCGGCGCGATATAATACGCGAAGTCCAACACAACTGAGTCATATACCAACAGAAGGAGGCGATGCTCCATGCGCAGGATACGCGAAATCGTTGCAGTGACCGTCGTGGCAGGATGTGTCCTTGGAACCGCTGCTCAGACCTTGGCCTATGAGGGCGGCGAGGTGAAAGACGGCGGGACGATCAGCGGCACGATTAAATTCGCCGGTACACCGCCCGCGAGGAAGGAACTGCAAGTCACCAAAGACAAGGAGATCTGCGGGAAGAAGCAGCACATGAACTGGGATCTCGTTGTCGGTCCGAACAAAGGAATCGAAAATGCTGTGGTGAGTTTGCTTGACGTAAAAAAGGGCGAGAAGTGGGCGATGACGAAGACCACACTGGATCAGAACGGGTGTGAATATACGCCTCATGTCGCAGTGATGCCTGCGGGCGGCGAGTTGGATATCCTGAACAGCGACGGGATTCTCCACAACATTCACACCTATGGCCAGGTGAATTCCTCGATCAATAGGGCCCAGCCAAAATTCAAGAAGGTGCTGACCGAGAAGTTTGCGAAGCCGGACATTATCAAGGTCACCTGTGATGCCCACAGTTGGATGCTTGGCTGGCTCGTTGTCTCCGACCATCCGTACGTGGCGGTGACCAACGATAAGGGCGAGTTCACGCTCCGCAATGTTCCACCAGGCAACTATAAGCTCGAGGTCTGGCAGGAGACGCTCGGCAAGAAGGTGCAGAACGTCGTCGTCAAGGCGAAACAGGAGACGAAGGTTACGGTCGAACTGGCAAAGTAGAGAGTACTGCAGCGGTCGGCAATCAGCTGTCAGCGCTCAGAGCTAATCGGAGCGGAGCCGCGCCAAGTTTCTGTCTGGCGCGGCTCCGCTCATGGACAACGGGGGATTTCATGCAGCAGAAGCCGAAAGGATCGTGGCTGTCGGCTGGCTGCGGATAGCGACTCAGGGGAGATAAAGGCAATGGCAAAGAAATTTACGTACTTCTTCGGAAGGGGTCGGGCTGAAGGCAGGGCGGAGCAGAAGAATCTTCTCGGGGGAAAGGGGGCCAACCTCCATGAGATGACCGCCCTCAAGATCCCCGTGCCTCCCGGCTTCACCATCTCGACCGACACCTGCATTGAGTACTTCAAGCAGGGCAGACGCTTTCCGCGCGGACTCTGGTCGGAGGTCGAGACTCAAGTGACCAAGTTGGAGCGCGCGATGGGAAAGCGATTCGGTGATCCAAAAGATCCCCTGTTAGTCTCTGTCCGCTCGGGGGCCAGAATCTCCATGCCGGGGATGATGGATACCGTCTTGAACCTGGGGTTGAATGACAAGACGGTCCAGGGCCTTGTGCAGCGCTCTCA
>JAHFDH010000084.1 GCA_023249055.1 Candidatus Methylomirabilota bacterium
TTCCGGTTCGGGATTGCGGCAGCGATCGCGACCTTCCACGACGTGTTCGCGGTGCTGGGAGTGTTCTACGTGCTGGATAAGGAGATCACGCTCTTGGTCGTTACCGCCCTCCTGACGCTCGCAGGGTATTCGTTGACGGACACTGTCGTCGTCTTTGACCGGATCAGGGAGAACCTGAAAGTGCGCCACCGGGACCCGCTCGAGACCGTGATCAATAACGCCGTCAACCAGGTCTTGAGTCGAACCGTGGTAGTGTCGGTGACCGTCATTCTGGTGCTCATTCCACTTACCTTGGCGGGCGGAGAGGTGCTGCACGATTTCTCCCTGGCGTTACTTTTAGGGGTGATCGTCGGGACCTATTCCTCTGTCTTTGTCGCCAGTCCCCTCCTTATCCTTTGGAAAGGAACCCCCGGTAAGCTACTCCGACGCCGTTAAAGGTGTTACCTAGACTTGACAATTCCTGATACGCCAAGGAAAATGAGCAGTTACGAAAAACCTTGGTGTTACCGGATTGAAACAGTTCTCGCGCCGCCAGAGTCTCCAGCGACGGATCATCACCGCCATGGTGCTGATCGGCCTGTTACCGCTTAGTTTCTCACTCGTCATTACCTACCTCGAAGAACGACAGGCCATTCGGGATACGATCGGACGGGATTTCCGTCAGATCGCGATTGAGGCCGCCGGAAAAATCGAATTACAGGTCATGCAGGGTATCAGCGAAGCCCGTCAGTTGGCCACAATTCCGATCTTGCGGGGGGCGGTCATTGACTCCAACCGGAGCTATGCCGGGCGCGATCCGATCTCCATCCGTCGGATGGTTCGCGAATGGGAAGGGCGTTGGAGCAAGGGGACAAACCGAAATCAGTTCCCTGATTTTGTCAATAAGATGGCGACCGATTATCTGATCGAATGGCACCGCATTCGGAAAGCCGAGTATATTGCTATCCTGGTGACGGACAGTCAGGGCGCGTTGGTGTTGAGCTCGACGCCCCGGGCCGAGTACGACCAGAGCAAGACCCTGTGGTGGCAGGCGGCGTTCAATGGTGGCAACGGCCGGATCTACGTGAGCGATTTGGTCTTCGATGAGGCGCTCGGGTTTCATGTCCTTGATGTGGCCGTCCCCATCTATGACGATGTCCAGCGGGAGGCGGTCGGCGCTGTCAACGTCCGGTTGCGGCGGGACGAGCTGTTCAAGCCTATCCGGGAAGTCCGGATCGGGGAGCAGGGACATGCGATGTTGTTGAACACAGCAGGGCGGCCGCTTATCTGTCCGGTACTCTCTCCAGACAGGCACACGATCAATGCTTCCCTGATGCGCCAGATCACTCAACCAACGGCGGGTTGGGTGGTGGCGGAGGACGATTCGCACGGCGGGAAGGACTCGATTGTGGGGTTTGCTCCGGTCCGGTTCCCGGTCGCGCTCGCCCCTGCAAGTCTGGGGGGAGGTGGCGTGCAGTGGCTCACGTTCGTCCGGCAGGACCCGAAGGAGGCGTTCGCGCCGCTGAATCAGCTGTTGTGGAAAGTGTCGCTGGGGGCGGTGTGTGTCTTTCTGCTTATGCTGCTGGCTGGCCTGTTTCTGGCCCGCCGGATCGTGCGCCCGATCCAGGTGCTTCAGGCTGGAGCGGCCCAGATCGGACGGGGTGAGCTCGGGCATAGACTGGACATCACGACCGGCGATGAAATCGAACAGCTTGCAGAGACCTTCAATCAAATGGCATCCAGTCTTCGCCAGCATACCGAAGGGCTTGAACACGAAGTGGCGCACAGGACCAAGGATCTGCGCGAGTCTCAGGAGCGGTACAAGATCCTGTTTGACGAAGCGGCGGACTCGGTCATCATGGTCAATCCCGGCGGGGGGATCATTGCGGTGAATCGGCGCCAGGAGGCCATTCTCAAGTATCCGGAGGATCAGCTTGTGGGCCGCCGGTTCATCGATCTCATTCTTCCCAAGTATCAGCCGGCCGTGACGGCCCTGATGCAGGAGATTCTGCAGGGAGCGGACAAGACACCGACCGTGGAAGTCAAGGCGTTCGACCGGGCCGGGCGGCCGGTCCCCATGGAGCTCGACCTCACAGGCATCGGGGCCGGCCCGATGATCTACACCATGGTGCAGTTGCGGGATATCACGGAACGCAAGGCGCTGGAACGGCAGCTTCAGGAATACAGCGAAGCACTGGAAGTGAAGGTACAGGACCGGACCCGCGAGATCGGAGAAACGAAGACGTATCTCGAGAATCTCCTGGAGAATGCCAACGACGTCATCTATACGCTCGATCACGATCAGCGGTTCACCTACGTGAATGGCAAGGTCGAAGTCTGGGGGTATCGCAAGGAAGATCTGATCGGGCGTCCGTACCTGTCGCTGCTGTCCCGCCGCCATCGCGGAAAGCGCCTGCGGTCCACTTTGGATATCGGTGCCAAACAGGCCTACGAAGTGGAGATTGTGACCAAGGCCGGGGAGCCCCGCAATGCTCTCGTCAGCGTGTCGCCGTTGCGAGACAACGAGGGGCGCATCATGGGGGTGCTGGGCATTGCGCGGGATATCACGGACAAAAAGCGGCTGGAACAGCAAGTGTTGAATGCCGAGAAGCTGGCGTCGGTCGGCAAGCTGGCGGCCGGCGTCGCGCACGAAATCAACAACCCGCTGGGGGGCATTCTGAACTGCCTCTACAATCTCCGGAAGGGGACGCTGTCTCCGACTCGCGAGCGGGAGTATCTGGCGTCGATGGAAGATGGATTGCGGCGGGTCCAGAAGATCGTGCGCCAGTTGCTGGATTTTTCCCAGCAGTACGACCCCGAGCTCTCGCCGACGGAGGTGAATTCGATCATCGAGCGTGTCCTGACGCTCACCAACTATGCGTTCGAGGGGACCGGCGTGGGCCTTCGCCGGGAACTGGCGAGGGATCTTCCGCCCCTGATGGCGGACCAGCACATGATCGAACAGGTCCTGACGAATCTGATCCTCAATGCGGTACAGGCGATTCGCGGGGATGGGCTGGTCACGGTCCGGTCCGGCACGGACGGGCCGTGGTGCACGATCGACGTGGAGGACACGGGCTGCGGGATTCCGCCCGACGTCCTGCCGAAGATCTTTGATCCGTTCTTCACGACCAAAGGCCAGGGCGAGGGGACGGGCCTGGGGCTCTCCGTCAGCCTCGGCATCGTCGAACGGCATGGCGGGCAAATTACTGTGAGGAGCCAGGTCGGCCAAGGGACGACGTTTACCGTCAAGCTTCCCGCGATGAATGTCCGGTCGCTGACGGGCAAGGAGGCCTGAGGCGATGCCGCAGCCGAACGTCCTGATCATCGACGACGAGCCGCTCATGCGGATCTCAATCGCCGACGCCTTGAAAGACGAGGGATGCCAGGTCAAAGTCGCCGCGACCGGCCTGGAGGGCGTGGACCTTATCAAAAAGGAGCCGTTCGAGATCGTCATCTCCGACCTCCGGCTTCCCGGCATGGACGGGCTCCAGATCCTCCAGACCTGCAAGGAGGTGTCGCCCAAGACCGGCGTGATCGTCATCACTGCGCACGGCTCCGTCGAGACGGCGGTGGGGGCGATGAAAATGGGGGCGTACGACTACATCACCAAACCCTTCTCGATGGACGAGCTTCTCCTGATCGTCAACCGCCTTCTCAAAGTGTTGGAACTGGAGGATGAAAACCGGTCGCTGCGGGAGGAACTGGAGGGCCGGTTCAGCTTCAAGGGTCTGCTTGGCAAGAACGACAAAATGCGGGAGGTGCTGGAGAAGATCAAGCTGGTCGCGCCCACCGACTCGACGGTCCTGATTCTCGGCGAGAGCGGCACCGGCAAGGAACTGGTGGCCAACGCGATTCACCATAACAGTCCGCGCAGGGACGGGGCCTTCATCAAGGTCAGTTGCGCCGCGCTTCCGGAAACCCTGCTCGAAACCGAGCTCTTTGGGCATGAGCGGGGTGCCTTTACGGGGGCGCTCCGACAGCGAAAAGGACGATTCGAGTTGGCGCATCAGGGCACGCTCTTTCTGGACGAGATCGGCGAGATCTCACCGCTGGTGCAGGTCAAGCTGCTGCGCGTGCTGCAGGAGCGGCAGTTCGAGCGCGTTGGCGGCAACCAGACGATCGAGGTGGATGTCCGGCTGATCTGCGCAACGCAGCGGGATTTGAAAAAGGAGGTTCAGGCAGGGAGGTTTCGGGAGGATCTCTTCTATCGGCTCAGTGTGGTTCCGGTCCAGTTACCGCCGCTGCGGGAACGCAAGGAGGATGTGCTTGTTCTCGCCGAGCACTTCCTGGGGGGATTTGGGTTAAGGGCGGGCAAGCGGGTCAAGGCATTCTCCCAGCGTGCCAAGGAGCTGCTCATTCGCTATTCGTTTCCCGGCAATGTCCGTGAATTGGAGAACACAGTCGAACGGGCCGTCACGTTGAGCCATGAGAATAAGGAGATTGAGCCCTGGGATCTCTGCGGATTTCCCGCCTGCCCCTACCTGGGAGGACCGCCGCAGCCAACCTGCGGGTTCTGCAGCGAAGGGGTGCCGATGGCCGAGAAAAAGACGGCGTCGGCGGATCGGCTGGATACGGCCCGCGAACAGTTCGAGCGACAGTACATCGTCAAAGCGCTGGAGCGGACGAAGGACAACAAGACCGAAGCCGCGAAACTGCTGGGCCTCTCTCGTAAAGCTCTCTGGGAGAAGTGCAAGCGCTACGGGATTACAAAGGACACGAACGGGCAGGAGGAGTGAGCCTGCTAGCTAGACGGTCTTTTGAATTTCGCCGCCTTCCCAGAGTCTGACGGTGCGGTCCATGCTGCCGCTGACGAGGCGGCGGCCGTCCGGGGAGAAGGCAATGGAACGCACCGGCTCCTTGTGGCCCTTGATGGTGCGGATCGGTCGACCGGTCGCGGCATCCCACAGTTTGATCGTGGTGTCGTCCGAACACGAGGCCACGATCTTGCCGTCCGGGGAATAGGTCACAGCGCGTACCCACCCCGAATGGGCCTTCACGGTCCGAAGCAGTCTCCCGCTCGGCACCTCCCAATATTTCATGGTGGTGTCACGGCTGCCGCTGACCAGCGAGTTTCCATCCGGCGAGAAGGCGATGCCCCCGATCCAGTTCTCAAAGGCTGTTTCCCAGCCGGACTGCTCTTCGAACCATTGGCCCCGCCGCTCGATGGTGCCGTCAAAGGGGTCCGATTTATGTCCCTCCAGGGTACAGAGCGCCTGCCCGCTGGGCAGGACTTCGAAGAGGGTCATGCCGCCAATGTCGTTCCCGCTGGCCAAAAGGCGACCGTCCGGTGAGAATACGGTACAGATGTTCCAGTGCCGATCATAGCTGTCGTGGGGCAGGAGCGACAGGAGTTCAGTGGCCGTGCCGACCTCCCAGATTTTGATGTCCCGGTTCTCGTTTCCGCGCGCCAGCATCAGTCCGTCAGGGGAGAAGGAAATGGAATGAATGGCGTGATCGTAGCGCCCGAACAGCATCCGGATGAATTCCCCGGTCTTCGGGTTCCAGAGGCGGATCGTCCGGTCGGTGGACCCACTGGCCAGCATCTGCCCATCCGGCGAGAAGGCGATGCAGCGGATGGTGTCGGTATGGCCCCGCAGGATTCTGACCATGCGGCCTGTTTCGACCTCCCAGAGCCGGATCGAATGGTCGACGCTGCCGCTGGCCACCAACGTGCCGTCGGGGTGATACGCCACGGCCCAGACGGGGTCGTGGTGCCCGCGAAAAACCCGGGTCTCCCGAGCCCCAGCCCGCCAGTGCGCGTTGCAGTCGGCGATGTTGACGGATGGAACACCGGGCATGCCCGGTGGAAGGGTCGGCGGCGGGGGCATAAAACCGGGTGCTGCTGCGCTATCGGCCATCAGCTTGTCCTCAGTAAAACATCAGGGCTGCGTGCCTTGCAAAAGAACGGGACCGCTCCCTATAATAGGGTTGGTCTTCGAGACAGTGAAACTATAGCGGACGCTAAAAAGGGAAGTCAAGGAGGTCTGTCATGGAGTTGCGGTTTCAGCCGGCCCTTATCCAGGAGGTCGTTGACGCGTTCCTCGAGAAGACCGAACGTGAAGGCGATCCGACCTTCTACAAGGAATTCCATGAACTGGCCGATCCCATCTACGAGAATTTTCCCCTGGACGACCGGGAACCGGAGTTTCAAAAACTCTACCAGTACCTGTTTGGGCACTGGGGGTTTTCCGACATCATCGATCAGGCCTTCAACGAATTCCCCGACTTGAGGGAGCGCATCGGGATCGTCCTGGTCCGAGGCGTCCTCAAAGAGGACCAGGAATCCGTCGACATCTTGCGGAAATGGGGGACTGTCGAGGAAGACCTGGCCAGGACGTTTGAGGCCAAGGGACAGAAGGGCGTCGGCATCAAACTCCTGCCCCGACGGTTCTACGACCCGGCGCTGGCGCGCTTCTGCCGTCATGAACTGATCCACATCAAGGACATGCTCGACCCTGCTTTCCTCTACGACCCCGACATCAAGGTCGGGAACACACCAGGCGAGGAAAGCCTCATTCTGGCGCGGTTTCGGGTTCTCTGGTGTCTCTGGATCGACAACCGGCTGGGGCGGTGGGGCAAAGAGCCGGTGTTCTCGAAGGAACAACGATTCCGGGAATTTTCTACATGGTACCGGAAGATACCAGGCAAGCAACTTGTGGCCGTCTTTGAAGGACTGTGGGCGACCGAGTTCTTTACCCACCCCGAACTGATCGAGTTGGCGACGGATACTCTCAAGGTGATCGACCGGGCGATCGAAGTTGAAGGTGCCGAAATTCCGGAACGCAAGAAGGTCATGCTCATGCCGGGCTTCCCTTGTCCGCTCTGCGGGTTTCCCACGTACAATTGGGTGGAGAATCTCGATCAGGACGTGGAGCCGGAGGTCCTGGACTTTATCCGGGACAATCATCCCGGCTGGGACCCTGAATATGGTGGCTGTGACCGGTGCATCGAGGTATACAAATTGCGGGCTGCCGGCGTCCACGGAGATTAACGAGCGCGATGGCGGAGGAATTCGACAAGGAACGGCGGGAGTTCCTTAAGCAGTCTGTGCTGTCGGTCGGCAAGACCGTCTATGAGTACTATGAGCAGCAGAAGGATATCCCCGCCGAGATCGGCCCCAAGGAATCTCCTGTCAAGGTCAGGGTGGATTGGCTCAGGCCTCCTGGCGCTGTCGAAGAGGAGCTCTTTCTCAGCCGTTGTACGAAATGCGGCGACTGTCTCCCGGCCTGCCCATATGGGAGCATCAAAAAGGACCTGGCGAACGGCTACCCGGTTCTCTTTGCCAATGAATCCGCATGCTACCTCTGCGACGACTTTCCCTGCATCTCGGTCTGCGAGACGGAGGCACTTCTTCCGGTAGGGGATCGGGCCGAGGTACGTATGGGTATGGCCGTCGTCAGCCGTTCCGACTGCACAGCTGACCAAGGGTGCCGATTTTGCCTGACCAAATGCCCGGTTGAGGCACTTTCAGTTGATTTTCTCGATGGTTATCCAGTCGTTGACCAGGAAAAATGCGTGGGGTGCGGGATTTGTGAACAGGTGTGTTCGGGGGTGAATGACCATATCGCGATCAAAGTGATTTCAGGTCGTTTGGAGGCTACAAAAAGCCCTTGACAACCTGGTCGTGTTTTCATATTCTTGCTGGGCTCAAAGCTAAGGAGGCTGTGAGCAATGGGAATACAGGCAGTCTCTGGTAATCCGACAGGGAAGACGGGATTAGCCGACGCTCCAGTCGTCGAGCTAGCCCTGTCTCGGAGCAAGCTCTATCTTCTCCTCTCGTGGGGGTTCCTCTTCCCCGAAGAGGACGAATTCTATAACTATCTCCAGGACGGCGAATTTTCAGAAGACGGCCTCGCGGCCATCGAATCGTTGGAAAAGAGCCTTGATGCAACGAAGGCGGATCCCGCCGTGCGCGAGTTGGTCGTCCCGATCAGAAAGTTCATTGAAAAAATCGGAGAATGGGAGGAGCAAAACTTCAAAACGTGGGAGTTCAGCGACCTGCAGGACGAACACCGGCGGGTGTTCTCAAACGTAATCAGCCTGGATGCTCCTCCGTACGAAACGCTTTTCGGCAACGAGCACGTCTTTCAGCAGTCCCATACGATGGGCGACATCGCCGGGTACTACAAGGCGTTTGGCCTGGAGTTGGCCGAAGTCGTTCATGAACGGCTCGATCACCTGAGCGTGGAGTTTGAGTTTCTCCATTTCCTGGCCTACAAGGAGTCGTACGCACTGTGCCATGATGGGGATGCGAAGCTCCAGATCGTAACGGAGGCGGAAAAAAAGTTTGTTCGTGATCACGTCGGGCGATGGGCGCCCCTCTTTGCCGATATGGCGTCCAAGAAGGCCCAGCGAGGTTTCTTTCACTACCTCTGCGAACTCTGCAAGGCCTTTCTCAAGTTCGAGTGCGCTTATCTTGGCGTAAAGCCCCAGCCATACAAAGAAACCGACTACAAGCCGGCGACGTTCAATCCCCCCGAAGGCGCGACGTTTGAATGCGGGGCACAAGACCTTGGCAACGAACTGTACGTGCTTCTGGATGAAGTCGGAGGCCGTTCTCAAATGGAAGACACGGGGAGTGAGGGTGGTGAGGATTCGCAAAAGGCCGGTCGCGCGTAGGGAAGAGCCGGTCAGGGCGTCGGGAAGAATTTGACGGAGTTTTTGATCTTAGCGTACCGGGCGTTTTTAGGTTAATTTTTTATAGAGAGGAGGGGCTATCGCTATGGAAATCATTCACACGAGGAACAGGGCCGTCGTATGGGGGGTGCTTCTGAGCGCCCTCGTCGTAGGCGTAGTCCTGACGCTGGGACAGGTCCCCTTGGCTGTCAGCCAGCCGGTCGCCATCCAGGCCAAGGCGATCAAGGGTGCGATTCCGATGGATGGGGCGAACCCGATCTGGGAAAACGTTCCGGGCGTTGTCGTGCCGCTCAGCGGGCAGACGATCACCACGCCGATGCACCCCAAC
>JAHFDH010000085.1 GCA_023249055.1 Candidatus Methylomirabilota bacterium
GGTCTTAATCAGGGCGGTCATCACCACCGCGCTGTCGTCGATATCGGGGTAGAATTCATTCTCGTATTGGAAGTACCAGCCGCCAGGCTCGGCGGCCGGGGCCTTCACCTTCCAGTCCCCCACGCTCCGGGTCTGCTTCGAGAGGAGCCATTCGCACGCGCTGACCAGGGCAGAGTGGTCGGCCGGGAGTCCCGATGCGGCAAGCGCATTGACCGCCAGACAGGTATCCCAGACAGGAGAGAGACAGGGCTGCAGATGAAGGGTCCGATCATCCTCTACTTCAAGGGCTTCGATCTGCTTGAAGGCCCTGGCCACCAAAGAGTGCTCAACCTCATAGCCCAGACAGCGAAGCGCGATGACCGAGTTCGCCATTGCCGGATAGATTCCGCCGAGGCCGCCTTCTCCCATTCGGTGAAGCATCCAAGTCGTGGCTCGCTCCATCGCCAACCGGCGGAGGCGCGGGATCGGATGCCGCTCATACCAGTGGAGCAGCCGGTCGGCAGTCAGGAAAAGGTTTTGCCACGACAGCCGCCGGGGATCTTGAGGAAACCAGTAGTCATACTTCGGCGTGAACTCCCCTCGAAGCTCCGTGAGATCGGCTCCGGCGGGGACCGGTATGACCGGCTTATGGGCGAAGATAATCATCATAGGGGTGAGCACGGTCCTGGACCAGTAGGAGATCTCGTGCATATTGAAAAACGACCGTTCGGGGAGGAGGAACGGCTCGACGGGCATGGCCGGGACGCCGCGCCAATCAAGCTGGCCGAAGATGGCGAGGGCAAACTTGGTGAAGACGTTAACCTGAAGAAGGCCGCCCTGATTGAGGATCAACTCTCGGGCCCGCTGCATGAACGGCTCCTCCCGGGAGTGGCCGCTGAGCTTGAGCGCGAAATAGGCCTTGACCGTCGTGCTCAAGTGGCTCGGCCCGCCATAGTAGATGTTCCAGCCGCCATCGGGCAGTTGCGTGTCGCGCAGGTAGGTGACTGCCTTACGCTGCTTGGTCTCGTCCACCTTGCCGAGCAGGTAGCGGAGCATGATGTACTCGGAGGTGAGTGTGGAGTCGGCCTCCAGCTCCGCCACCCAGAAACCTGCAGGGTCTTGCAGGGCCAGGAGCCGAGACCGGGCCTGTTCGATCGCTTCGCTCAGCGGACTCTTGGCGGTCCGCGGGGCGCTCCTCATCACTTCAGGCCGCCAATCTCTTTCAGACGGTACCGGCATAGCGCTTACTCCAAAAAGTTCCAGACGGCCATCCTGAGCATGTCCTTGAGGCTGTTTCGGAGTCCGAGGACGACGGAGGCCTCGAAGCCGGAGTGCATCTTACAGTTGTAGCAGCGCGGATCCTGGCGGGACTCCCAGTAGTTCCAATCCACACTTTGCCAGAACTCTTCCCACGTCTGATAATACTTCTCTCCGATGAGGTAGCACGGCCCCCTCCAGCCTTGTGGGGTGTAGGTGACGGTGCTCCACGGGGAGCAGGGGTACTCGCGCAGGCCGGCCGCGAATTCGAGAAACATCGGGGTGGAGGTCAGTCGATATCGCTTCGACAGATCGAGCACCCTTTGGAACTTTTGGTGAATCTCTTCGCGAGCCAGGAAGAAATCGGACTCGACCGAGTCGTCATACTGATACCCGGGCGAGAGGAGCATCCCGTCCACCTGATGCTCGCGCAGCAGGCGGGCCAGCGCCTCAACCTCGTCCATGTCGGTCTCTTTGAAGATAGTGGTATTGGTTGTGATGCGATACCCGAGCCGCTTGCCTTCCTTGATCATCTCGAGCGCGTTATCGAAGACCCCTTCCCTGTCGCACACCTGGTCGTGGGTCCGCTTCAGCCCGTCCAGGTGAATGTTGAGCGTCAATCGATTGTGCGGCGCGATCTGGCCGTACACGGTTCGATCGAGCAGCAACCCGTTGGTGCACAGGTAGATGTGCCGCTTGCGGGCAATAATCCCCTCCACCAACCCTTTCAGTTCTGGGTAGATGGTAGGTTCCCCGCCGCAGAGCGAGACGACCGGCGCGCCTGAGTCATCCGCCGCCTTCAGGCACTCCTCCAGCGTCAATCGGTCCTCGATTCGCCCGGTATGCCGCTCGACAGAGCACCCCAGGCAGGCCAGGTTACAGGTGTACAGCGGTTCGAGCATGAGGACGAAGGGATACCGCTTGTGCCCTTTGAGTCCGTGGCGGAGCTGATGCTTGATCATATCCGTTGTGATATGCAGCGGAAATCTCATGACAGTGCTCCTCGACCAACAAATCTGTGCGCTGCCGACCACTGCCAGTAGCGCTTGAAGACCATCCAGGTAATGGGGGTGTACAGCAAGATCCCGGTTATCCCGAGCAACATCTCGCCGATAACAAAGGTCATCACAAGGTTAAAGACCAGGATGAGATAGTAGAGCATCGTTCCGCAGAGGATCGGTTTGACTCCAAGGCTTGAGTTTCGATCCAACGGCAGGGCACGGTCCACCTGTTGGAATATTGCCATGGTCACGAATCCGACAATCGCCCACCCGAGGAAGTTGGTGAGCGGTACGCCGAAATAGATCCCGGGTTCCGGATAGTTGTAGATCTTTCCCAGGAACCAGCGGTCGCCCCTCAGTGCGACCGGATCGATCACCACGTCGATCAGCATGAAGAGAAAGGCCGTCAGCGCCAGGACCGGCCAGGATCGCCGAACGGCGACAACCTCTCGGTCGCTTGCGCCGGCAGGCAGCCTGAGCCACTGCGCCAGCGTGAAACTGACGTACGCAAGAAAGGTGAACGAGAGAGAATCCATAAACGGGACATTGCTGATCCACAACTCTCGACCCTTGGTGTCCGGAATATAGCTGTAGAAGCCGAATGGAATCCCGTTTCTGGTGGAGGAATATTCGGCCGAGAACGCCACGACCCAGGCGATCCCTGTCAACAGGGCGGTCCGCTGCCATCCGATGGCGACAGTTGCCGCCGTCAGATAGAATGCCAGGAATATAAATACGTAGGGTCGCAGGAAAACCGTCGCAATGAGGAGTTGGATCGCTTCCGCCATTCAGCTCCCTCGCAGTCACCGACCGAATATTATCCTGAATCCTGCGTGAAGAGTGATAGTGTCAGCGGTGGGTCAGCGGGTCGGGGACGAATTTGAAACCCAGCCTTCGGGATTCTCCGGCCATTGGAATGGATACTACCCCAAGGGTAGGGCGCATTCCAAGCCGCAGACCTACCGTATTGTGGCAATATAGGCCACTGAGTTTGATCAGCCATTGGCCGTTCACGCAAGATTTTTATGTATATCACATCTCACCGGGCGCTGGCAATCCTAAAAGAACACCCAAGAATAGAGCGGAAGATCGAATGTGCGCTGAATCGAAAGGCGCTCAGGCAACCGGGGGCGCAGGTAGTCGCTCAAGGTTTTGGGTCCAGCGACTGCCGATGCCCGTCGCATCTGGTGTTCCTTGGACACTTTGAAACGTAAGCCCAATCGCGGCTGCACCACGAGTACGTCCTCCGGAACAACGAAATAGCCCGGCAGATCATCCGCCGTAGAACGCCTCGATGGCATCCACGACATATTCCAGCATCGGCGGGGTCAGTTCCGGATAGATCGGCAGGGCCAATGTCTCTCTGGCAGCCTGTTCGGATGCCGGCATATCCCCCTCCTTGTACCCGAGATACTCAAAGCAGGTCTGCAGGTGGAGCGGCACGGGGTAATAAATGTCGTGGCCGATTCCCTGGGACTCCAGGAAACGACTCAGTTCATCCCGTCTTGGGGCCGTGATCACATACTGATTGAAGACATGCCGTTCATTCGTGGGCATGTTCGGAATCCGGATCCGGCGGTCCAGGCCTCTGGCGCGGAAGAGCGCGTCATACCGCTTGGCATTCGCAATCCGCTGCTCCGTCCACTGGTCGAGGCGCTTCAGCTTGACAGCCAGAATGGCGGCCTGTAGTTCGTCAAGGCGGAAGTTGCCGCCGAGAAGCGGGTGGAGATATTTGGTTGACGACCCGTGGTTCCGCAGAGCCACAAGCGTTGAGGCCAGGGAGGGGTCGTTGGTGATGACCATTCCGCCGTCGCCGAAACCCCCCAGGTTTTTTGTGGGATAAAACGAGAAGCAACCTGCAAGCCCCATACCGCCGGCCTTTCTGCCGTATTCGTCCTCTGCGCCAATGGCCTGGGCCGCGTCTTCTATCACGGCGAGTTCGTGTTGAGCAGCCAACGCGAGAATCGGCTCCATGTCGGCACAGCGCCCGAACAGGTGGACCGGGAGGATTGCGCGGGTTCGCTCCGTAATCCGGTCGGCAATCAGCTTTGAATCGATTGTGAAACGGGCCGGATCGATATCGACGAAAACCGGCTTGGCCCCAACTCTGGCGATCGATCCTGCTGTCGCGATGAAGGTGTAAGGCGTTGTGATAACCTCATCTCCTGCGCCGATACCCAGGGCCATGAGAGCCACCATGATGGCGTCGGTGCCTGAAGAGACGCCGACCGCGTGCCGAGCGCCGCAATACTGCGCGATGTCGTTCTCAAATCGGCGCACCTGGGGACCCAGGACGAACTGCTGACTGTCGCATACCTCGCCCATCGCGCGTTCGACCTCGCTCTTGATCGTGGTGTATTGGCCTTTCAGTTCTAAAAAGGGAACCCGCATCTATCTGTACCCGTATGAAGGTTGCCTCTGCTGCTCGCGCACCGTCGATATGATTGAAATTTTACGCACGTCTGGGGGTGAAGTCTACAGCTTTTTCACGGTGCTGCTGAACCGAGCGGATCTCTTGGGTTGGAGATCAGACCGAGAACCCGCGAAAAATTTTAATTCCCGCCTCCATTTTTTTCTTGCATTTCTGTCAAAACGCGATATAAGGCATTTGAACAAAGACGTACGGGGAGGTGGCTATCGAACAACAATTTTACGAGGGGGGATAGATCGTTGCAAGCACTCGGGAAACACCTGTTGGTGGAACTACACGGTTGTAACCCGGAGTCGCTGAAAAGAGCCGAAGTTGTCAAGGATATCCTGGTTTGCGCGGCGAATGCCTGCAAGGCCACTATTGTTGACACCTCCTTCCATGAGTTTAATCCCTTCGGTGTAAGCGGCGTGGTGGTCATCGCCGAGTCTCACATTTCGATCCACACATGGCCCGAATATCGGTATGCGGCCGTCGATATCTTCACCTGCGGGGATGTTCTCAGGCCTGAGGTGGCGGTGGACTACATCGCCGCCCGTTTTCGGTGCAAAAAACCGTCGGTGGTCGAGATGCGGCGGGGTATTATTCCCGGACACACAGGAAAGCTGTTGCACAAATTGAGTCCATCCATGGAGAAGGCTGTCGATGCCGATCAAGAACTTTCGCTGGTTCATTGAAGCGCTGAGCCCGGAGGAGGGACACCTGCACGGGATTCAACGAGCCCTGTTCTCCGCTCAGACCCCCTATCAGTCTCTCGACATCATGGAGCTCGGCAGCTACGGCAAGGCCCTTATCCTTGACGGGAAGATCCAGTCCAGCCTCCTTGATGAGTTCATCTACCACGAGGCACTCGTCCATCCGGCGATGCTCAGTCACCCCGCTCCCAAAAAGGTATTTATTGTGGGCGGCGGGGAAGGGGCGACGTTACGGGAGGTGCTTCGGCACCCTACTGTAGAACGGGCCCTGATGGTCGATATCGATGAAGAGGTTGTGAACCGATGCAAGGAGTTGCTGCCCGAGTGGCATAAGGGCGCATTCGACGACCCGCGCGCCGAGATCCGGTTTCTGGATGCCAGACGATACCTGGAGGAGACGGACGAGCGATTTGATGTGATCATTATCGACATCTCCGAGCCGGTAGAAGAGGGCCCGGCCTATCTCCTGTTTACGCGGGAGTTTTATCATATCGTCAACCGATGCCTGACGGATCAGGGGATCATTGCTTTGCAAGCGGGCTCGGTCAGTCTGTCCCACCTGTCCTGTTATACGGCCATACACCAGACCTTACGGACGGTATTTCCCATCGTCGCGCCCTATTGGGCTACAATCCCGAGCTTCGCCCTTCCCTGGGGATTTTCCGTAGCCTCGAAACGGCCTGACCCGCGAGCGTTGGGATCGAATACCATCGATCACCTTATCGCCGAGCGGATGGGTACCGACTTGCGGTATTACGATGGCTTGACGCATCAGATGTCTTTTCTCCTCCCAAAGTACGTACGGCAACGCCTTGAGGAGGAGAAGCGGATCATCGAGGACAACGCTCCCCTCTTTACCTTCCACTGAGAGACCAGGGTATAGTGTGGAGGGTATAGGGTGGAGCGTGTAAGACTCAAGATCGGTACGAATCGAAACGATCCCACCGGGATTCATTGCCTGACTATTCGTTCTGTTTTCCTTCTCTCCACCCTCCACCCTCTACGCTCCACCCTGTTCTTCTGATGGTTCCTGAGCGACAGTATAGAACCCCCCTCTTCGATGCGATGGTCAACCTTGCGGAGAGTCGCAAGGTCTCTTTCCACACCCCGGGACACAAGAGCGGCAAGGGCATCTCGACCCGCTTCCGCAAGTTCGTCGGCCCCAAGATCTTTACAATCGACCTGACGACGCTTGATGAGGTCGATTGCCTGCAACGGCCGGTCGGGGTCATCAAGGAGGCCCAGGAGCTGGCAGCCGAGGCGTACGGGGCCGATCATTCCTTCTTTCTGATCAACGGCACTACCGGCGGCAATCATGCGATGATCCTGTCGACCGTCAGCCCCGGAGACGAGATCCTGATTGCGAGGAATGCGCACAAATCAATTCTGACCGGGATCATCTTGAGCGGTGCGACGCCGCGATTCTTCCTGCCGACCTTCGATCGGGAGTTGGGTATGCTGTTAAACGTCACGGTCGAAGAGGTCGGACGCGCCATGGCACAGTATCCGAACGCCAAGGCCCTGTCCCTGACCAGCCCCAATTACTACGGCGTAACGGCAGACTTGCGCGCGATCGTCTCCATGGCCAAACGTCGAGGGATCCTGGTGCTGGTGGATGAGGCCCATGGCCCTCACCTTCATTTTCATTCGGCGCTGCCGACGTCGGCGCTCGATGCCGGAGCCGATCTGTGCGTGCAGTCCACCCATAAGATCCTTGGAGGGATGACTCAATCCTCCATGTTGCATGTGAAGGGTCCGGCTGTTGATCACCCCAGGGTTGTGAAGCTGCTGTTGCTTATGCAGAGCACCAGCCCTTCGTATATTCTGATGGCCTCGTTGGATTTGGCCAGAATGCAGATGGCGACCGAAGGAGAGAAACTCTTAAGCAAAGCTATCGATCTGGCGAAAGACGCAAGGGATCGGATCAATCGGATTCCTGGTCTGTCCTGCTTCGGCGAGCCCGATCTGCGCGGTTACGATTTCTTCCTGGATGTGACGAAACTCACCATCTGCGTCAAGGAACTTGGTCTGAGCGGCTTCGAGGCGTCTGCCATCCTGAATGCGGAGTTCGGCATTCAGGTGGAGATGGCCGACCTGTTCAATATTCTCGTGATCGTCAGCATCGGCGACAGACGGGACGATCTGGATCGACTGGTGGCGGCGCTGGGCAGCGTGGCCGGGCGCGGCGCCCGTCCTCAAGAGCCGCGAGCCATCCCCTTCCTGCTGCCGCCCCTGGGTCAGCAGTGCCATCTGCCGCCACGGGATGCCTTCTTTGCCCCCTCGGAGTATCTGCCGCTTGCGAAGGCGGAAGGACGCATCAGCGCCGACATTATCACCATCTATCCTCCGGGAGTGCCTGTCCTTGTGCCCGGCGAAGAGGTGGGATCTTCGGCTATCGACTACCTGCGCTCGCTCGCTTCTTATGGCGCGAGGATCGACGGGGTCCTGGAGTTGGATGAACCGCAGATTCGTGTCCTGCGCGATTAAGCCCGCCGCCTTGAACTTTTCCATTGCTTTTTCAGATCCTTTTCCGTATATTTTGCCGTCCGATTGTTCCTGAGGCGTTATCTCTTTTCATATAGAAGAGACGAGTAAGGCATTATGAAAAAAACCGTAGCATGGAAGATCCTCTCCCTTGTGTTGGTGACGGTGATCGCCGGTTACTATCTTTTTCCTACGCTATCCGGCCGGTCGTCACTCCCGTCTTTGTTGCCGCCGTTGCTCCCACGAGCAGAGCGACTCAATCTCGGACTTGACCTGCAAGGGGGGATGCACTTGGTCCTGGAGGTTGTTGCTGAGAAGGCCGTGGAAAACACTGTTGATCGGTTGGTTGCCGAATTACGCCGGGCAGCCGAAAAGGATAATATCCCTGTTGAGCAGATGACTCGCGACGGGATTGACCGGATCCGAATCAAGCTTCAGGCGAAGGAGGGCCTGGAGGGGATGCGCCGTATCCTGAAAAACTACAGCAACCTCCAACAGTCCGGCGGCACCGATTCGGCTGAGCTCGTGCTGAGCCTTGCCTCGGGTGAAATGAAGCGGTTACAGGCGTCGGCTGTCCAACAAAGTCTGGAAACCATCCGGAATCGCATTGATCAGTTCGGTGTGGCCGAGCCTCACATCGTGCAAGAGGGAGACCGGCGGATCGTCGTCCAACTTCCCGGCATCAAGGAGCCGCAGCGGGCCATCAATCTGATCGGCAAGACCGCCCTCCTGGAGTTCAAGCTGGTGGTAGAGGATGCCAATCTTACTGAGGTAGTAGCGGGAAAGGTTCCAGAGGGTGCCGAGTTGCTCTATATGCGCGGGAGGGGCGAGCAGGAGAAAACGAGCAAGGTTCCGGTTGTGGTTCAGAAGAAGGCTATCTTGACCGGCGATCTGCTTACCTCGGCTCAGGTGCAGATCGACAGCCAGACCAACCAGCCTGTCGTCTCCATAGAGTTCGATCGAGAGGGTACCCGGCTCTTTGGCGAGGCCACAGCGGCCAACGTGGGCCGACGTCTGGCCATCGT
>JAHFDH010000008.1 GCA_023249055.1 Candidatus Methylomirabilota bacterium
CGGTAAAGGTGCAGGCAAGGGGGCCGGCATCGGTGGTCTGGTCGGAGCGACTGCGGGAACCTTGTACGGCCTCAACGAGGCCAATCAACACGACGCCCGCTACGCAGGAGCGTATCGGACTTGCATGCACAGGCGGGGATACACTCGGTAGCCTAAAAAAGTACCGGACGGTCCGCTAGGCAGAAGGTTCACCCTCGACGTGCCCACAACACTACGTCACGGATTGAAAATGGCCGACGCGGGAGGGGCTGCACCTCATACCATTTGGGGCGCCGACAGCCTCAATCAGTAACCAACAATAATGACTCTTACTTCCGAGAAAGAATTCGAAAGATAATCCACCACAGGCTGTATCCGATCACTAAGACACCGACCACAACCGCCCAGACAATAACGTCTGTGTCAAATCTCCACATCAATGCGCCTCTCGCGATATGAGATTACAGACCACGATTATGTTGCACCCGCTTACCGTCCTCTAAAACCGTAATCACTCCTTGATTCTGTAAATATGGCCGAAGTCGGTCTGTAAGCCGGATCCTGTACGGCCGGACCTTGCGGCCAGACCGGATGACCATTCCTCTAGGCCCGACGTTGCCGCCGGGCTCAAGCAGCCTACCCGTCCCGCCTGCCCCGAATGGAGCACGAGAGCGGGCCGCTCTCTGCATCATGGGGCGGGACCTATTTGGCCTTGCTCCGGGTGGGGTTTGCCAAGCCGACATGTCACCATGCCGCTGGTGCGCTCTTACCGCACCATTTCACCCTTACCCACGGGGCCGTTCGGCTACACGTGCGACGTAGCCGGCCAGCCATTGATGCCGCGTGGGCGGTATCTTTTCTGTGGCACTGTCCGTGAGGTCACCCTCCCTGGGCGTTACCCAGCACCCTACCCTGCGGAGTCCGGACTTTCCTCCCGTCCGCCAAAGGCGAACCGGCGGCCATCCGACCGACTTCGGCCACTAACAACGTACCCCACATGGCCGCGATTTGCAATCGCCATTCTCGCAGCGCCGAAGAGCAGGTCGTGCGAGAGCGACGTCGAGATCAGGCGTACTGTGCGGCTTTCCACGACTGAAAATAGGTCTCGACCTCGTCAATGAAGCCGCGATGTTTCGGTTGCCATCCCAACAGGCGCGCGGCCTTGCTGGAATCTACACGTTGATCCAACGCCAGACACTCGGCAAAACCGTCGAGGGTAGAGGAGGCCTCGCCTGCCGGGACGAACTGCGTCTGCCCGGTATATCCGGCAGCTCGCGCGACGGCCTCGGCCATGTCGCGCACGGTCGCGCTGGAGTGATCGGTCAGGTTGAAGATCTCTCCGGCAAGTCCGCTCTCAGCCGCACGCAGATACCCCTCCGCCAGATCGTCGACATGCACCATAGCCCAATGATTGCTGCCGTCGCCAATCACCTGGAGCTGGCGGTCTTTGTCGGGCCCATCGAACCACATCCCTGTCAGCCCGCCTTGTCGGCCATACACGCAGCCGGGCCGTATCACCACCCCCCAGACGTCGGACGCCTTGAGTACCATCTGCTCGATGTCGGGGCGGCCGGCGACCAGCGGCGCAGGTCTTAACGGCGCACTCTCATCTACGGTCTTGCCGAGGGTATCGCCGTACACCCACGTTCCACTTGTGTAGATAATCGTCTTCGGCTGCGAATCGCGTTGACCGGCCGCCAGCAACACCTCGACAGTTCGCCTGTCCAACGAAAAGGTATCGGCCTGGTAATCCACTGCGGCATGGATCAGCACCCCGCACTGCTCAGCAATCTGCTGATAACTCTCCGGATGTTGCATGCTGCCGATCACCGGGCGGATTTCGTGCATGGCAATCGTGTGAGCCTTCTTCTCGCTGCGGACGAGTCCCCATACCTCATGGCCGGCACGCCGAAACGCCGAAGCCACGTTCAAGCCGATATAGCCGTTTGCGCCAGTCACAAATACCTTCATTGTCCCTCCCTCTATCGACGGTGTATTCCGACGTTCCGTCTCTACTCGACGGTGATCCTCTGAGCCTTCCGGCGTGAGCCCGCCTTCGACTCGGACGCCGCCCACAGTCCTTTGTCAAACAACGCCTGAACCGCGAGGAGCAGTTCACGCCCCGCGTCAGTGTAGGGTGTCACGACAATTATAACGGTGGAAGGTCGCCTCGTAAATCCCTCGTACCCGCTCCGTGTGGCGCCCGTAGTCGGCCAGCAACCGTTCCCCTGGAGTTCCACCATGACCCGCATCATACCCAAGACGTCGCGCCAGGCGATCAAGTCGGCGTGGATCCTTCGGCAACGCGGAGGTCTCACGATCCGCCGCGATCCGAAGACGATTTTGCACCGTCCGCAGGAATCGATAGGAATCACACAGATTGGCGACATCCGGGTCGGCCAGCAGACCCGCGCTGCGCGCCGCCTCCAAGGCCCTCAGCGTGTTGTTCACCCGAAGAGCAGGGCGCGTAGATCCGTACGCAAGCTGAAGGAACTGAGCGATAAACTCGATGTCGACGATTCCGCCGCTTCCCAACTTCACGTGGCGCTCGCCGGTCTTCTCCTTCGTCAACTCAAGCTCCATGCGGCGCCGCATCGCCGTGATATACGCGGCGAGACTCTCTACCGCGGTGGGTCGACAGATCAGCTCGGATAACGAGGCCATGAACGGCCCTGCAACGTCGAGGTCGCCCGCAACGGGACGCGCCCTCAGGTACGCCTGGCGCTCCCACAACTCTGCCGTCCCGGCAAAGTACGTCTCAAATGCCGCGAACGACTGCGCCACCCTGCCCGCCGATCCGCCCGGTCGCAGCCGGATATCAACCCGGTAGGCCGTGCCTTCCTTGGTGATGGTCGTCAGAATCTTACAGATCCTGTCGGTCAGGCGCTCGAAATAGTCGGCATGACTCAGGCTCTTGGGCCCGCCCGTAGTCACCCCTTCTTGCGCGTAGGCAAAGGCGAGATCCAGGTCGGACCCATACCCCATCTCCTCGGCTCCGCATTTCCCCAGACCCAATACCACGAACCCTCCCGGCGACGGAAGACCATATTGGGACTTCAGGTCTTCTCGACCCAACCAATACGCTGCCTGGAGACAGGCTTCCGACAGGCGCGTCAAGGCGCGGCTCATATCCTCCAAATCGGCCGTTCTCAGCAGGTCCAGGACACCGATTCGAAACTCCTCAGCCTGCTTGAACCGCCGCAACGCATCCAACCTGGGGCTTCCCGGCGGGACAGCAACGACCGCGCTCAGACATGCCTCGACCAGCTTACCGGGTACACCACGTTCGGTCTGGTCCGGCAGGAGCAGCAGATCGACGAGCGAGGGGTGCCGAATCAAGATCTGGGAGAGAAACTCGCTTGAGCCGAAGAGTCGTATCAGGTCAACCAGGGCAAGCGGCGCCTGCTTGAAGAGGTCGTACAGGCCGGCGCTGGAACCAACCCCCTCGATAAACCGCTCACACTGAAGGAGCGCGAGATCCGGATCCGGCGCCCGCGTCAAACCCTCCATAAGCGTCGGCGCCAGAGCCGCAAGGATCCGCCGGGCACCGGCCGTCGTATGCCTGAAAGGAGGGCCGTCGCGCAACAGAAGTAAACTCCGGATCGCGCCATCGGGATCCGAAATCCCCGCGGCGGCCAGAGGCTCACGCACCGCCCGTTCGTCCACCCGCCCGTCCAGAAAGTCGGCAAGCGGGTGAGACGGAATCTCCTCCTCTCCTGGAGGCGGCTCTCTCAGCAGGTGGTCGTATGCCTGCCGGACCTCCTGGATGTGCCGCTGATGATCCTGCAGCAAGGCGAGCGCCGGGTCGGGTGACCGATCGAAGGAGTAGCCGAGGCGCCGAGCCAACTTTATGAGACTCTCCTGATCCGCCGGTAAGGTATGGGTCTGCAAATGGTGGACGATCTGGAGGCGATGCTCCACCGTTCGGAGGAAGGTATAGGCGGCCGCCAACGCCGCATGCTCGTCGGCGGTGATATGCTCCCGGTCGGCCAGCCGCTGCAGGGCACGGAGCGTATTGGGCTCGCGTATCCACGGGTCGCTCGCCCCGTACAGGAGCTGGAACGTCTGAACGATAAATTCGACCTCTCGGATTCCCCCATAGCCCAACTTCACGTGTCGGAAGGTCTCCTGATCGCGCCCAACCTTGGCGTTGATCCGATCCTTCATGGCTCGGATCTCTCCAATCGCGCTATAGTCAAGCGACCGGCGATACACGAACGGCGCAACCAGCTTGAGAAAGGCATCCCCCAGTGCCGGATCGCCGGCTACCGGCCTCGCCTTAATCAAGGCCATGCGCTCCCACGTCTGACCCCACGACTCATAATAGAGCTCATACCCCCTGAGCGAGTAGACCAACGGACCTGCCCGTCCCTCCGGCCGAAGTCGCATGTCGACTCGAAATACGCACCCCTCCGACGTCAACTCGCCGATCGCTTTGATTACGCTCTCCCCCAGACGAGCGAAGAACTCGTGATTGCTCACTCTGCCGATGAGGGCACCCGACGGACCGGTAAGACCCGCCGTCTCCCCGTCGCCTTCGTAGACGAACAGCAGATCGATGTCCGAGCTGAAATTCAGCTCCCCGCCCCCCAGCTTCCCCATCCCGATGATCACAAATCCGCACTTTGTATCTCCTGAGGGTCCGACATATTGTGGCTCGCCATGCCGGCGCACGAGTTCCGCGCGGCAGATCTCATACGCCCGCTGCAGCGCCACATCAGCCATCAGGGAGAGTTGCTGCGTCACACCGGTCAGATCCAGGTTGCCGAGAAGATCCTGAAGTCCGATCCGCAAGGTCTCCCGCATCTTGAATCGACGCAGCGCCGTCCATACCCGCTGCTGACTTCGTGCTCGAGCGAGCAATCCATCCAACTCTTCGACCAGCTCCTCTCCGGACCTCGCCCGCCGGAGTAAGCCGGGCTGCAGTACCCAATGCAGGTCCTGAGGATAGCGGATCAGTACGTCGGAGAGATGCTGCGAACTTCCAAACAGCGTGAGCAACAGATCAAGCGACTTCGGACTGTCCCGGAAAAGCGAGAACAGAAACCCCCGGTCGATGACCGTCTCAGCGTAACGCTCCAGGTTATTCAGCGCCATGTCCGGGTCGGCAAGATTGGCCAGGCGTTCCAGAAGCAGCGGGAGAATCGATTGCAGCGAGGCCAGATGTGGAGGTGAGGACCCGGCCAGACGTTCCAGATTGTGTCGGGCCTGTTCAGGCTCTCGACAGCCGACAGCGGCCAGCGCCTCAACACCGGGTGGGAACGGTATATTCATAGATCGCCCTCACCGCTTGATGAACTGAAAAACAACGAGCGGAAACGGCAGCGCCGTCTCCGCTCGCATACTACCTCGAGGTTAGAAGGCATAGCAACGTACGCCTCCCTTTTTGGCAGATATTATAGACTACCTCACCACGTACCCGCGTCCGGTCATGCACGCGGCGTACGCCCGGTCGTACCCATCCTTATTGCGCGCGTAGGCACTGCCCCCGCCGCTGAGGGCACCGCCGATCCCGCCGGTCGCCGCACCGATGGCCGCGCCCCTGCCGACGCCGCCGGTCGCTGCACCGATGGCCGCGCCGGCCGCTGTGCCCACAACCGCACCGACCACCGCACCAACCCCTGCGCCCTTGGCGGTCTCCATACCGGATGAGTCAAACCCGCTTTGCTGTTTCGCCCATTCCTGACACTCGTACTGATCCCGACTGATCTGCTCTGGGGCCTGTCCGCGCTGCGGATAGGCGTAGTAGCCTGGCCGCTCTGATGTCGCGCAGCCTGTGACCGCAATTCCGAAGGTCAGCATAACAAGCCACATCCCTGCACGCTTCATCGATCCCCTCCTCCGCTCCGGATTCACGACTGAGCCTGCTAACTCGCTACTAGCCGCATATTATCATGGCGAGTCTGAATCCCGCAAGTTGTGTCGGCAGACTACTGTTTGATTGCAGTGATCCCCGTGACGTCATTCCCGCAGTCCTTAAGCGGGAATCCATCGATTTTCCTGGATACCCGCTTTCGCGGGTAGGACGGTTTATGTGCGCTAACTTTCGCAAGTAAGCACTAGGAGAAAGCAAAACGGCCCTGGCTTGTGTGGCCAGGGCCGTTTATACAACCAAGAAAAAGGGGATGTTGAGGGAGATTAGATGTCGAAGTAGAGGGCGAACTCCCAAGGATGGGGGCGGAGCCGGATCGGATCGACCTCGTTCTTTCGCTTATAGTCGATCCAGGTGTCAATCAAGTCCGGGGTGAAGACATCACCCTTCAGAAGGAACTCATGGTCGGCTTCCAGGGCGTCCAGGACCTCGCCAAGGCTGCCGGGCAACTGCTTGATCTCCATCGCCTCTTCCGGCTCGAGCTCGTAGAGGTCTTTGTCGATCGGCTGACCCGGGTCGATCTTGTTCTGAATGCCGTCGATCCCCGCCATAAGCAGGGCGCTGAAGGCCAGGTAGGCGTTGCAACTTGGATCGGGCGTTCGAAACTCGATCCGCTTTGCTCTCTCGCTCTTTGAGTAGAGGGGAATCCTGGCGGCGGCCGATCGGTTCCGTTGGCTGTACACGAGGTTGATCGGCGCCTCGTAGCCGGGCACGAGCCGTCGGTACGAATTCGTCGTGGGAGCGATAAGGGCACACAGTGCAGGCGCGTGCTTCAGCAACCCACCGATATAGTAGCGGGCCGCCGCAGACAGATCCCCGTATCCCCCCAGCTCCCAGAAGGTATTCTTGCCGCCCTTCCAGAGACTCTGATGGACGTGCATACCCGAACCGTTGTCCTGGAAGATCGGCTTGGGCATGAAGGTAGCCGTCTTGCCATGCTTGCGAGCAGTGTTCTTCACGCAGTACTTGTACCACTGCACCTTATCTGCCATCCTGGTGAGCGTGTCGAACCGCATGTCGATCTCGCACTGGCCGGCCGTCGCGACCTCGTGATGGTGCACCTCAACCGGCACTCCGACAGACTCCAGCGTCAGCATCATCTCCGAGCGGATATCCTGGAGCTTGTCCATCGGCGGCACAGGGAAATAGCCCTGCTTGTAGCGAGGCTTGTAGGCCAGATTCGGTTTTTCTTCCTTCCCGGCGTTCCAAAATCCTTCCTCTGAGTCGATGAAATAGTAGCCGTGCTGGTAGCTCTGATCGAACCGCACGTCGTCAAAGATAAAGAACTCCAGCTCAGGGCCAAAGTAGGCGGTATCTGCAAGCGCTGTTGACTGAAGGTACGCCTCCGCCTTTTGCGCAATGTACCGCGGATCTCGACTGTAGAGCTGCCGTGTCACCGGATCCATCACATTACAGATCAAGACCAGCGTAGGAACGCCCGCGAAGGGGTCCATCATCGCCGTTGCAGGATCAGGAATCAGCAGCATGTCCGATTCGTGAATCTGCTGGAATCCTCGAATGGAAGAACCGTCAAATCCGATCCCGTCCGCAAACAGCTCTTCCGTCAATTCTCGACTGGACATGGAAAAATGCTGCCACAGACCAGGCAGATCGATGAACCTGAAGTCAACGATCTTTGCGCCCCGCTCGTTCGCCAGCTTGACGACATCCTTCGGTGTCATAGGACTGCCTTTCCTCCTTCTCGGGTCGAACAATTCGCCGTTGAACAGTTCATGACGCGGTAAGATATTCCGTCACCGCATACCCTCAAATCGCCGCTTCGCCCCTCTCGCCGGTCCGGATTCGAACGACCTCATCGATCGACACGATGAAGATCTTCCCGTCTCCGATGCGACCTGTCTTTGCCGAGGACAGGATCGTCTCGACGACCTTATCACACTTATCGTTCGGCACAACGACCTCAATCTTGACCTTGGGTAGAAAGTCTATGGTGTATTCGCTACCCCGGTACAGTTCGGTGTGCCCCTTCTGCCGGCCAAAACCCTTGACCTCGCTCACGGTCAAGCCCTGGATTCCCACCTCGGCCAGAGCGCTCTTTACCTCATCAAGCTTGAACGGCTTGATGATCGCCTCGATCTTCTTCATCCGCCATCCTCCGTCTCTGAAGGCGTTTGCCTCCCGGCCTGGGGTCTCACACCCCCACGCCCGACGCCACTGTGGGTCTTTGCACCTGTCGCTTAACAGAGCAAATCGTATGCCAAAACTCCAAATATACCAAACTCCGCGCTATCGCTCTGTCGGACCGTCAAACCCGCACCCTTGAAACATTCCCATTCCTTTTCTCGCCCATCGACACGTCCAACTCTGCTCACGCTTTACGCATGTCCCAACCTACACTGACTTCTTATTAGGCAGCTAGAGCCTGGCCTCTCGGAGATACTTAGCCGCATCCTCCGGCAGAACAGGATTAATGTAGAAACCGGTCCCCCACTCGAAGCCTGCGACCTTCACGAGGGTCGGCATAATCTCGATATGCCAGTGATAATGATTCACCTCGGTCTCTTGAAGCGGCAAACTGTGAATAAGATAGTTGTAAGGAGGGTTCACGAGAACCTGACCCATTTTACCAAGGACTTCCTTCAATATTTTGGAGCAACTCACCATCTCGTGCTTCTGCGCATCCTGGAAAAACGGTTCATGATTCCTGGGAAGGATCCAGGTTTCGAACGGAAAGCGCGACGCGAAGGGCGCGATCGCGACAAAGTCGTCATTCCGCGCAATGACCCGCAACTCATGTTGCAGTTCCTGGCGGATCATATCGCAGAAGATGCAGCGATCTTTGTAATCGAAGTAGGCCTTAGCGCCATCTACCTCTTCTCTGGCCCGCTTCGGAACAATAGGGGTCGCGATGAGCTGAGAATGAGGGTGTTCCAACGACGCGCCGGCTTGCTCACCGTAGTTCTTGAAGATCAAGATATACTGAAATCGGTCGTCTTTCTTGAGATCAAGGATTCGATCCCGGTAGGCCCACAGGATATCCTCTACCCGCTCCTCCGACATGGCGGACAGTGTATCATTGTGATCAGGGGACTCGATGATCACTTCGTGAGCCCCCAACCCGTGCATCTTATCGTAGATCCCTTCACCCGTCCGATCCAGGTCGCCCTCGATCTGAAGCGCAGGGAACTTATTCGGTACAACACGAAGGCTCCACCTGCGATCCGACGGGTTACCGGTCCTCCGATAGGCCATGATCTCAGGAGGCGTCTTATCCTCATTCCCCGGACAAAACGGGCAAAACCCCAATTGTCTTGGCGGCGGCGCAGGGGGAAAATCCAAGGGGCGCTTCCCTCGCTCTGTTGAGATAATGACCCATCGGGAAGTGATCGGATCCTTGCGGAGTTGCGGCATCCGGGGGTGTTCCTCCTTTATCCAGAGATCTCCTTGCCTTGAAACTGTCTAACAGTAAATCACGAGTCCCGGAATGTCAATGGGCAGGCGCTGAAAACAGCGTATCGCGCCCGCGCGATTGACCGGATCCGATGCCTACCGGCGGATGACTGCGATACGCGCCCGCAATGCATTGCTCGTGTGATTCTTTTCATCCACGACGAAGACCTCGACGATCCTGATCCCTTCGCTCTCCCACTTGAGGCTTGTTTCGATATTGCCGATAGCGAGACCGTACTTGTCGGGCTTCAGATTCAGGACCTTCGGCGCAAAGGCCGGCGTATAGAGCCATTCCCGAACCTCGGAAGGAAAAATACGCGCCTCCACAATGTCGGCGTCGGTGTCCTCAAAGTCAAAGGTAATTTTTACCGTTTCTCCAACCCTTACCTTCGCCGGTTCGACCTGGAGATTAGAGATCAGCGGTACGCCCGGACCCGGCGAGGTCGACTTTATTCGCCAGGTCGCGCAGGCTGAAAGCGTCAAGACCAGGACACCTGCCAGCATGATGGACTTCACCACACTCCACCACCACCATCCGTTATTGTGCGTCAGCATGCTCGGATGTCCTCTCTACCCCCTCAAGATGGACCCGGTACGTCCCCCTGCCGCCTTCTACGTCAACTCGATACGATCCGGCCCCAAGGCGCAGCCTGTAACTCGCCCGCTTATCCGGTAGACTCTGCCATGTCCGCCGTAATGCGTCAAATCTTTCCTGGTAAGCCCGCAGGGCAGCGTACGCCTCGGGTAGAGAGACCCGGCAGAACCGCACGACCTGTCCCGGCGCAGCTTGACCCAATCGACCAATGTCTTCCTGTACAACCACCGCAATCTTTGCATAGCCGCCCGTGGTCTGACGGTCGGCCAATAAGATCATCGGCTGACCGTCAGACGCGACCTGTATGGCCCCCAGCGGGGTCGAGTCGGAGATAATATCCGCACCTGACCGATGGGCGATCGCGGGTCCCTGGAGCCTGGCGCCCACCCGATCCATCTGTGGCGTGATACAGTACGACTCGCTCAAGAATGTACGAATCCCTTCAGGGGTGAAGTGGTCCTCCTGCGGCCCGAGAATCACACGTACAGTGAGGATGTCCCCCATCGGCTCCAACCATCCCGATGGCAGTCGGCGCCCGATGAGGACCGCAGGCGATCGCTCGACCAGGCCGGTCTGCAGGCGATCGCCCTCCTGCAGGGTACGGCCCAGAAACCCACCGAACGCCGCAGGGAGACATGTGGAACGGCTTCCAAGGATAACCGGCACATCGATCCCCCCGGCAACCGCCAGATAGGCGCGCAGTCCCCGTCGGGCGCGCTGGAGCTCAAGGATCTGGCCACTTCGGATTCCAATGGCCGTCCCGCACTCAACCGGCTGTCCATCTACGAGCGGCTGCATGTCTGCTCCGACGATCGCCACAACCAGGTCGACGAGCGCGCGGAGCATCGGCCCTTCCGCCGTCGCCTCCAGGCCCGCGCATCCCTCCTCGTTATCAAGCAGGAGATTGGCAGCCCGCAGCGCGGCCCGATCTATCGCGCCGGAATTGGGGACGCCATATCGTTGATACCCGATCCGTCCGAGGTCCTGGACGGTGGTCAGCAGGCCCGGCCTGACGACCTCAAGGGCGTCTCCGCTACTCGCCTGCATACACGTGCGGCGCGATCGGCACGAAACGAACCATGTCGCCAGGAAGGATCGGAGTCGGCACCTCTGAAGAAGGGTCGAAGAGGCGAAGCGACGTGCGGCCGATGATTCGCCAGCCTCCCGGACTCTCGATGGGATAGATACCGGTCTGCTTCCCACCGATCCCTACGGAGCCGCCCGGCACCTTCAGACGGGGCGTGGACAGTCGAGGAACCGCCAGTCGTTCTGCGAGGTCGCCAAGATAGGGAAATCCTGCCACAAAACCCAGCATGTACACATGATAGAACGGCTCCGAATGGAGTCGAATGACCTCCTCTGGTGAAAGGCCGCTGTAGCGGGCGACGAACTCAAGATCCGGACCATATTCCCCGCCATAGACGGTTGGAATCTCTACTACCTGAGGTGTCCGATCATCTTGGGCTCCCAATGAATCGTACAATCTGCCGACCTGCTGCCACAAGGCATCACGGCCGACGATGAGCGGATCGTAGTAGATCGCCAACGATCGATAGGTAGGCACCGCTTCCAGCACCCCTTCCATCCTTGCCTGTTCCAGAGCCAGATCCAGCGCCCGGACTTGCCGGTTTAAGGCGACATTGATAGCCTCGCCCAACTCCACCACCAGACAGCTCTCTCCGCCGTCAAGAAACCTGATCGACAACGAGTTCCTCCAATGCCATGGTCTTAATGCCCGCCGAGGACAGTCGCTCGCGAAGCCGCTTCGCAAGAACGGGCGCGTCCGGAGTATCGCCGTGCAGGCAAATCGTATCTACCGCGATGGGAATTATCCGACCTATAAGAGTCCGCACCCTTCCTTCAGCCATCAACAGCACCTGATCGGCCACAGCTTCAGAATCGGTGAGAAGCGCGCCGGGTGCCGATCGCGGAACCAGGGTCCCATCTTCGCTGTAGACCCGATCACCAAAGCCCTCCTGCGCCACTCGCAGCCCCGCCCTCTGCCCGGCCCTTACAAGTTCGGATCCTGGAGGCCCTATCAGAATCAAGGTAGAGTCAACTTCGGCGATCGCCGCCACAACGGCGTCGGACAGCAGCCGATCGTTGGCGGCCATATGATAGAGCGCCCCATGAGGCTTGACGTGCTGAAGCCGCATCCCCTCAGCCCGTACAAAGGCCCAGAGCGCCCCGATCTGGTACAGCAGGTAGTCTCTTACCTCCTCAGGCGAAAGCTGCATCGGCCGGCGGCCGAAGCCCAACAGATCGGGGAAGCCCGGATGCGCTCCGACCTTGACACCATGCGTCTTCGCGAGCTTGACGGTCCGCCGCATGATCTGTGGATCACCGCCGTGCCATCCACAGGCAATACTCGCCGAGGTGAGATACGGTATCAGCGCCTCGTCGTTCCCTCTCGTCCAGACGCCGAAGCTCTCTCCGACATCGCCGTTCAGATCGATCCGGTTCACGGTCATGCGCGCCTAACTTGAAGAGACTTTCCAATCACAAACAGATACAACAACGACCAACACTATCACACACTGTTCTTGCACATCTCGAAAGAGTTGACATGACGTGGATTTTACAATATTGTGACAGCCAATCAAAGGTCTTTGCTGTGTACGCGTCGCGGCCGGCAGGAACGTCGGCGGTTCCAATCGTACACTGGCACTGTTCAACGCAACGCACACCGAAAGGAGACGGCCATGGCTGAAACGATTACTCGCGTCGATTACTTCTACATTGAGACCCCCAACAAACCAGGCGAGGCGGCGCGCGCGCTCAACGCAATCAAGGAAGCGGGGATCAATCTCCTGGCCTTCTCTGGGTTTCCCAAGGGGCGGCGAGCCCAATTGGATTTCATCCCGGCCGATTCGGCAGCCTTTGCGAAATGCGCCAAAAAAGCGGGGTGCAAGCTCAGTAAGAAGAAGAGCGGTTTTCTCATTCAGGGCAAGGACCGCATCGGCGCCGTTGCCGACGTCCTGAGTAAGCTGGCCGATGCCAAGATCAACGTCACCGCCGCCACAGCGGTCACCGCCGGCGCGAATCAATACAGCGCGATCCTCTGGGTCAAGGCGCCGGACCTCAGGCGAGCCGCAAAGATTCTCGGTGCCGCTTGACGCGTGTCGGTATATGCCGGCCACAGGAATCTATAGCATCTTTCTGCTGAGAACCTGTGAAAAACGGATGGGGTGAGGTTTTGACAGTCTCGTTCTTCCCTGCTATGATGTGTTTCATATTGGTGATCGGCGTCAATGGACACTGAAGAGAACCTTGCGTCATGAGGTATGCCGGTGAGTGTTGAGAAATTGATCCTGGCCACGCCAAGAGGATTCTGCGCCGGGGTAGACCGCGCCATTGATGTGGTCAAGATCGCCCTCGACCTGTACGACGAACCGGTGTATGTCCGCAAGGAGATCGTACACAACCGCCACGTTGTCGATGAGCTCCGACAAAAGGGCGCCATCTTCGTTGACGACTTAGATGAGGTTCCCGACGGCGCGCTCGTGATCTACAGCGCGCACGGGGTTTCCCCTGATGTACGAGCACAGGCCGCCGCCAAACGGCTGAAGGTGATCGACGCCACCTGCCCTCTGGTCACAAAAGTCCATAACGAGGCGATCAAGTTTGCCCAGGAAGGCCGATCTATCATCCTGGTCGGCCACAAAGGACACGATGAGGTGATCGGGACAACAGGCGAGGCGCCGGACGCCATCACGGTCATCGGATCGGCGGAACAGTTGGACGACCTGGACGTTCCTGATCCCACGAAGGTGGCGGTCATTACGCAGACCACGCTGAGCCTGGATGACACCACCGGGATCATCGAGGCCCTCAAGCGGAAGTTTCCGGCGTTAGCCGGTCCGTCCAAGGAGGATATCTGCTACGCGACCCAGAATCGACAGACCGCGCTGAAGGAGCTGGCCTCGCGTGTGGATCTGATCCTGGCCCTCGGCTCACAGAACAGCTCTAATTCCAAGCGGTTGATCGAGGTCGCCAAAGGGGTCGGGGTCCAGGCCTACTTGATCGACGATGTCAGCGAGATCAACCCCACATGGCTTGAGGGTACGCGGGTCATTGGGGTGACGGCGGGCGCCTCAGCTCCCGAACACCTGGTTCAGGGAGTCGTCAGCTATTTTAAAACGCTGGGCGTCACCGACATCGAGGAGATCGAGCCGATCAAGGAGGAAGTCAATTTCGGCCTGCCTCAGGAACTTATTCGAGAACGCCCGAGCTTAGGAGTGGGACTGGCGGCACATGCAAACCAGGGAGCGGGCGCCGTGTCGTCTGCACACCGCCCCTGGTAGAAAGACAGATATGCGGCAGATTGTGATTATCGCCCTCGCCTACGGTATCACGCCGCTGCTGATGGCGCTGACGATCCTGCTGGCCTGGTGGCTGGCAAAGCAAGACGGCGCATATGGCGAAGGGGAAGGATAGAACAAGGAACATGCGCTGCCCAAGTCGCCGACTCTTTCTGGTGTCGTTGCTCTTCCTGTCGATGGCGGGCTGCGCAACCTTTCCCGAGGGGAGCCGTACGGTCAGATCCTACCCGTACCCGGCCAGAGCTACTGTCGTAGCTGTCAACCAGGCGCTTCGGGATCTCAACTTCTTTCCCTCCGATCTGCTTCCGAGCCATTCAAATCCGCGTCTCGCATACTTCTCCACGGCATACCGTGAACAGAGTCTAGGAGAAATCATCTACGTTGCTGTCCGGGATATGGGGGTTGGCAAATCGCAAGTGGAAGTCCTGACCAGAAGCGATTTATCGGGTGTCTGGACGTGGTCTACCTGGTGGCCGCCTCTCATCTTCGAGCAGACCGACCGTCGCCTTCGGGCTACCACCCCCAGGCCGCAGTCATCGACGCCAATGCCCTCGCGGCCTCGACCTGACCGCTTAGCGTTCTGACGGAACCCGGACTTTAGCCGACAATGAGAACGAGGTCAGGTGTTGCGGGGTTCTTCGCGGGGTGGTCCATCGCCTGCCTAGCCGTGAGCCTTGGTGTCGCCGCTCCATCAGCGGCATCCGGCAAAGAATCTCTCAAGATTGGCGTTGTAGATTTCCGGCAGGTCGCCATCGGCTCCAAAGCCGGAAAAGCCGCGAAGGCGCGTCTGGAAAAACTGGCCGAGAAGCTGCAAAAAGAGATGAAGGCCGAGCAGGCGAAGCTGCTCGCGCGCCAGAAGGAGCTGGACAAGGCACTGCCCCAGCTGACGGTTGCAGAGCGGGAGGACCGCACGGCCTCGCTGGAACGCGACGGAGCAACCTTTCAACGTCTCATCGAAGATAAAACAGAGGAGCTGAAACAAGCCGAGACGGAGAGCATCCAAGGGCTCGCCAGCCGGTTCGATGGTATTCTGAAGGCCTATGCCGCCGAAAAAGGCTTTTCTGTGATCCTGGAGGCGCAGCACCCTGGTCTCTTGTACTTTGATAAGCGCCTCGACCTTGGCGCCGAGCTTATCAAACGGTTCGATCGAACCTCAAAGTAAAGACCTCTCTCGATACCCGGACCGTCAGCATCCGCCGGCAATAGCCGGAACAATGGATACAAGATCACCCGGCTTGAGCGGCGTCGAGATACCCTGCAGGAATCGAATATCCTCCTCATTGACATAGATATTGATGAAGCGACGGACGCTTCCAGAGTCATCATAGATCCGTTCTCGCAAGCCGGCGTATGACCGTTCCAGATTCTCAATCAGTTCGTGAATAGAGTCTCCCTGTCCCTCGACCTCTCCTTGCCCGCTGGTCAGACCCCGCAGAGGGGTTGGGATACGCACTTTCACACTCATCAATCTGCCTCCTGTCAATGATAGTTCGCTGCCGTTTGATTCGCCACACATCACAATTTTTGCATATACGCTTTCAGCGATCGGCTTTCAGCAATAATGATAACCGGGCTTTCCTGGGTGTGCTGACCGCTGAACGCTGACGGCTGACTGCTCACCTTGGCGTGACTTCAATGTCATGAGACACCATCGCCTCATCGAACGATCGAAGGGTCGGCTTGATGTGGAACCGAACCTTCAATGATGAGGCAACCGCCTCCTGCGTCTTCAACCCGTTACCCGTAATGCAGAGCACCAGACTTTCGTCCCGGGGGATCCGCCCCTGTTCGATCAGTCGCTTGGCTGCCGCTACCGTCACCCCTCCGGCCGTCTCGGCAAAGATTCCTTCAGTGCTCGCCAATAGCTTCATTCCTTCCACAATCTCCTCGTCCGTCGCGTGCTCCCCATGACCGCCGCTCCCTTTGACGGCCTTGTAGGCATAGTACCCATCCGCCGGGTTCCCGATGGCAAGCGACTTGGCGATGGTCTTCGGCTTCACCGGCCTGATAATCTCACTGTTCTCCTTAATAGCGGTGGCAATGGGACCGCACCCTTCAGCTTGAGCCACATACATTCGCGTATGGCACCCGCCATCCAGGAGACCCAGCCGGTCGAACTCCTTGAGGCCCTTTAAGATCTTGGTAACCAGCGAACCTCCTGCGGCCGGCACAACAATATGTTGGGGCGTACGCCAACCAAGCTGTTCCGCGATCTCGTAGCCGAAGGTCTTCGAGCCCTCGGCGTAGTAGGGTCGAATATTGATATTGACAAATGCCCACCCATATTTATCGGCGATCTCGCTGCAGAGCCGATTCACTTCATCGTAGTTGCCGTCTACAGCCACCAACTTCGGGTTGTAGATCAGGGTGCCCAACACCTTACCCTGCTCCAGGTCGGCCGGCACGAACACAAAACTGGGGAGCCCGCCTTCGGCGGCATGGGCCGCCACCGAGTTTGCCAGGTTGCCGGTCGATGCGCAGGCCACCACCTTAAAGTTAAACTCTACGGCCTTCGTCACTGCCACCGCGACGACCCGGTCCTTAAACGAAAAGGTCGGATGGCTTACCGTATCGTTCTTGACATAGACCTCCCGCATGCCTAATGCGCGCGCCAGGTTGTTTGCCCTCACAAGGGGCGTCATCCCGCAATGTTTCCCGACCACGGGCTCCCCCTCGATCGGCAGCAACGCCTTGTATCGCCAGATGCTGGGCGGTCCGGCCTCGATCGCCTTTCTGGTCAGCCTGCCTTGAAGCGCGTCGTAGTCGTAATCGACTTCAAGAGGCCCGAAGCAGTACTCGCAGACATGCAGGGGATCGGCAGGGTATGGTCTGCCGCACTCCCTGCACTTCAATCCCTTCACCAGCGCCATCTCAGCGTCCCTTCTCCGGAGTAGGCTCCACCCTGATCCCTAAATCGATCAGGTAGGCGATCCCCTTATTCAACGCGTCCTCTTCGCCGTCCAGTTCCAGCAGTACCTCGCCCGTCTGTTCCGTCACCCGCGCCCGACGGACATTGGGAATGAGCTTGAATTCCCTCGACAGGCGATAGATCACAGGCTCCTTGATGAGTGCCTGCGGATAGATAAGGGTGATCATTCGTTTCGGCATCACATGCCCCTTGTGTGAAATGAAAAGCCCCTTCTCAGGATTGCGAGAAGGGGCTGTCGAAATCGACGGCTTCCTTCTCATCTCTCATCCCGCCCTGTGTCTGGGATGTAGGAGTTGGCACCACTGTCTGCCGGTACAGATTGCAAACCGGTTGCCGTGGCTTCGCAGGGCCAGTCCCTCAGCCACTCTGGATGAAAAGGTCAATTCGCGTTATATAATCCAAACGGCGTTCCCCTGTCAAGCACAAATCGAGCCTGTCAAGAGACAACATCCTGCTCAATCGGCGCGACATGGACACCCCGATCCTCGAGCCACCTGATTCCATTTTCAAGCGGCTGCGGGTCTCCCTCGAGTTCGGCCATGATCCACCCGATCCCCTCGGTAAAATCAGCCTGCCGAATATTGAACACCAGATCAAACGTCTGACTCAGTTGCCACAGGATCGGCTCCTCGGTCAGCTTACCGGTAAACGTCAGGTGTACCCGTTTTTTTGTCATCGCCTCTCTCGAAGATCAACCCTGCAGATTCCGCTTGAGCCTCTCGCGTATGATAGAATATAAACGGTCTCAGTCGAAGCGTAAAGTTCAAACAGGACGAATGTCATATGCGTCACACTCGCGCCTAAGCACCATGGCACTCGACATACCGAAGTTCACGGCATCACAGCTCAGATACGCACTGGAGGCCGGCGTACTCCTGATCGATCTACGTCCACATGAGGCGTACGCCGCAGGCCATATCCCGCGAAGCCTCAATATCGTGTACAGTCGTAAGAGCCTCCCCGAGCGCGTCGCGACCGCGATCCCGCCGGGTCCATCGATCCTGCTCGTGTCCGACGAGGCCGGCATTGCCGAGGCTGCCGGCGATGTCCTGTATGGAATAGATCGAAATCCACTCCGGGGTCTCGTCACAACGGGGACCGCAACGTGGCGCGACGAGGGACTGCCGCTTGCTACGCTGCCACGGCTATCCGCTCCCGCGCTCCGGCAACGATTACAGACTCCCCACAATGAGCTGGCGCTGATCGATGTGCGTGAGCCCTTTGAGTGGGAGTGGGGCTATATCGAAGGCTCGCTGCTCATCCCGCTTGGAGAGATCTGGCGGCACGCCGGTTCCCTCGATCCGCGCAAAGAGATCGTCCTGATCTGCCAAGAAGGCTTGCGCAGCAGCACAGCCGCCAGCATTCTGCTGCATCACAATTTTCACAGGATCGCCAACGTATCCGGCGGCATGGGTAACTGGCTCAACGCCGGCTACCCCACCATCCGACCGCCGAAGCGATGATCACACCCCCTGCATCCATTCCGCCAGGATCTCGGACACCTCCGGCCGCGTAAACTCTTCCGGCAGCGGCTCGCCGTTCCGAAGAAGCTCCCGAACGCGCGTACCGCTCAAGGTGACCCGTTCCGATGCGTCATGCGGACAGGTCTTGGCCGAGGCCATCCCATCACAGCGACGACAGAAGAATGCCTCATCGAAAAAGAGCGGGGTGATATCCAGCTCGTCGCGCTTCAGCCTCAGGAAGAGGTCTCGGGCCGCATACGGATGATAGTAGCCCCCGACTCCAGCGGGGTCGCGCCCCACAATGAAATGGGTGCAGCCGTAGTTCTTCCGAACCAGAGCGTGAAAGACCGCCTCCCGCGGGCCCGCATATCGCATAGCGCCGGGGAAGACGCTCAACATGACGCGCTCCTTGGGGAAGTAGCGTTCCTCAAGCGCGCGATAGCAGCGAAGACGGATCTCTGAAGGAACATCATCGAGCTTTGTCCGACCGACCAGCGGATGGATCAGCAGCCCGTCCATCAACTCCAACGCGCATTTCTGGATGTACTCGTGCGATCGATGAATCGGGTTGCGGGTCTGAAATCCGACAATCGTCTGCCATCCGCGCGCCTTGAACCGACGCCGCGTCTCATCCGGCACACAGTAATAGTCTTCAAAACCCGGCAGCGACGGCGGGCGAATCAGGCTGACGGCCCCACCTATCAGCAGATCGCCTCGCTGGTACAGGTACTGTACGCCAGGGTGGCGCGTCTCTTCCGTGCTGTACACCAGGCATGCCTCCGCTCGCTTATCATAGGGGAAGATCTCCTCCACCGACAGCAGACCAAGCAGTTTGCCGTCCGGGTCCAGCAGCGCCGCCTCGCCTCCCTGTTTCAGCGCCGCCACATCATCCTTCGGCGCGGCCAAGGTAATCGGCAACGTCCACAGTATGTCGCTTTTCAGGCGCATCTCATGGACAACCCCCTCATAGTCAGCCCGATTCATAAACCCCTCGAGCGGGCTGAACACACCGGTGGCCAGACATTCCACATCAGAGATGGCCCTGGCGTTCAGCGAGATCACCGGAAGATCCCGCGCTCTGCCGACCGCGTCGGCCCTGGCCTCTCCCGTCAACACCCGTGAGACGAGCCGCCCGCCGTGTGGCAGAATCTGCGTCGGCGCCTCGTTCTTCGACAATTCTATCGATTCCGACATAATCTGTTCTCCCGTTGATATCGGCCCGTCGCCTTAGCTGCGTTTCCCGTGATCGCCCTGCCGGCTGTCAAGATGCAACCCGCACTCCTTGGTCGCGGGGTTTTCCCACCACCAGCGTCCCGCTCGTACATCTTCACCCGGCTTGATCGCCCGCGTGCACGGCGAGCAACCGATACTGGGGAAGCCCTGATCATGAAGCGCATTGTAGGGCACATTGTGCTCGCGGATATACGCCCAGACCTGAGGCTCGGTCCAATCGGTCAGCGGATTGATCTTGAGGATGGAGCCATGGCTCGCATCGATCTCCACAGCGCCGATGCCGGTGCGGGTTGCTGCCTGCTCACGCCGGAGTCCTGTGATCCATGCATCAACGTTCTTGAGCGCCCGACCGAGCGGCTCCACCTTCCTGACGAAACAGCAGAACTTTCGCTCCTCGACACTATGCCGGAAGGAATAAAATCCACGCTCGCGCTCCAGCGCCTCTATGGCGTCTCGCCCCGGGAAATAGCTCTCAATCGCAACCTTGTAGCGTTCCCGGGTCCGCTCCATCACGTCATAGGTCTCCTCATGCAGCCGTCCGGTATCGAGGGTGAAGATCGTGACCGGCAGCTCGAGCCTCGACAGCATATCGATCAACACCATATCTTCAGCCCCGAAACTGCTGGCAAGCGCCAGCCTGGAGCCGAAGGTGTCGATCGCCCATCGAAGCACCGCCTCCGGTTTGGCGCCCAGAAACCGCTGGTTCAGTCCGGCAACATCCTCTGTCGACAACGTGACACTTCCATGATTCGTGTTCTGAACTCCCGATTCTGCTCCCATCATTCCTCCTCAACGGAATTTACGTATATCGATACGATTGGTACAGTGTGACACCTGCGACTCTGTTATCGCCGGCGACCTACGCGTCTCTATTTCATCTTAGTGATGACTCACCGGGAGTACGGCAATCCCGTGCGGATCTTTTCCTGTCGGGATGTCGGCGACAATCTTCTCGGTCAGCGTATCGATGGCGATCACGCTGTTCGTGTCACGGCTGGTCACGTAGAGACGACGGCCGTCCGGCGTAATCGTCAGGATGTCGATCCGCTTCCCCGCCGGGATATCTTTGACGATCTTCATTGCTTTGCAGTCGATGACGGAGACCACATTGGCTTTACGGTTGGCAACGTACGCCTGCTTCCCGTCTGGCGAAATCACCAGGCCATGGGGCTCACCCTCGCGGGCAATCCTGGCCGCAACCTGGTGATTCATAAGATGAATGACGTCGATCTGGTCCACATCTCCCGCCGTGACCAGCAGGAGCTTCCCGTCCCAGGTGACATCTGTCCCCATGGCGCCTTTGCCCGCCTCGATCGTCGTCACGATCTTGCGACTCTTCACGTCGATCACCGACAGCTCTCCCGACCCCCCGTTGCTGACATAGGCTCGTACCCCCTTCGGGTCAAACACCACAAGCGCGGGGGCTTTCCCGACCGGGATTGTCTCGACCGTCCGCCGAAGCTCCAGATCAATGACTGTCACATCGTTGGACCCGGGATTCGCCACCCAGAGTTGTCGTCCATCCGGCGTGACGGCGGGACCGTGGGCTCTGGTCCCGGCGGGTAATGTGGCGACCAGCTTTCTCGATTTGGTCTCAACCATGCTCACATCGTTGGACCCGGCGTTCGCGATAAAGGCATAGACGCCGTCAGGCGAAAAGGCGATATTATGTGGCTTCTTACCGCCCGGCGTTATCGTATCAATGACCTTATTGGTTTCAGTATCGATCACGATGACGGTATGATCTTCCTGATTCGTCACCCAGGCTTCGTACGCCCACGCCTGGCCGATCCATGATGTAAGGCCCGCTACCAAGGCCAGTCCTGTTATCCACAGAACTAACCTGACCGTCTCTCTTTTCATCCCCTCTCCTCTCATTGTTGTTGTATGCCGATCTCTCGACCCGTTCCCACAACCTTTCGATCCGACAACTACGACGCGCACTCGCCGGGACCGACATGAATCGAAAACGCCTCTTCGGCATTATAGTCAAGATACTGATCGGGCGCCTCAGAGACCGGCGGCAGGTCAGTGAACGGCGCCAGGACCGTCTTGACCGACTCCAGCCCAACGCGATCGAGAAAGCCCGCGAACGATTCGCTATCCCGCCGCTCTTTCTGATACAGACGGAGGACCGCCTCCACCGCGCCCGGAACATTCTTTGCCGGAATCCTCGCCACCGGCCTGGCGTAGCTCGCCTGGCCCGGCGTCAACTTTGCGCCCAGCAACATCTCGTAGGTCGGCACCTGGACCCACTTTGCGGGCGCCCCCTCGAACTTTTTGGCGCCGCCATACAATCCGATATCGGCCAGATGATGCTGGCCACAGGAGTTTGGACAGGCGGAAATCTTGATCCGAATCCCCGTCTCATCCGCCAGGTCTTTCAACTCATCATCGAAGAGGGCGCCTACAGCCGCGCCCAAACCGCGAGAGGACGTGATCCCGAGCTGGCAGGTATCGGCGCCCGGACAGGCGGTGATATCGGCCAGCCGGTCAGCCGATGGCGCCGCCAGACCCACCGCGCTCAGCACCCGGTACACGGCAGGCAGGCGTTCGGACGGGATCCATCGAAGGACGAAATTCTGCTGGTTCGTGCTCCGGACGGTACCGTCTCCGAACTCGCGCGCCGCGAAGGCAAGGGTTCTGAGCTGCGCGGAGGTGATATCCCCAAGCTCGAGGCGAACTGAGACCATGGTGTACCCGATCTGCTTCTGCTTCAGGGTGTTAATGGCCCGCCACCGCCGATACGCAGGATCGTCCGGCTCTCTGGGAGAACCAGCCGAAACGGACAACGCGCGCTGAAGCGGAGCCTCCTCCCGGATAATAACCGGAGGGAACTGCCCGGCCATTGTCGACTCGAGGCTGGTCCGCTCATGGAACACCAGCGTCCGAAACGCATCGATCCCCAACTTGTTCAACACAAACTTCATCCTCGCCTTGTGTCGATCGTCGCGGTTGCCGAGGCGGTCGAATACACGCACAATGGCGGCCACTGTCGGCAGCAACCGATCCGCCGGCGTAAACTCCTCAAGCAGATCCGCCAGGCGCGGCATGGGGCCCAACCCGCCCCCGACATAAAGCTGAAAACCCCGCTCCTCCCGTCCCGCCGCAGACCGGAGTGCAGCACAGGCCCCGATATCCTGCATAGGACTGAGGCCAAGGTCGTCGGGACAGCCGGAGAACGCGATCTTGAACTTCCTGGGCAGGTTCTGGTTCATCGGATTGCGCAGGAGAAATCGCGCAACGGTCTCGGCATACGGGGTGACGTCGAACAGTTCTTGAGCGCACACCCCGGCGCAGTGCCCGACGACGACGTTACGAACGGTATTGCCGCACGCTTCTCTCGTCGTTAACCCGATCGAAGCCAGGCCTCTCATCAACCCCGTTACCTGCTCGAGCTTGATGAAGTGGAGTTGGATGTTCTGGCGTGTCGTGACGTGAGCCACCCCATTTGGAGCCTTCGCTGCCAGTTCGGCGAGCAGCTCCAGTTGGGCCGCACTGAGCCCGCCCCACGGGATCTTGATCCGGAACATCTGTTCCCCTTCCTGCCGCTGACCATAGATCCCGTTCTGCAGGCGGAACCGCTTGAACTCATCCGGGGCAATCTCCCCTTTCCAGAATCTCTGGACAAACTGATCGAAGGTGTCAATGTCCTCCTCGCGGGCCCAGGAGGACCCGTCGGCAGACCCTACCTTCCGTTGACCGATCCGCTCATCGGCGGGAGCCGAGGCGTTCAGTGGCTGCTCAGTCGTGTCCAGTTCGTTCGTATTATTCATGACTATCCTCTCCGTCATTCCTCGCCCGCTCACTACCGGGAGATAGACTCATGTAGACAGATCATCCGGGGTTACAGCCGGCGCTTTTCGAGGTATGAGCCCGGAACTACCGTCAGCAACGTTGACACCCAAGGCGGCCGGCGCGAACCCTGATCCCCGCGTGAAAAAGCCGTAGAGTAGCGTGAGATCGATCAGAATCACGGCCAGCCAGGCCACATAGCCGGTCGGACTGGTCATCAGTTTCAGATCGATCACCACCTTGGACAGGCCAAAGCCCACCACCCAGGCATCAAAGCTCATACAGATTCTTCTGAACGTGTCAGCATTCATCCGGCTGATGATATAGGCCCCTATCGGGATCCCGATGGCGACGCTCGGCACGACCGACCACAGCAACCCTGTGCTCCCCGTCGTGTACACTCCCAGGAGATAATACGCCGTTGCTGTAACGGTCGATTCCACCACCCTGATCAGCCCAAGGGCGGCTCGAAACTCGCCCTTGACAAAACCCTGGTTATTAAACAGAAGCGCCAGCGGCGGGCCGGAGATGGTCGTGACCGAATAGCAGACACCGACACCGGCGCCGAACGGGACACCAATGAGCCGTTCGGATCGAATCGGCCGTCTAACCCCGGCGGCCTGCAGCAGGATCAAGGGAAGCACAACCATATATGTCATCAGCTTGAGCCATTCCGGGCTCACCCTCGAGAGGGTGTAGCTTCCCACGATGATACCGGGAATCAGGCCACCCACGATCGGGAACACCCTTTTCCAGACCTTCGGGATGCTCCTGCGATTGACAAGCAGTACGTAGCTGTTGAGCGCCACCTCCACCAACACCAGAGCTGGGTTCAGGATCCTGTTGGAGTAAAAGATGAGGGCCACCGGAACGGTCAGCGAGGAAAACCCGTACCCAAGCGCCCCATTCACAGTCGCCGCAAAGAGCGTGATGCCGATGAGCGTCATCTGCCCAACATCAAAGTTCATCATGCTCCTGGCTTGCGTTCATCCTGCGACCATCCATCTCTTTTCCGAATGCTCCGTCCGCTATGTGTCATTTTCACAAGGCACTCTGAAACAGACGCTAACCAATAAGTTCACCGACAGCCGATGGTTCTTCCCTGAACTGTCTTTCGAGACCGTCCCAACTGAACACCTTGTAGTACGACACCTTGCTATTCTTCACTGATACGACGAGATAGCGCAGTTGAGGCCATACCGGTTCGTCGCCGAACAGCGCCAGTTCTCGATCGGTCTCGGAGAAGTAGGCCTCATGATCCGGATGGGAATGATAGAGAAGAACAAACTCGAAACCATTAGCATCAGCCTCACCCTGAATCCGCAGAAGGTCCTTCGGGTCCATGATGTAGGCAGTTTTCGCATCTCTCGGATTCCGAATCGGGTCGTCCAGGTGATACTGGTTCGCGAGATTCCCGCATCGACGGACAACATATGTGCTCGGATCGCCGGGCTTCCCGATGACAATCCCGCAGGCCTCCTCGGGATACGCCTCTTCGGCATGCGCAAAGATCTCGTTCAGTTCCCGTTCGGTGAGGACCATCTTACCACCAGAGGTGACTGTACATGTTCTCGCCCAAGTCCGGAAACTCCTTGTGCCACACTCCCAGACTGATATATTTCCATCCGGTATCGCAGAGGATCACGACAATGTTGCCCTTCTCCATGCGATGTGCCGTCCTGATCGCGACATGCACCACAGCGCCGGAGGAGACACCGGCGAAGATCCCTTCCTTATTGGTCAGATCTTTGGTCGCGGCAAACGCGCAGCGAGAATCGACCATGATTTTGCCGTCCAGAAGGCGGGTATCAAGGATCGGCGGGATGAACCCTTCGTCCAGGCTCCGAAGGCCCTGGACCAGATCGCCGGGATGGGGCTCTACCGCAATAACCTTGGTGTTCGGGTTATGCTCCTTCAGCCGCCGACCGACACCCATCAGCGTTCCGCCGGTCCCAAGACCCGCTACAAAGACATCGACCTCCGGGAGGTCGTTCAGAATCTCCACCCCGGTTGTTTCATAGTGGGCCATGGGATTGGCTGGATTGCCGTACTGAAATGGCATGTAAAGGGTCGGGTCCTGCGCCACCAGTTTTTGAGCCAGCTCAATGGCGCCGTTACTCCCTTTCGTCCCATCAGAATAGATCAACTCGGCGCCGAAGATTTCCAGGAGCTGGCGTCGCTCCGGGGTGGCGTTTTCCGGGATCACCACCTTGACCTTATACCCTTTCCGTCGCCCGATCATGGCCAGGGCGATGCCGGTGTTGCCGCTCGTCGGCTCCAGGATCGTTTTCTCCTTCGTCAACTCGCCGCTCCGCTCGGCCTGCTCGATCATGTACTTAACGATTCGATCCTTCAAGCTACCGGTCGGGTTGGTTCCCTCCAGTTTGGCGAAGATCCGAATCCCCTTCTTGGGACTCATCCGCGGCAACTCCACCAGCGGCGTGTTCCCGATCGCATTAAGAATATCGTCTGATCTCATTCATGTCCTCTTTGCCTGTCTATGTGCACCGTACAGACAGGTCGGTTGGCTCGTTCCCGGCCTACCCTCACCTGCGGTCAGGCCTTTTTCACCGTAATCGCCCAGTCGGTGTCGTTCAGTTGCGTCACATCAATCACGACGTGCCCCTCACTGTGCAGGCTCCTGGGAACGTTCGCCGCAGAGCCGGGGTTATCGACGATCACCCTCAGCACCTGGCCACTGTGCAGCTCCTCTAACGCCAATTTGGCCTTGACAAATGTGTAGGGGCATACTTCACCCTTCAGATCCAGGGCCTCAACCACCTGCTCAGGCGCCCCACTCATATTGCCCTCCTCTGCTCATGCCGCTCAGGCCTTTTCCAGGACGATTTCCCACTGTGTCCTGCCGACTTCCGAAACCGCGAGGACTGAGTGACCTTCTTCTTGCGCCCACCTGGGGATATCTTCGGCCGATTTTGCGTAATCGACCATCACCACCAGTTGATCGCCAACCGTGAGCTTTCCCATCTTCTGCCTGGTCAACATCAACGGATACGGACAGATCTCGCCGGTCACATCGAGCGAATACTTCGCCATCGCTTCCCCCATACGTTCACGATCGATACCACGTTCGGGAGGTACTACGCCCGCTGCGCGCTTCGCATCCCACGCTCAAACGCCTCACTGCCGAATAAGAAATAGACCCCCGTCCAGACTCCCAACATAATACTGAGGGTCGCCGTCACACTGCTCAGTCCAAAGAGTGGCACGCCGGTCAGTCCGTGGCCGATGTTACACCCGCCCGCAATCCCAGCCCCGATGCCCATCAGCACACCACCCCCGAGCGCCTGAAGCAGGCGCTGAGCACCGGGGGCGCGCCAAGAAAACTCGCCATGCGACCGCGCCGCCACATGAGCGCCCGCAATAAGCCCTACCCACATAAAACTCCCCCAACTGAGCCGCTCGACCTCGCCCGTAAACAGGTATCCTGAAATGGTTCGAATCGGCTCAGTGATCGAGAGACCGTACTCCCGCCCGGTCAGGGTGGAGATCGGCCAGGCAACCGTGGCGATCAGGCCGATGGTGATGCCGCTCCGCGCCCAACTCCAACCCCTCTGATAGCCGCCTGAGGGGCTTTTCAGAAGCCACCATCCGCCGGCCGTCACGAAGGCCGCCACCAGTATCCAGGGGTTGACGCCCAGGAGACGATCGAGTGTCGCCGGCTGCCCGTTGATCTCAATGACCCACCGTCGAAACGCAGCCTGTACCGGCTCCAATACGCCGTCATTCGTCATGGTCATCCCAAACACAAAGCCGAGCAGCGCGATAATCGAGCCTACCATCCCCTCACCTGACCGGTACGTGCTGCCGCTCGCGCAGCCGCCTGAAAAAGCCATCCCCAGCCCGAAGACAAATCCTCCGAACAGTGTGGCCATCCAGAAAAAGGGTGTGATGCCTAATCCGAACAGCCCGAACGCCGCCATCGATCTCACCCCGACCATCTGAATCAGAAGCGCCAAGAGGTACGCCCGCAGCAGGGTAAGATCCCGCACCAACAGGATATCGCGAAACGTCGAGTTCATACAGAAGCGGCCGCGTTGCAGCGCGTATCCGAAGGCCACGCCCACGATGAGACCCAGGCTCATCATCCGGATCATCGCGGTCCCGCTTGCACCCTCAGTGTCCACCGCCCGGCACTCCACAGAACTCGTGGTAATCGATCAGATCGGTGATGGTCGGATGGTCTCCGCATACCGGGCAGTTCGGATCGCGCCGCACCTTCACCTGTCTGAACTCCATCCCCAACGAATCGAAAAAGAGGAGCCGCCCCGCCAATGAATCGCCGATCCCGAGCAGCAGCTTGATCGCCTCAATCACCTGCAAGCTGCCGATGATCCCGCATAATACGCCCAGCACACCGGCCTCCTGACAGCTCGGCACCAGCCCGGGGGGCGGGGGCGCGGGGTACAGGCAGCGATAGCAGCCTTGACCGGGGACAAAGACCGTCACCTGTCCCTCAAACTTGAAGATACTCCCGTCTACGAGCGGTTTCTTCAGAAGCACGCATACGTCGTTGACCAGGTATCGGGTCGGAAAGTTATCACAGCCGTTCACGACCAGATCGTACTGGCTGACAACCTCTTTCGCGTTCTCCGAGGAGAGGACCGCTTGAATCGGCTCCACCTTGACATCGGGATTGATCTGACCGATCGCCTCGACCGCCGAGACGACCTTCGGTCGTCCCACATCATCCATGTGGTGAAGAATCTGGCGCTGCAGGTTGCTCAGGTCCACAACATCGGCATCGATGATGCCCAAGCGGCCGACGCCGGCAGCAGCCAGGTACAGCGCCGCAGGGGAGCCCAGACCGCCCGCCCCGACGAGCAGAGCCGAGCTGCTCAACAGCTTGCGCTGCCCCTTTCCGCCGACCTCTGGCAGGATGATATGGCGACTGTAGCGGCGAATCTGCTCTTCGTTGAACGGTCCGACGCCCCCCGCCATGGCCGGGATCAGGGCCACCTCGTCTCCATCCTTGAGCGCAGTCCGCTTCCCTCCCAATTCTTCTACCGCCACATTGTTCACATAGACATTGAGATGGCGGTGAAGTTCGCCCATCTTGTCGAACACAAGCGTATGGAGTCCTGGAAAACGCCGCTCCAGATCCTCCAGAAGCTCCACCAGATCGTCCCCTCGCCCCTCCACACGGGTCTGATTTTGAGTCAGGCCCCGATACGGGGTTGGAATATAGACGCGGATCGCTACACTGCGATCGCTATCCGCCGATAGACTCGCTTGAGACATCTTCACATCACGACAGGCATTCATGCGTTTGTGCCCCCTTATAGATCACAGCAGGACCGACAGGTACCGCTCCCCTGTGTCGGGGAGGATTGTCACCACAACCTTTTTGGCGCCAAGCCGCTCGGCGACCACGACCGAGGCCGCGACGTTGGCCCCGGCTGATATTCCCACCAGAAGGCCCTCCTCCTTACCCAGTCGAGAGGCCATCCGATAGGCATCCTCATCCTCGACCCCAATAATTTCATCCACGACCTGCACATTCAGTACACCGGGAACGAAGCTCGCGCCGATCCCCTGAATGCCATGCGGCCTGGCCCTCCCTCCCTGTAACACGGGAGACCTGGCCGGCTCCACCGCAATCACCTGAACACCGGGCACTTCCCGTTTTAATACCTCGCCCACGCCGGTAATCGTCCCGCCGGTCCCGACGCCGGCCACAAAGGCATCGATCTGGCCATCAGTCGCTTTCAGAATCTCTTGCGCGGTGGTACGGCGGTGGATATCCGGGTTGACGGGATTCATAAACTGTTGCGGCATGAAGTAATCCGGATGCTGTGCCACGAGCGATTCTGCGGCATAGACGGCGCCGCTCATGCCTTCGATAGCCGGGGTCAGTATCACCTCGGCGCCGAGCCGACCGACCAACCTTCGCCGCTCTGCACTCATATCCTCCGGCATTGTGAGGATCAGGCGGTACCCCTTGACGGCAGCCACCATCGCGAGCCCGATTCCGGTATTGCCTGAGGTCGGCTCAACAATCGTGTCGCCAGGCTTCAGACGCCCGCTCCGCTCTGCCTCATCGATCATTGCCAGGGCGATCCGATCCTTGACGCTCCCACCAGGATTGAGCGATTCCAGCTTTCCAAGAATCTGGGCTGATCCACGACGCGGTATCCGCTGTAATTGCACCAGCGGCGTATCGCCTATCAGTTCCAGTGCGTTTCGAACCAACCGCGGCATCGTCCGTTCCCTCTCCCGCCGTCAGGCAGGATCAAATCTGGTAGGTCACTCCCTGCAACTCCCGCTTTATCCTGATCCGTCCGCAGAGGTCCTCCAACGTGGTATGGTCCACGATCTTGCTCACGGCATCGCGCACATCGGCCCAGATGTCCCGCAGGCAGCACTGAGGCTCCTCAATGCAAATCTCCCGAGGCCGGTTTCCAACGCAGAAAATAGGGATGGCCGGGCCTTCCATCGCCCTGATGATGGCGCCAATAGTGATCTCCCGGGGATGTTTGGCCAGATAGTAACCCCCGCTCATCCCGCGTTTACTCTCGAGAAATCCGGCCCTCTTGAGGTTCAGCAGGATCTGTTCCAGATACCTGGCGGGCAGGTGCTGCCGCCTGGCGATATCCTCGATCTGAATCGGCCCTTGCTCATAGTGCAGCGCCAGATCCTGCATCGCCCGTGTCGCGTAATCACCTTTCGTCGATACCTTCATTTTCACTCACCTACGAAATACTCAGTAAGTCGATTGAACTAGTCGTGTTTGTTATACAA
>JAHFDH010000009.1 GCA_023249055.1 Candidatus Methylomirabilota bacterium
CGCGGTGGCGACCGTATACGGGTTGATGCGGTTGATGCCGATGCCGACCGGGCCGCGCCGTCCGCCGGTGCCGAAGGGGATGACTCGATAGAACGAGTCGAGCAGACAGGTCCATTGCCCACGCTCGATCAGGCGCGCAAGCTGTGGCCGGTATGGCGCAAACTGTACGTCTTCCCACCATGTCCGGAGATGCTCAAGCGCCTCGGCTCGAAGTTGCGCCGGCACACCCAGACCAGCAAAACCCTCCCCTACATCCTTCTCGCACTGTGATTTCACGACTGCTTCCTATACCCCCATCAGCACAAAGGGGGCCCAGCAGAAGACCCAAGTGGAGCTGTTCAGTTCGTGCGGTCGCCATGCGCGTTTTTTTGTAGCACAAAGAGGGAGATGAAGCAACCCGTGCTGACTATGGAAGACCGAAGAACGTCCAGGTCACCGCCGGCGCCGGCCGAACTCACCGGAGCATAGACCCTGCTAAACAAGACGAGAGGACGGGATCATGGCTATCATCGCTGGCGTTATCGTCGTCACAGTAGTGACCCTCGTCCATGAACTCGCGCTGGACACAAGCGCATCCTGGGGATACTGTCGCAGCCGCGCAATCAGTTCTGTGATGGTAATCATCATCGCGGGTGGAGTCAGAGACGCTCCTCTATTCGCGTGGAATTCTCCTGCGCATTGCGTATAATGCCCTTCATGAACCGAATGTCAAGCTGAGGTGAGTGTGTCAGTTCTGTGTCAAAACTATCAACTGCGAAGCCGCTAAGCGTTTGAATCAACTGCGATTCGATCTGATAATACTCAATGGTGCACCCCCAGCAATAGGACTGAAAATCCTGGTGTCGACGGTTCGATTCCGCCCCTGCCCACCATATCATTGCCCATCGTAGGGTTTCTCTATGAACCTCTTGTTGCAGCGTTCTCTTGATTCCGATAACTCAGGATACTGCTTGACGGGTGACCTGGAATCTCCTAGTGTTGTCGCTACCGATGCATGACAGTTCATTGGGGGGCATTAGCGTCAAGGCAATGGGAGAGCACGGGTGATGCAGAAATATCCGGAGGAGACAGCGAGTTACCGTGGGGCCGGTGTCGATGTCGAGCGGGAAGAGCAGGTGCTGTCTCGGGTGATCGAGACGGTCGGCCAGACGTTCGCCTTTGTGCAAGGCGTCGGGAAGCCGGTCCTGCCGATCGGCTTTTTTGCGAACGTGATCGATATCGGCCACGGGATGGGTCTGGCGCTCTCGACCGACGGGGTGGGCACAAAGCTGATGGTTGCGCAGATGATGCAGAAGTATGATACGGTCGGGATCGACTGCATGGCCATGAATGTAAACGACGTGCTCTGCGTGGGCGCGCGCCCGACGTCGTTTCTGGATTATATCGCGGTGCAATATGCGAACGCGGACCTGATCGACCAGCTCATGCTGGGGCTGAAGGAGGGGGCGCGTCGCGCAGGGGTGGCCATCTGCGGCGGAGAGATCGCCCAGGTTCGGGAGATGCTCGCGTCCGAGCGGGAGGGGTGGGGATGCGATCTCGTCGGAATGTGTGTCGGGCATGTTCCGCTCGATCGGGTGATCGTCGGCAAGTCGGTGGCTCCCGGTGATGTCATTATTGGTATTCGGAGCAGTGGGATCCACAGCAACGGCTTGACGCTGGCCCGGCAGGTTCTGTTTACGCAGAATAAGTTTGCTGTAGACACCACGTTCGAGGAGCTTGGGCGAACGCTTGGAGAAGAGTTGCTGGAGCCGACCATCATCTATGTCCCGGAGGTGATTGAAGCCCTTGAGCGACCGCTGGCCATTAAAGGGCTTGCCCATATCACGAGCGACGGGCTATTGAACCTCCTGCGACTGGACACCGCATCGCATCCGGTTGGGTATGAGATCGACCAACTGCCGCCGATTCCCCCGATATTCTCGCTGATTCAGCAATCGGGGGGTATCCCGGATCACGAGATGTTTCAGGTCTTCAATATGGGGATCGGGTTCTGTGCCGTCATCGCTGAATCGGACGCGGAGTCTTTTATAGAAATCGTCAAACATCATGGCCGTGAAGCGTTACAGATCGGTCGCGTAGTAAGCGATTCGGAGCACAAAGTCGTCATTCGGCCCCGCGGCCTGGTCGGCCGCGGCAATCAATTCTTTACGGTGTAGTCAGCGACGTGAGGTACCGTCCACTGTTGCTCAAAGGCTGAGTCGATCAGGACCCTGCGGCCTTTTGAGCTTTCTGGATTTGAACGCGCAAACAGGTCGTGATACTATTGAGTTGTCCTCGATAGCGAAAGGGATGGCTCAATGGGACGGGGATCCGAATCGACAGCTCCGACCGTAGCCCTCATCGCGGCTATCTGCCTGTTGTGGGTCTATCCGTTTTGTCTTTTCCACCAGGTTACCACTGTCGCTGACCAGCGTATTGCCTCACCTGCATCCGACCATAACTCATCCTCGCCCGTCCTCTGCGACGCTCACGTACTTCATGCGGTAGTAGCCGGCCAAGAGACGGGTGTCGGCGAAAAGGCCGGTCTCGGGCATCGCAGTTATCCTCCGTCAACAACCGTCTGCGAACAGTTCTGGGGCGTCAGGTACCACGAACTGAGCGGCGCGTTGCTACCCGGTTCCCCATCCGGGTCACTTGCCTCGTCCAACACACTGCATAGCCTGTATGCGGTCTACCGGATTTAATTCCTCCGCACGCCTGATCGCTCACAGGCATCTCCTCGACCGTCTAGCCGGCTTTCTATCCATCGATGACCTGGCGAGGGGGATCGGTCTTCCGATGTTCTTTATTTCATGGTTAGCGAGTAGTCCATGGTGCAAGTAAAGCAACTGGTGGGTGTGATCGTGCTGGCGCTCGCCGTCGCGGCGAGCGGGTGCGGCAAGCAAGAGACCGGGTCCGCGCCACGCGAGGCGGATAAGGCAGCACATCCACCCGGTCCGAACGGACACTCGCATGATCAGGCGCCACATCGCGGAGAGCACAGGGAGACGGCGGGATCCGGCGAGGCGTCACTCGGTGTCCGGTTGACCCACGAGGAGCGGGAGAACATCGGTCTGAAAACCGAGGCGGTACAACTTCGTCCGATTGAGGATGTCCGCAAGCTCAATGGGATTATCAAGCCTCACCCCGATCGGGTGGCGCAGGTGACCAGCCGCGTGCCGGGCATCGTGCTCAGTGTTCATGCGCCGCTTGGCGCCTGGGTCAAGCGAGGAGATGATCTGTTGGACATCAAAAGCGTGGAGTTGGAACGGCTGGAGTTGAACCTGATTCAGGCGGAGAACAGGCTGGCGCTGACGAAGGTGGATCTGGAGCGAGTGCGACAACTCGTTGAACGGGAGATTGTGGCCCGAAAGGAACTACTGAAACTCGAGAATCAGCACCGGGAGAACCTGAACGAGATCGAGAGCCTGACGCGCCAACTGAACTTTCTTGGCCTGCCTCAGGAGGCGATTACGCGGATTCGCACAGAGCAGACGGTCGCCACGCTGCACCTGCCGGCCCCTATCAGTGGGACGATCGTCGAGCGCAACGTCGTAATTGGCCAGGCGATTGAGCCCAACGTCGCCTTGATGCGGGTTATCGATGCCTCCATCATGATCGTCGAGGGGGAGGCCTTCGAGGACATCCTGCCGGTGCTTCAACTCTGGCAGAAGGTCCGGGTGGTGACCACTGCGTATCCGGATGAGGTCTTCGAGGGGAAGATCAGCTTTATCAGTCCGACGGTCAACCCGGTGAAGCGGACCATCCCGGTGTGGGCAGAGGTCGTGAATCGCCGCGGATTGCTGAAACAGGATCTCTTTGCGCAAGTCTACGTCATCGTGAGCGAGCAGCGCAGGAGCCTCGCGATTCCGGTTGAGGCTCTTATCAATGCCGAGGGATCGGAGTTCACATTCGTTGAACGGGGCGACGTGTATCTCCGCGCAGACCTCGGACTGGGAACCCGCGATGACCAATTTGTAGAGGTCAAGCGAGGTCTCGTAGCGGGCGATCGGGTAGTCACGGACGGCAGCCGCCAACTCTATGCGAAATGGCTCGCCGCCCAAGGCGCCGGATCGACCCTTGGCAGTCACACGCATTAGTGTGCGAGGTTCGCGATGTGGGCGCCGGCGTATTCCAACCTGGAAGGAGAGTCGTTAGCAGTCAACCTTCAGCTCCTGCTGCGTGCTGATAGCTGACTGCTGACAGCTTATTCAAGATGTTCGCCTGGATCATCGAACGGTCACTGACAAATCGCGTCCTCGTGGTGGTCGCTTTCGTGGTCTTGCTGATTGTCGGCGTGTTCACGCTACGCCGGATCACGCTCGATGTCTTCCCGGAGTTTGCGCCGCCTCAGGTCGTCATTCAGACTGAGGCGCCCAGCCTGCCGTCCCAGGATGTTGAGTTTCTCATCACCCTCCCGATCGAATCCGCGATTAATGGGACTCCAGGGGTGGAAGTGATCCGGTCGAAATCGACCGCCGGGCTCTCTAGTATTGTCGTGGTCTTCACATGGGGGACGAATATCTACGCGGCGCGCCAGCTTGTCAATGAACGCCTCCAGGGGATCAAGGACCGCCTTCCGCCTGGAACCAAGAGTCCCACGATGCTGCCGATCACCTCAGCGGTGGCCTGGCTGGTCAAATATGCGCTCATCAGCGATAGTGTCTCCCCGATGGAGCTTCGTACGATCTCGGACTGGGATATCCGCAACCGGCTATTAGCGGTTCCTGGTGTGGCCTCAGTGGTCTCCATAGGCGGCGAGGCGAAGCAGTACCAGGTGTTGCTGTCATCGGACAAGCTGTTTCAATACGGTATCACCGTCAAGGAGGTCCTCGATGCCGTCGAGAAGGCCAACGTCAGCGTCCCTGGAGGCTTTCTGGTGACGCCCGGCCAGGAGTTTGTGATCACCGGCGCCGGTCGGATCTCATCGCTCGAAGAGCTCCGACAGACCAAGGTAGCGGAGCGAGGCGGGACGCCGACCCGGTTGGATCAGGTGGCCACCGTCCGCTTCGGTCCGGAGTTCAAGCGGGGAGACGCCACGTGGGAGGGCAAGCCCGCTGTGATCGGAACGGTCTCGAAGCTCTTTGGGGCGGATACCTTGACGGTCACGTACCAGGTAGAACAGGCGCTGGAGGGGATCCGGAAGACATTACCGCCTGGAGTCGAACTGAATACGCAGGTCTTCCGCCAGGCGAGCTTCATCGAGTCCTCCGTCGCCAATCTGCGCCAGGCAATCCTGGAAGGAGTGGTGGTCGTCAGCATTGTCGTCATCTTCTTTCTCTTCAATGTTCGGGCCTCGCTCATCACCTTGACCGCCCTGCCGACCTCGCTGATCTCCGGTGTGCTGCTGCTTAAGACGTTCGGGATCGGTATCAACGCGATGACCCTGGGAGGGCTGGCCATTGCTATCGGCGAGGTCGTGGATGACGCGATCGTGGATGTCGAGAATATCGTCCGCCGGCTCAGGCTTAATCAGGAAAAGACCCGCCCTGATCTCCCCCTGAAGGTGATCTATCAGGCGTCGGTAGAGATCCGGCACGCGGTGGTCCATGCCACCTGGATCGTCCTGATTGTCTTCATGCCGATCTTCCTGCTTGGCGGGGTGGAGGGGCGGATCTTTACCCCGCTTGGACTCGCGTACACCTTCGCGATCCTTGCGTCTCTCCTGGTCGCGGTGACCTTAGTCCCGGCCTTGGCCGCCATGCTCCTGATCCGTCGTGGGGAGGCCCAACCGGAACAGGAGAGTCTGACAGTCCGAGGCATGAAACGAGCCTATGAAGCGCTTCTGCGCCGGGCGCTCCACCACCCCCGGTGGGTGATGGCCACCTGCATACTGCTGGTAGCCGCCAGCCTGGCCGTGGTCCCGTTCCTCGGTCGCTCCTTCCTGCCCGAGTTTCGCGAAGGCAACTTCATCCTGCAGGTGACGATGCTGCCCGGGGTCTCGCTTGCGGAGTCGATGCGTGTGGGGGAGCACATCGTCCGAATGTTGAAGCAGCATCCGGAGGTCATCTCTGTGGCTCAGCGGGCGGGTCGGGCGGAACTGGATGAGGAGGCGCTCCCGCCGAACGTCAGTGAATTTGATATCGCGATTCGATACGGCACGCGCGATCTGGACGTGCTGCTTCGTGCTATCCGCGAGCACCTCGAAAGGGTTCCCGGTGTGGCCACCGTACTGGGTCAGTTCATCGCCCACCGGCTGGACGAGGTCCTCTCCGGCATCCGGGCTCAGATCGCCATCAAGCTCTACGGACCGGACTTGGCCGTACTCCGGGCGAAAGGGCAGCAGATCGAGCAGATCATGCGGGAGATCAACGGGGTCACGGATCTGCTGCTCGAGCCCCTCATCAATGTCCCGGCCCTGCGGATCGCGGTCGATCGGAAGGAGGCCTCCCGTCTCGGCCTGGACGTGGGCGACATTCTGGAGACGACCGCGGTGGCCTTCGGCGGGAGATCGATCTCTCGCGTCGTGGAAGGGCAGCGGGCCTTTGATCTCTTTGTCTGGTTTGACGAGACCTCCCGCAAGGATCGCGCGTCGATGCGCAACCTCCTGATCGATGCGCCGGAGGGGCGAAAGATCCCGCTCCGTCTGGTGGCCGACATCCAGATCGTGAACAGCCCCTTCATGATCAATCGAGAGCGATTGCAGCGGCGGATCGTTGTGCAGGCGAATGTGGCGGATCGAGACCTGATCGGCGTGATCCATGAGGTCCAACGCCGGATCGCCGGGGAGGTGCAGCTTCCCGCCGGCTACTTTATCGAGTATGGCGGGCAGTTTGAAAGTGAGCGGGAGGCGACGAGGGTCCTGATGGTGTATGGCGGGCTGGCGGTGGTCGGGATTTTCCTCATGCTGTATAAAGCCTTCGGCTCGTCCCGCGCCGCCCTCCTCGTCATGGTCAACCTCCCCTTAGCCCTGATCGGCGGTGTGGCGGCCATCCTGCTTACGGGGATGGTGACGAGCGTACCTTCATTGATTGGGTTCATCAGCGTTTTTGGGATTGCGGCCCGAAATGGGATCATCCTGGTCAGCCACTACCGGCAGCTTCGGGCTGAAGGAGTTCCGAAAGAGGACGCGATTATCCAGGGGTCGAAGAACCGGCTGGCGCCGGTGCTGATGACGGCCGCTGCGGCCGCGTTAGGTTTGCTCCCTCTGTTGTTCGGCGAGGCTACCGGGAAAGAGCTGGAGCGGCCGCTGGCCCAAGTCGTTCTTGGAGGTCTCTTCACCTCGACCCTCCTGAACATGATCGTGATGCCGACCCTGTTCATGCGGTTCGGCTGGGAGCGGGAGGAGGTCTTCCGCCAGCAGTTGGCCCTTGAGCGCGGCGACCTGTTCCGACCGGCGGCTCCGTCTACGGGCGCTGTCGGTGCCAATCCAGGCGACGGCCCGCAGGAGGCGGCCGTCGAATCGGATAAGCGATGAGCAGATCAGCACCATGGCCTTTCCTGCTGACAGCGGGCCTACTGCTACTTATGGCCACTACGGCGTGGGGACACGCCTTCCCTGATCATTCAGAGCCTCGGGTGGGGTCGGTGTTGTTGACGCCCCCCCCGCGTGTAAGACTCTGGTTTGACGGGATGCTGGAACCCGCCTTCAGTACAATCACGGTGATCGACGCGAACAATCAGCAGGTTGATAAGGGGGACGGAGGCGTGAACCCTGCCGACCATACTGTCTTGGAGGCGTCTCTTCCGCCCCTGCCCGCAGGAAAATACCGGATCGTGTGGAGTGTTGTCGATCACGACGGCCACCGCACCGAAGGCGATCTTTCGTTCAGCGTCGGTCCCGGCTCTTATGATCGGCCCCGGGCCGCCAGCGCGCCGGCTACGCTTCCGCAACTCTTTGTCCGGTGGCTCAACTTCATCGGCCTCTCGATGCTGATTGGCGCGCTGGCCTTTCACGTGCTTATCGTTCGGTCGGTTGAACTGCCGCATCAGGGATTCGAGACGGTTGAGCAACCGTTTCGGCGGCTGGAGCTGAGCGCGATCGTGCTGGTGGCGCTCGCGAGTGTCGGCGAACTTATCCTGAGAACGCAGATGATGCGCGGCGGACCTCTTGCCGAGATCCACACGGTCCTCCCGGTTGTGATTCTACAGACCCACTTTGGCGCCGTCTGGCTTGTCCGGATGGGCCTTATTGGGCTCCTGATCCTCGTGTGGGGACTCCGGAGAACGACTGCGCCGCAGAACCGGCGGACCATCATGCTCTCCCTGTCTGCAACCGCGTTCATCGCCCTGACGATGAGTTTGTCGGGGCATGCCGCGCACTGGGGAGACCTGACGATGCCTGTTCTCATCGACTGGATTCACCTGGTTGCGGGCTCTATCTGGACGGGCGGTCTCTTCGCAATGGGATTCCTGATCCAGCGCTTCGTTGCTCCTCCAGATACGAAGGCGTCGCGTGGACTCGCAGCGGTGGGCCGCCCTTTCTCAAGGATGGCGGCCTACTGTGTGTTTACGCTGCTCGCGGGGGGGCTCTTCAATGCGTGGTTGCAAGTGGGGTCGCTGCAACCTCTCGTCACCACCTCCTACGGATTAGCCCTTCTCGTCAAGATCTTCCTGGTAGCGCTTGTATTGGCGCTTGCTGCCGTGAACCGGTACTACTTCTTGCCGCTTATACGAGACCCTGCCGGCGCACAGAACCGACTGCTGGTGAAAACGATCGGTCGCCTTGGCGGCGCCTGGCTCGTTGGGGCAGAGCATGACCAAGTGGCGAGGAGCCGCCGCCGTCTGCGCCAGTTCATGCGGTTGGAGTGGATCTTTATTATCGCGGTCCTGGCTCTGGCGGCGCTTCTGGCCCATCTTCCTCCGGCCCGCCACATCCTTGCCCAGCAGCATCTCGAGCAGCACATCCTGCGCTAGTCCTGCCGGTTCAATGCGCGAGGAGCGCCTTTGACGAGGAACCGCCGAGTGTGGTAGATTGAACCGGTGTGAGCAATCGGCGGGGCGGGGTCTGGTTTCTAAGAGACCGCAATCGGCTGACAGCTAATAGCTGATAGTTGTCTGCTGCTTTTGAAGGAGGGACGCGATGAGAACCAGCGGCGGGGCTGCTCGACAACTCCTTGCGCTCGCCCTGATCAGCGTAGGGGCGCTGTTGTGGGGCTGCTCAGGGGTACATCTCAGGCCGGATTCTTACGATTGGGTTGCCGGGGAGCGGACTGCGCCCGCTGCCGTGAGAGCAGCCAGAGCGGCTATCGCTGAGGCTCAAGCCGCAGGCGCGGCGAACGGCGACGCGGCTCGGTACGCGATGGCTAAAGCGAGGGAGTATATGCGCCTTGCCGAGGATGAGTTGTCGGACCGCGACTTGGCCGCCGCGGAGATGACGGCTGGGATCGCCAGGAAGGCCGCAGAGGAAGCCAAGACGATCGCGCAGCGAGGAAAATAGACTGATGGCTGACAGCGATACGCTGACAACTGCCTCAAAGGGAGGGAGCTCGAAGATGAACGGGAGTCCGAAGAGGGGTCGGGTAATCCGGCGCTCGCTTATCGTTACATCGATGGCTCTGATGATTGCAGGGTGTGCAACCACCGCATCGTATCGCCCTGAGATCGACAGTATGAAGACCGTTCTCGCTGAGGCAAAGACTGCGGGGGCTGAGACGCGCGCGCCTGAGGCGTATGCTGCCGCAGAAGCCTGCCTGGATTGGTTCACGCACGAGGCCACGGAGTTCAATCCATTTGCGGATCCTGATGCCCGCATACGTGGCAAGTGTCAAGCCGCGTTTGTCGCGCTGAGAGGGAAGACGGCCGCCGCTCAGGCAAAAGGAGCAGCGGAGGTCGTGCTGCCCCCAGTAACGCCGCAGCTGGAGGCTGCACCGGCGGAAGGGGCGGCAGAAGAGAAGGCATCACCCTTGCGGGATATTTTCTTCGACTTCGACAAATCGTTGCTTCGAGCGGATATGAAAAAGAGTCTCGCCGAGAACGTGCGATGGTTGAAGGCGAATCCGGGGGCCTTGATTATCATCGAGGGCCACTGTGATGAACGCGGAACCGTAGAGTACAACCAGGCGCTGGGTCAGCGACGTGCCGCATCGGTGAAGAGCTACCTCGTGGCTGCCGGGATCAGCGCCAAGAGGATCAAGGTCGTCAGTTATGGGAAGGAGCGGCCCTTCGCCGCGGGCCACGACGAATCGGCCTGGCAATGGAATCGGAGGGCCCATTTCGTCTTGCAATAGGGGAGCGGGGATCATATTATCTCTCCGAACTCACTGCCGGCCGGTGTGCCAAGCGTCTGTCCGCTCTCCGATGTTGTTCCAGGGGTTGCCTCGGAAGTAGTGATGCCACGTAGCCGTACCGCGCTTCGCCCTCGATTCAGCCTCTGTTCCGGAAAAACCCCTTCCTTCTGCCGTTCGACCTGTTTGCCCTGGCGCTGGCACAGGCTGGTCGGGTAACTGCCGGTTCATGATGGGCCGCGAATGGCTGAACAGATAATTTATACGACGTATGATGAGATGCAGGCGGAACTCCTCCGCCTGCATCTCCAACGCCATGGCGTTCCATGCCGGCTCCGTTCTATGCGAGTCGGCGGATTCCAGGGGATTACCTTCGGCCCGCTTGGAGAGATCCGACTCATGACCTCTACGCCGTATGCTGAGAAAGGGAGACGACTGATCGAACAGGCTATTCTCTACGGATCGTTCTCCCTTATACCGGGGAAGGTCGAGAAGGCGGAATGACAGTCGATGCCGGAAAGCTCCGCACCTTGCAGGAGTTGGTCGCCATAGTCAGACAGCGACAGGCGCAGGGAGAGCGGGCGGTTTTCACGAACGGCTGTTTCGATCTGCTCCACCGGGGACATACCCGTTTGTTACGACAAGCGAGAGCGCTTGGCGACCTGTTGATCGTTGGCCTCAACAGCGACTCATCCGTTCGATTGCTCAAAGGCCCGTCCCGACCAGTACTCTTGCAGGATGAGCGGGCAGAGTTGCTGTCGGCCCTGACCTCGGTCGACTACGTGGTGATCTTTGAGGACGCGAACCCGGGCCGCATCATTGCCGCGCTTGAGCCCGATGTGCTGGTGAAGGGCGCCGACTGGACAATGGAAGACATTATCGGTCGGGAGACGGTAGAGCGGCGTGGTGGGCGGGTCGTCACTATCCCGTTGGCGGAGGGCTGTTCCACAAGCCGTATCGTATGCCGTATCCTGGAGCTGACACCCCGCAACACGCCGAAAGCTGAGAGCTGACCTTATGGTCATACGATCGATGGAGTTGTCGGAAGATCTCCTGATTCCCGAGATCGGCGAGATCCTGGATCGACTTGACAGCGGGGCGGATTCGCTGTCTCTTACCGGTCTCTTTGGGGCTTCGAAAGCGCTGATCCTGTCTCAGATCGTTCGCCGGGCGGGTCGTCCTCTCGTGATAGTGACCTCCTCATCCGCCGAGGCCGAGCTGCTGGCGAAGGATCTGCAGCTCTTCTTCCGCGGCTCGATCGGATTCCTGCCCGAACGTGATGAGGGCCCAGAGACCGGGTATCAACGAATTGCCTGCCTGGCGGGTCTCGCTAATAAGGAGCTTGATCTCACGGTTGTCTCTCTTCGAGCCGCCCTCGAACAGCTCTCGCCACCATCGGCCCTCCTGGGAGCGGTCTTCACGCTGTACGTCGGACGGCTGATCGCGCGGGACGAACTGGTAGGCGCCCTTGAAGCAGGGGGTTACCGTCGAGTGCATCAGGTGGCGGATCGCGGCGAATACAGCCTGCGCGGGAACCTCCTCGACCTGTTTCCTCTCACCCCTGGGCTGAGCAATGTCGAAGGACCGGATCTTCCTGTTCGCGCCGAGTTCTTTGGCGATGAACTGCTTGAGCTCCGCGCATTCGATCCGGCCACCCAGCGGTCCATCAGTTCTGTCGAGCAGGCGACCGTCCTGCCTGTTGTGGAAGTGCCATCGACCGGTGAGGCGGGTCGGCAGGGACCGACCGATCTCTTGCAGTACGTGGCCTCGGACGCCTTGTGGGTCTTGATAGATCCGGCAGGCCTCCAGGCCGCTGCGCAAGATACCATGCCTCCCACCCCACTTCTCGACTGGAGCGATGTTGAGCAGAGGCTCTCTCTGAGACCGCGGATCTTCCTCGAGGAGTTCTTGCCGACGAACCGCGTTGCGGAAAAGCCGACTATCGATTTTCAGGTGCGCACCACGTCGGCCTATCGCGGACGAATGACGGAACTGATACGCGACCTTGAAGGGTGGCGTCGCCAGGGTCGAAGAATCCACCTGGTCTGCAGAAGCGAGGCTCAGGGTCGGCGCCTGGCCGAGGTGCTGAAGGAGCATGATGTCGCCGCCTCTGTCGGTCACGGCGTCGCGTCGCCAGGCGGGATCACCATTCTTTCTCGCGAGCTCAGCGTCGGCTTCCACCTGGATGAGGCGTCGCTGACCTATATCACCGAGGCCGAGATCTTTGGGTCTCGACACATTCCAACCCGCCGCTCGCGACCGAAGGAGATCTCCCCCCTCGCCTCCCACCAGGAGTTGGCCTATGGCGATTTTGTTGTCCATGAGGATCACGGGATAGGCGTCTACAAAGGGCTGCGACAACTCACTGTAGGTGCGACAGAGGGCGATTACCTGCTTATCGTCTATGCCGATCATGCCAAGCTCTATGTGCCGACCGGTAAGCTCCACCTGATCCATCGGTATGCGGGCGCTGATGGCAGCCCACCGACCCTCGACCGGTTGGGAAGCGCATCGTGGGCCAAGGCCAAGGAGCGGGTCAAGGCGTCCGTTCGCGAAATGGCTCAGGAGTTGCTTACGCTGTATGCGGCCAGGCAGGTGATCAAGGGGCATGCCCTCCCTCCCGATACGCCGTGGCAACGCGAGTTCGAGGCCGGATTCCCGTACGAGGAGACCCCGGACCAACTCCAGGCGATTGCCGACGTCAAGGCCGACATGGAGCGAGACCGACCGATGGATCGTCTGATCTGTGGTGACGTCGGGTACGGCAAGACCGAGGTGGCAATGCGGGCTGCCTTCAAGACGGTCATCGGGGGGAAGCAGGTGGCGGTCTTGGTTCCGACCACCGTCCTCGCCCTGCAGCATTTTCAGACGTTTTCCGGGCGGTTCGACGGCTTTCCGGTGAAGGTTGAGATGCTCTCGCGCTTCCGCAGCCGCAAGGAGCAGAGCGATGTCCTGCGTGGCGCCGGTGACGGCACTGTCGACATTGTGATCGGCACCCACCGCCTGCTCCAGAAAGATGTCCACTTTCGGGATCTGGGACTGCTTGTGGTCGATGAGGAGCACCGCTTCGGCGTCGCGGCCAAGGAGCGCGTGAAGCAACTCCGGCGGCAGGTCGATGTCCTGACGCTCACGGCCACGCCGATTCCGCGGACTCTCCATATGTCGATGTTGGGGGTCCGGGACATCAGCACCATCGAGACCCCGCCGGATAACCGTCTTTCGATCAGGACAACCGTGGCCAGATTCGACCCGGCCCTCATCAAGGAGGCGATTGAGCACGAGCTGGACAGGGGGGGACAGGTGTTCTTCGTGCATAATCGTGTGGAGAGCATCCAGGGCGTGGCGCGTCTGATCAAGCGGCTGGTTCCCGAGGCGAGACTGACGGTGGCGCACGGCGAGTTGCCGGAAGAGCGTCTGGAACGGATCATGTGCGACTTTTACGACGGTAAGTTCAATGTCCTGCTGTGTACGACGATTATCGAGTCCGGTCTGGATGTGGGCGCCGCCAATACCATCATTATCGATCGGGCCGACGCCTTGGGTCTCGCACAGCTCTACCAGCTTCGCGGGCGGGTGGGTCGGGATAAGCATCGAGCGTACGCCTACCTGCTGGTGCCGAAGGAGGCGGCATTGTCCGAGTTGGCAAAGAAGAGGCTCCAGGTCATTGCAGAACTGACCGAGCTCGGCTCCGGATTCAAGGTGGCGGCGAGGGACCTGGAGATCAGAGGCACGGGCAACCTCCTGGGACCGGAGCAACACGGCCAGATCGCCGCCGTGGGAATTGATCTGTATTGCCGACTGATCGAGTCAACAGTCAAGGGGTTGAAGGGTGAAGCGGTGGCGGAAGTTGTCGAGCCTGTCATCAGGCTGGAGACAGAAGGATATCTTCCGGAGGCGTATATGGAGGATCCCAACGTCAGACTCCAGCTTTACAAGCGGTTGGCCGCGCTCTCTGTGCCGCAGGAGGTCTCCGCCTTTCGGGAGGAGCTGGTCGATCGCTTTGGCGAGCTTCCCCATGAGGCAGAACGGCTGCTGACTGCAATGGCGCTCAAGATCCTGGCCCGAACGCTTCAGATCCGGGAGGTTGATGCCGCAGGTAAGACGATCCGTATCGTGTTCGGCGAGTCGCCACCCCTTGCCCCGGCTAAGGTGGCAGCCTACCTTCGCGAAGAGGGCGGCCGGTTGCGCTACCTCCCTAAAGACACAACACGTACGGGGCACGATGAGTTGGAATACAGGGTAGAGGGGAGCGACAAAATTGCTACTGCTCAGACGCTGTTGGAGCGATTGCAGGCGTGCCGATGATGAAAGTAGGGCGGCAGGCGGCAGGCGGCAGGCGGCAGGGTGTGGTCAGACCATCCTGCCACGCTCCACGCTCCACGCTCCACGCTTCTCTTGTGGCGGGTCTCGTACTTGTGTACGGAATCCTGACGGCTTCTCCAGCACACGGGGTGATCCTCGATCGCATCGTTGCCGTCGTCAACGATGACGTGATTACCCTGACCGAAGTGCAAGAGGAAGGGCTCCAGGCCATCCGAAGGATCGTGCAAGAAACGCTGGGGCAGGAGCGGGAGCGGCGGCTTCGCAGTACGGAACGCCAGATCCTGGATGAGCTGATTCTCAAGAGATTACAGCTCCAGGAGGCAAAGAAGGAGAAGATCGAGGCGACGCTTGGGGAGATACAGTCTACTATTGAGGATTTGAAGAAACGCAATGGTCTGAACAGCGACGAGGCGTTCAGGGCTGCGCTGTCCAAAGAACTACTCAGCGAGGTGCAGTTTGAGAGAGGGATCGCCGAACAGGTCATACTGACAAAGCTGGTGGCGAGACGGGTACGATCAAAGGTTGTGGTTCTGGACGAGGAGGTCCAGCAGTATTACGAGCAACAGCAGGACCAATTCCGGGAGATTCCACAGTTCAAGATCCGCCATCTCCTCGTGCCCGTACCGCCGCAGACGACACCCGGTGAGTTGTCGCGCGCCAAGAGCCGGATCGAGGAGGCGCAGGCGCTCCTCAAGAAGGGGACCAGTTTCTCGACGGTCGCCAAGCAATATTCAGAAGGGCCGCTCGTGTCATCCGCCGGTGAGATCTGGACGATGAAGCGCGGGGATCTTGCGCCGGAGTTGGAGCAGGCCGCTCTCGCCCTGCCGATCGGACAGACCAGCGACATCATTGCCACGACGGCCGGCTTCCACCTCATTGTCGTCGAGGAGCGGATCCCTGGTCAGACCCTGCCATTCGATCAGGTGAAGGAACGTCTTCGCGCCATCCTGTTCAATCAGAAGACCGAGGCCAATTTCAAGGAGTGGATCGAAGGTCTGAGAAGCAAGGCGCACGTGGAAATGAAGCTCTAGCGATCAGCCGTCAGCCGTCAGCTATCAGCTTGCTGCTGAGCGCTGAACACTAATCGCCTCGGTTGCTTTTTTTGAGCCGTCGCTTGAGCAGGAGGCGCTTTGCCGTGCTCAGGTGGTCGATGAACAGGATACCATTCAAGTGATCGATCTCGTGCTGCAGGATACGCGCCAGCAGGTCGGCCCCCTCCAGAATGATCTCCTTCTCATTCCGCCCATAGGCTTTTACGACCACCTGCTTGAATCGTGAGATCGGCTCATTCAGGTCCGGAATACAGAGGCATCCTTCTTCCTCTACGATTTGTCCCTCGCCGGCGACCAGCACGGGATTGATGAGAACCATGGGCCGACCCGACGCGCGATCACCGGATGGGTCCAGGACGATGACCCGCTTGAGTGCTCCCACTTGGGGAGCGGCAAGCCCCATGCCCGGAGCCGCATACATCGTTTCCACCATATCATCGATGAAGCGTTGAAGCTCGCCGTCAATCGAGGTGATCAGCGCCGACTTCTTGCGGATTATGGGAGATGGATAGAACAGGATCGGCAGCTTCGCCATTCATGTTCCTTTATGCCGGGCCAAGAGCGAGATCGGCATCGGCGTTCAACGAAAGCGGAGCTCGCTCGCCGCGCAGCAGGCGAGGATAGCCGGCGGCCGCAATCATGGCCGCGTTATCGGTACAGAGAGACGGTGTGGGATAGTAGACCTGTATGCCGTGCTCTACCGCTCGCTCCGCCAACTTCGAGCGAAGTCTACCGTTGCAGGCTACTCCTCCGGCCAGGATGAGACGGCTGGAGACGGACGCTTTCGCCGCCGCCACGCTCACGCGAACCAGCACATCGACGACAGCCTCCTGGAATCCCGCGCAGATGTTCGCCACGAAAGTAGGGTCATGAACAGCGTGGAGCGTGGAACGTGGAGGGGATGGAGTAGAGTCCACTGCCTCCTGCCTCCTGCCTCCTGCTGCCTTCACGTAATTCACGACGGCGGTCTTCAGGCCGCTGAAGCTGAAATCAAATGAACCTTGGGGAGGAACCGACCTGGGGAACCGCACGGCGTTTGGATCGCCCTTCCGCGCCCACTCCTCGATCAGCGGTCCGCCAGGATAACCAAGTCCGAGAAACTTCGCGACCTTGTCGAACGCCTCTCCGGCAGCATCGTCTCTCGTCCGGCCAAGTAGGCGATAATCACCGGGGGCTGTGGCCAGATAGAGGTGGGTGTGACCACCCGACGCGACGAGTCCGGTGAAGGGAAAAGAAAGCCCCTCGTGGTCCAGCAGGGCAGCATAGAGATGTCCTTCCAGGTGGTTGACGCCGACGAGCGGGATATTGCGGGCAAAGGCAAGCGCCTTCCCGAAACAGAGACCGACCAGCAGGGAACCGATCAGCCCCGGTCCTGCCGTTGCTGCGATCCCATCGAGGTCGCCGACGCTGACCTTTGCTCTGGTGAGCGCCTCCTGGACCACCGGCCAGATAGCCTCCACATGACGACGGGAGGCTAACTCAGGGACGATCCCGCCGTAAGGGGCGTGGAGGAGATCCTGGGAGGCGACGACGGAAGAACGGACTCGTCGGCCGTCTTCCAGGATCGAGGCCGCCGTTTCGTCGCAGGAAGTTTCAATCCCCAAGGTCAGGTGTGCCATCGTAGTCAGCAGCAGTCAGCGATCAGCGGTCAGCTCTCAGCTAATTGCTGAATGCTGCTTTTACCCTGCGCTCCCTTTCGTGAATCCCTTCTCGATGATCCGGCTCGCCTTAAGAATCTCCATCGCCCGCTTTAACTGGATGTCGGTATCGGGATCGGGTCCCTCTCGCTTGCCGATCTGGAGACTCGTGTCACCCTCCTCCTCGGAAATCTTCTTCTCCTCCCGCCGCTGGGGCCGTACTTTTTCTGACTCACCTTCCTTTTCAGCGGGACTGCTCTGCGCCTTGGCTAGGGTGGGTCGCGGCACTTCCACAACGATATCAGGCATAAGCCCGGTTCCGTGGATCGATCGTCCCTTCGGGGTAAAGTACTTCGCCGTGGTCAAACGCAGGCCGGATCCATCGCTCAACGGAACAACCGTCTGCACGGAGCCCTTCCCGAATGTCTTGGTCCCAAGGATGACCGCCCTTTTCCAGTCCTGCAGCGCGCCTGCGACGATTTCAGAAGCGCTGGCAGAGCCCCCGTTTACCAGGATCACCATCGGGACTTTGGGGATCTGAGCCCCGTGTTCGGCCGAGAAACGGAGATCCTGATTCTTGATCCGCCCCTCGGTGTAGACGATGAGCTGCCCCTGGTCAAGGAACAGATCTGACACCTGGACGGCCTGATTCAGGAGGCCGCCAGGGTTGTTGCGAAGGTCCAGCACCATCGCAGACATCCCGTTCTGTCCCAACTGCTCGATCGCCTTCAGGAGGTCCTTTCCGGTCCGCTCCTGGAATGCGCTGATCCGAACGTAGGCGACGCCATCGCCCAGCTCTTTGGCCTTGACGCTCTTCACCTCGATGACCTCCCGAACCAGCGTCAGCTCGAACGGCCCGGGGGACTCCTCACGGAGGATGGTGACGATCACGCGCGTACCCTGAGGACCGCGGAGCTTTTTCACGGCCTCCATGAGGGTCATATCTTTGGTCGGGTTCCCGTCGATCTTGACGATCCGGTCACCCGGATGAACGCCGGCCCGATCTGCAGGGGTCCCTTCAATCGGCGCCACCACCGTGAGCATTCTGTCCTTGACCGTGATCTCGATCCCCAGGCCTCCGAACGACCCCTGTGTCTCGACCTGCATCTCTTTGAAGATATCGGGCGGCATGAACGCGCTGTGAGGATCGAGCGACTCCAACATCCCTTTAATGCCGCTGTAGATCAGGTCGCGCGGCTTCGTCTCCTCTACATAATTCGCCTGGACCAGCGACAACACCTCGGCGAAGACCTTCAGTCGCTCATAGCTGTCGTCGACAGCTGTGACCTCATGGTGGCCGCCGCCGATGACCAACAGCGCCAGGGTCAATACGACCACGATACTCTTCCGTCCCTTTCGAAAAAGATCTCCGAGTCTCATTGATTCCTCCCAATAAGCTGTTGGCTATCGGTATTCAGCTATTAGCTGATGGCTGACCGCTAACGGCTGAATGTTGCATTTACATGGGGGCGAGCCAGGCTACAGGATCTTGAGGCCCGCCCCGATACCGTACTTCGAAATAGAGTTGCGATCCGGCCGCAGACCCTGTGGTGCCCACCGACCCGATGGTCTGTCCCTTCGCCACTTGATCGCCCACTCTGACGAGGATCTCGGCGGCATGCGCATAGACGGTATAGTACTCCTCTCCGTGGTCAAGGACAATCAATCGGCCATATCCTTTGAACCAGTCGGCGTACAGCACCATGCCATCGGCGACCGACGCGATCTTTTGTCCCTCAGGCGCGTTGATCTCAATACCGTGGTTGAATGTGACCGTTCTGTAACGTGCGTGCTCCTGCCGGCCGAATGTCGAAGCCAGAACGCCGGTGGTCGGCCATGGCAGGCGGCCCTTGAACGATGCAAACGACCCGTTCAGTGCTTCAGGGTGGCCGGGAGCCCGTGACGGTGCGGAGCGAGACGCTTTCCCAATCTGAGGCCGCTTTTGTTGCTGCAGGCGACCGATGAGGCGCTGGAGCTCGCGGGTCGCCAGCTCCAGATCCCGGATGGCAGCCAGGTGACCCTTCTTTTCTTCCTGAGCCTTGGCCAACAATATGCGCCTGGCATACTGCTCTTCTAAAATCTCTTCGCGCTTTGCCGTCACGGCCTTCTGCCCCAGGGTCAGCTCGGCCTTCGATCGTTCCAGATCCGCCTGTTGAGCTTTCAGCGTGTCGAGGGTCGCCGTATAGGTCCCCATCATTCGCTGATCCTGATTCGCGATCGTTGCGAGGAATCGTATGCGGCGCCCGGCGGCAGACAGGTCCTCCGAGGATAGGAGAGCCTGGACATAACCATGCCGTCCCTGTTTGTAGATGGCGCGGACACGCCTCCGAAACAGGCTCTGTATCTGGTCAAGGCGAGTCCTGGTCTGCGTAATATCGCGCTTGGTGGTCTGAAGCTGTTCCGTACTGACCTTCAACTTGACCTGCAGCTCCTTCAGTTCCCGTCCTTTCTGTTGAAGCTCGCGATCCATCCGGTCCAACTCCTCGGACAGTGTGCGCTCTTTCCGTGCCACCTGCTTTGCCTGCTTGCGCTCCCGGTCCAGCTCTTTCTTGACCTGATTGAGCTCTTCGCGTTTCTCACGAAGGCGTGAAGACGGCCCTGTCCGTGTTTCCGCAGCCGGCCCGGATGAAGAGACGAGGAGCAGGATCAGCGTAAGAGCGGTCACCGCCAGGAGGCCAAGAGGTGAACGAGTCATGATCCCATTCCAGCGGCTCTACCGGTCACATCTTGAGGAAGCGGCTGACAGCGAGCGAGCTGCCCAGGGCGCCGACTGCTGCGCCCCCACCCACTAAACCTGCCATCATCGACGATTCCAGGAATCCTTGACCCGCTACTGTCGGGAAGAGCGAGGAGACCAGATTAAAGGTCGGTGCAACGAATCGATACGCCGCGAACAGTACACCCAGCGCGAGCGCGGCGCCAAGGCTGCCCTGGAGCATCCCCTCCACCAGGAAGGGGGCGCGGATATACGCCTTCGTCGCGCCGACGAGGCGCATAATCTCAATCTCCTGCGCGCGAGCATAGACCGCGAGCCGAATAGTATTCGAGACGATCATCGCCGATCCGAGCGTGAGCACCGAACCGATAATAGTGCCCAGCAGTCGGATGAGTCGCGCGACCCTCGACATCCGTTCGACCCACTCCTGTCCGTACTGGATATCCTCCACCCCCTCGAGGCGGCTCAAGAACGAACTGAGCGTTTTGAGAGCCTCCGAGCTTTGATATCCCTCGCGGATTTTGAGCTGGAAGGAGGCAGGGAGCGGATTATCGCCTAGACCCTCGAGGAGACTTTCCTGCCCCTTAAGTTCCCGACGGAAATTGGCAAGCGCCTCTACCTTACTTGTGAACGTGAAGGTCTTGACGGCCGCCTCCTTCTCGATCCGTCCCTTCAGCATGTCCAACTGCAAAGGCGTAATCTGGTCATCCAGAAAGACGGATACCTGGAACTGTTCCTGCCACTCAGCAATCAGCGCGTTGAAATGTTGGATCACAAGGATAAAGATGCCGATGATCACGAACGACACCGCGATGCTGGCGATCGACGCCAGGCCGCCCCACCCGGCGCGGACCAGGTTGATCAGGGCATGGGTCAACAGATATTTCAGCTTCTCAATCATCTGCCGGATGCCACGCGTGACGGATGGGGGAGGAGTGCTGAACGGGGCCTACCGGCTGATTGACCCGCTGTCGTTCGCCGACAATCCTTCCTTGTTTGAGGAATACCGTGCGACAGCCTGCCTCTTCTGCAAACTTGAGATTATGAGTCGCCACCAAGACAGTGGTACCCTGCGCGTTCACCTCAAAGAGAAGTCGCAGGACGTCTGCGGCCAGCTCAGCATCCAGGTTCCCGGTCGGCTCGTCGGCCAGGAGAATGAGAGGATCGTTCATCAATGCTCTCGCCATGGCGACCCGCTGCTGCTCGCCGCTCGACAGCTTATACGGCAACATCTGTGCCTTGTGAGACAGCCCGACCAGCGTCAGCAGTTGCGCGACCTTGTGCTGGGTCTGCAATGCCGTCATGCCGACCACTCTCGCAACCAATGCAAGGTTCTCCTCGATGGTCCGATCGCGAAGAAGCTTGAACTCCTGATAGACGATTCCTAGAGTCCGCCTCAGATGGGGGACCATTCTCGGTTTCATACGGACAATATTGCGGCCGTTGACCAGGATCTGGCCAGAGGTAGGAAGCTCGTCGCAGAAGATCAAGCGGAGTAGCGTGCTTTTTCCGGCGCCATTAGGACCAGCCAGGAAGACCATCTCCCCTTTGTGAATATGCAGATCGACATCAACCAGGGCCTCCAGATCTTTTCCAAACATTTTGAACACATGGAACATCTGGATCATAGCCAAACAGCCCCAGGCAACCTCCTTGTATCTTCTACGCCGCCAGCCTGCGGCAGATTCACAGGCGCGGCATTCTTTTCAACGCTTCTCGCGGTTTCACGTTAACTCCTTTTCGGTATCAATGCAATCAAAAACCTTCCCGATTGCGAGATCTCGAAGGGTCTTCAGATTTCGGCGATCTGCCGTGATAAAATCATCGTCCTTCGGGGTCTCAATGATCATTGGGATTCCATGCAAGCGGGAATCGGTCATCAGACAGCGAAACGCCTGAAGACCGATGGCTCCCTTTCCGATATGCTCGTGACGGTCTACACGACACCCGAGTTCCTTCTTGCTGTCGTTGAGATGAATGACCTTGATGGAGGAGATACCCACGACCTGATCGAACAGCCGCAGCACACTGTCATAGCCGTCTGGCGTCCGAATATCGTAGCCGGCCGCAAAAAGGTGGCAGGTATCCAGGCAAACGCCGGTCCTCTCCGCAAGACCGACCTGATCGAGAAGGATGGTGATCTGCTCAAAGCGATATCCCAAGGTCGTGCCTTGGCCGGCAGTCGTTTCGAGAACGACTCGCACCTGATAGCCATCGGTTCGCTTCAGCAGTTCCTGGAGGCTGATGGCTACCTGTCGCAACCCCGCCTCCTCGCCGGCCCCCATGTGAGCCCCAGGATGAATCACCAGATAGGGGATGCCCAGCGCCTCGGCCCGTTCGAGCTCCTCCAGGCAGGCCGCCATCGATTTCTGGTGCAACGCGGGGTCTGTGGAGGCCAGATTGATCAGGTACGCGCCGTGGGCCACGGCAGGAGTAATGGCAGCAGCCTGAAGATTTGCGCGGAATCGGTCGATTTCGTCGGAAGGCAAGGATCTGGCCCGCCACTGATTGCTGCTTTTGGTGAAAAGCTGGATGGTCCCACAGCCGACCTGCTGGCCCCTCAGCGGCGCCAGATCGACGCCGCCCGAGATCGACATATGGGCGCCGAGGAGTACGCCTGCCGCCTGAGTGTGCTGCGACTGTCGTGGTGTCATCGGGTTCGGCCGGACTCACCACAGGAATGGGGTGATGGCGTAAAAGACGGACTCAATGGAGGTGGAACCGTTCGGCCAGGAGCCTCCGGAAGCGGGGCTGATAGATCAGATCGAAGGCGAGCTCCTTCCCGGGAAACAGGCGCAGCGCCAACTCCCTTGTGGCGACGATCATCTTGGAGGCCTCCTCCAGCGAAAGCGTAGTCTGGCTGATCGTGCTCATGGTGAGGCTGACCACCAGCCGAAGTTGCCGCAGCTTTCTTTCCTCTTCCTTGAGTTCCTCTGGGGTCGGCATGGCCTCTCCTTCTTGGTTATTCACTGCCATAATATCAGAGAAGGTCTTACTCCTCCAAGGGCCGTCTGAGTGGGCGGATCCCAATGGGCCTCCCAACCCGGTTTAAGCTTGACCGCGGTGTCCATGACGTCTTACCATGCGGCTACTTGCCGAAGGGGCATACTGAAACGAAAGGAGGACGGATAGATGAAGATTCAGGTGGAACGCAACCCTTCCCAGGAGCGACTCGCAGCGCTCGGGGTCACAACCTGGCCAGTCTGGAGCAAAGAGGTCTCGACCTTCCCCTGGAGCTACAACAGTACAGAGACCTGCTATTTTCTGGAGGGGGAGGTAATCGTGACGCCTGATGACGGGGAGCCGGTGCAGGTCGGCAAGGGCGATCTCGTGGCTTTTCCCGTTGGAATGACCTGCACCTGGGACATCCGCCGCTCCGTCAAAAAACATTACCGGTTTGACTGACCCAGCCGCCGTTTCGGGAGAGGATCTGCATGGCGCGCATCCTGGCCATCGGCACGACGACACTTGACCTTATTTTCACCCTCTCGCGTTACCCTGATGAGGATGTCGAGCTGCGCGCCAGAGGGCTCCGCACCAGCCCGGGCGGCAACGCCGCCAACACCCTGGTCGTCCTCAGCCAACTGGGTCATACGTGCGCTTTCGGCTGTGTACTGGCGGACGGCCACGAGGCCACCCCAATCTTAGAGCGTCTGGCTCGTCACCAGATCAACCTCACCGCCTGCCGCTGCGTTCCCTGGCCGACCGCTGACCTCATGTGTTCTGCTGAGTCCCGAAGACGGCTCACGGACGATTGTGCATTATCGAGACCTGCCCGAGTACACCGATGACGATTTCCAGCACATCGATCTCACCCCGTTTGACTGGGTCCACTTTGAAGCCCGCGATGGGCTGGAGACATCCCGGATGGTCCGCCGGGTCCGCGATACCAGCCCTGCGCTCCCATGTTCGGTGGAGGTGGAGAAGCCGCGCCCAGGGATCGAAGCAGTGTTCGCCGGCGCGACGCTGCTGATCTTCTCACGCGCCTATGCCGGTCACCACGGATTCGATACGCCCCACCCCTTTTTGCTCCGGATGCGGGAACAGGCTCTCCAGGCTGATCTCATCGTTACATGGGGCAATGAAGGCGCCTATGGTCTCGATAGACGGGGTGCGATTCACCACAGTCCTGCGTATCCTCCTATTGAGGTCAAAGACACGCTGGGCGCAGGTGATACATTCAACGCCGGGCTGGTCGACGCCGATCTTCAGGGCCTTGGGTTAGCCGAGGCCCTGCCGGGCGCCTGCCGTCTGGCCGGCCGCAAGTGCGGCCAGATCGGCCTGGAGGGACTGGGTGGGTCAGGTCCCCAGAGCGGAAGCGGCCTTTCGCAACCCCAACTAAGAGCCGGACAATGAATCACTACGCTTCATATCTGTTCGATGTTGATCTTGGTCTGCACGACATTCGGGCTCTCCATAGCGCAGATGCTATCGAGCTTCATGTCTTCTCCGCTCGCGCTAGCTGCGCCAATCCGAAGTTGCCGAGTTCGCCGCTTGTAATCCCGGCGCATGGTGTAGTTATCGAACCGCAACCAAGTAGTAGTGGCCCAGGCCATCGTTTGTCGACAACGGCGGTGTGTGGAAAACCTTGACAAGTTCCTGGAACGGCAGGAGAATCGCGGCAATCGTTGGAGTTCCAAGCACGTAATATGCCGACCAGCCTAATCAATAGTTGGCTCTGAGGTGGAGAGTAGGGTATATTCGTAACCAGGCAAGGAGCACACTATGACAACTGTAGAAAAGATCGAGCGCGCTCTCCAGCAACTTCGCCCCGAAGAACTGGCGAAGTTTCGACGCTGGTTTTTGGAGTTCGACGCTGCTGCTTGGGATGCACAGATTGAGGCAGATGCTGCTGCCGGAAAATTTGATGCGTTGGCTGAAGAGGCTCTAGCTGAATATCGCCATGGTAAGGCGCGCGAGATGTGAAGCACTTCACGTCGAGTAGCTTCTGGCACTGTTTCGATGCTCTGCCACCCGACATTCAGGATCTCGCCCGACGCAACTACGCCCTTCTCAAGCAGAATCCGGCGCACCCCTCCCTACGATTCAAGCCCGTGTACGGTGGACGCTTCCGTAGTGTCCGAATCGGTATGCATTACCGTGCCCTTGGTGTACCGGTCCCAGATGGAGTTCAGTGGTTCTGGATCGGGCCGCATGCCGAGTACGATCAGCGCTTTGGCTGATCGGCGTTTGTCGGCAACGGCGGGGTCTGAAAAATATTGACAAGCCCCCGGATCGGCAAGAGAATTGCGGCAATCGTTGGAGTTCCCAGGACGTAACAGGCCGACCAGCCTAATCAATGGGTAGGTATCAACTCTCCATGGCCAGGACGCGGAGCATTTCGTCATGGAGCAGGCCGTTGCTGGCGACGATCTGGGGATTGGAGAGGTGATGGGGACCGCCGCGAAGGTCGGTCACGCGGCCGCCGGCCTCGGTGACCATCAGTATGCCGGCTGCCATGTCCCACGGGTACAGCTTCAGCTCCCAGAAACCGTCGAACCGACCGGCGGCCACATAGCACAGGTCCAAGGCCGCTGAGCCGGGACGACGTACGCCCTGCGCTTGCTTCATGAACTTCACAAAATGATCCAGGTTATTATGCGTGGCGCCTGCCACGTCGTTGGGAAAGCCGGTGGCAAGCAGCGCATCAGCCATGGTACAGATGGCTGACACCTGTAATCGCTTGCCGTTCAGAAACGCCCCTCCGCCTCGCTCAGCGGTGAACATCTCTTCCTGGCTCGGATCGTACACGCACCCAAAAACCGGTTCCCCATCTTTTTCTACCCCAATTGATACCGAGTAGCAGGGATAACCGTGGGCGTAATTGGTGGTGCCGTCCAGGGGATCCACGTGCCAGCGGTATCCCGAGTCGCCCTCCAGTCTGGTGCCTTCTTCGCAGACCACACTGTGGTGCGGCAGCGTGCGCCGCACGAGGTCGGCAATCGTCTCCTCCGAGTGGCGATCCATGTCGGTCACGAGGTTTTTGACCCCTTTGAACTCAATGGTCCGCTGCCGCTCCAATCCTTGACGAAGGATGGCCCCGGCCTCCTTCGCGGCCCGCAGCGCCACCTCGCGTATCACGTCGATTTCCATTGCGCCTCCTTATGAAATCGGGTGTAGTGTATCATATCCAACCGATACTGTCGAAGCCGACCCTGCCGGATCAACGCATTGTCCATGGCCCATCGGAGTGATAATATGGTAAAACATGAGAGCTCTGGAACCGGGTCGTGTGCACCCGACCCGTATACGGAGACGAGAGCAATGGCCATCGTGTGGAAGTGCCTTATTTGCGGCCACCATCAGCAGGGTGACCAGCCGCCGGCGCATTGTCCGAACTGCGGTGCCCCGAAGGAAGAGTTCGTCCTGGTGGAGGAGGACTGATCGTTGCGGAAGCAGTGTGAAAATCGACGACGGAGGGGTAACGGCTCATGAGTCTTCCGTCGCTGGCGATCATCTTGTTGGCGGGGATCGCGATCGGGTATCGGCTCTACAGCCGATTTGTGGCCAGACAGTACGGCCTGGACGACACACGTCTCACCCCGGCATGTGAGATGAATGACGGCGTGGACTATGTGCCGACCAAGCCGTTCTATCTGCTGGGCCAGCACTTCAGTGCCATCGCGGCGGCAGGCCCTATCGCCGGCCCGATCATGGCCGCCCAGATGTTCGGGTGGCTCCCCTGCCTGCTCTGGATCGCGCTGGGGACGATCTTTATCGGGGCGGTCCATGACTTCTCCAGCCTGGTGGCGTCGGTCAAGCACCGCGCCCGGTCGATTGCCGAGATCATCCGTCTTTACGTGGGACAGCGGGGGTGGCTCGCCATGATGCTGTTTATCTGGCTGGCTCTGATCTACGTTATCGTGGCCTTTACCGACATCACGGCGAGCACCTTCGTGGGCAAAACCGAGGAGTTTGAGGGGGAGGTCTTTGCCTTCAATCCCGGCGGGGCGGTGGCCGCCGCCAGTACGATGTATCTGCTCCTGGCCGTACTGATGGGATTGATCGAGAGGCGATTCAACCCGCCGCTCTGGCTCCAGACAGTGATCTTCGTACCGGCGACCCTGGGCGTCGTCTGGTTCGGCACAAAGATCTCGACGCTCCTGATCCTGGATACGAAGATGTGGGGGGTGCTGATCCTGATCTACTGCTTTATCGCCTCCCTCCTTCCGATGTGGCTGCTTCTTCAGCCAAGGGGATACCTTGGCGGGTTCATCCTCTATCTGACCCTCTTTGTCGGCCTCATCGGGATCTTCTTCGGCGGGTTTCACGTCGAGCAGGAAACATTCAAGACCTGGCGCGCACCGGGAATGACCGGTGCCCTGTTCCCGTTTCTCTTCGTGACTATTGCCTGCGGGGCCTGCTCCGGGTTTCACGGCTTGGTCTGCTCCGGAACGACGTCAAAGCAGATCGAGAAGGAGACCCACTGCCGGCCGGTGGGGTACGGCGCCATGCTGCTGGAAGGGTTCGTAGCCTTTATCGCGCTGGCTACCGTCATGATCGCGGCTCAACCTCAGCTTCAGGGAATGGCGCCAGGCAAGATTTACGGGGATGGCATCGGCAGATTCCTCACCATCCTCATCGGGCAGGAACACCTTCAGTTCGCCACGACCTTCGGGGCGATGGCCTTTTCTACGTTTGTCTTTGACACGCTGGATGTGAGCACCCGTCTCTGCCGCTATATCATTCAAGAGCTGTTCAATTGGACCGGAAAGAGGGGGGCGATTTTGGCGACTACGATCACCGTCGCGCTTCCCCTTTTTCTCATCGCGAGATCCGGCGAAGGGGCGTATCGACTCTTTTGGACCCTTTTCGGAACCGGCAATCAGCTTCTGGCGGCCCTGACCCTTTTGGGGATTACAGTCTGGCTGAAAAGGTCGGCTCGACCGACCTGGTTCGCCCTGTTCCCGATGCTCTTCGTCATGACCATGACAGTCTGGTCTCTTGTGATTCAGGCGCGGGAGGCCTATACCGTTGTCCTGCACGAGGGGTTCGTCCTGAACACAACGATCTTAAATGGGGTCGTCAGTGTGAGTCTGTTGTTTCTCGCGGCGATCCTGGTCGTTGAGGCGCTGCGGAGTCTCGCCCAACCGGTGATGCCTGCCGTCAAGGCTCCCACCGCATGACATGAGTCAGCCATTGCTTGGAAAAGACGAATTGGAGAAGCTGCTGGACTTCGCCGTCGACGCGGCCCGCCAGGCCGGCGAGATTACCATGCAATACTTTCAGACCGCTTTGACGCCTGAGCGAAAGCCGGACCGTACCCTCGTGACAGCGGCCGACCGCAAATCGGAGGAGAGGCTCAGAACATTGATCCGACAGGCCTATCCGAACCACGGCATTCTCGGGGAGGAGTTCGGCGAACAGCAGAGCGACTCCGGCCGGACCTGGATCATCGATCCGCTTGACGGAACTGCCTCGTTCGTCCATGGTGTTCCGCTCTTCGGCGTCTTGCTCGGGTTAGAGGTTGATGGAGAGGTCGTCCTGGGGGTGGCGAACTTTCCGGCGCTGGGCGAGCTGGTCTACGCCGGCAGAGGGATGGGCTGCTTCTGGAACGGACGTCGCGCTGGAGTCTCCGGTGTGGACGACCTGAAGGAGGCGCTGCTCCTGTACACCGACGGCGCCGGCTTTGAGCCGAACGGGCGGGAGCCGGCCTTTCGTCATCTGATCGCTGCGACGCGGATGCACCGGAGTTGGGGCGATTGTTACGGTCACATCCTGGTCGCAACGGGGCGGGCGGAGGTAATGCTCGATCCGATCATGAGCATCTGGGACTGCGCGGCGCTGTTGCCGATCCTGCTCGAAGCGGGCGGAACCTTTACGGATTGGGATGGCCGATCAACCATTCGTGGAGGCAACGCCATCTCTACCAACGGACGGCTGCTCGATGAGGTGATGCAAGTGGTCACGAAGGGGAGTTGAACAACCGTCACCTGGAAGCGGAGGGTCTCGACCATACCCGAATGGGATATTCATGAAAGTAAAACGGGCGCGCCCTTCCGATCCGGGAACGCCCGTCGAGCTGCCGCATCAGACGATTATCTCTCTAACAGTTTGCTTCGCTCTCTGTCCATCGCTTCCTTACCGGCTTGGTAGGCGGCGGTGAGAATGGTTTTTTTCTCATCAAAGATTTCTCTGCTCACCCCTAGCGCATCCTCGACGCAATCTTTGACATCCTCAACAAGATCGGTGCTTCGATCCTTGACGTCTGTCGCGAGGTCTTTGAGGCGAGTGCGAGTTTGTCGGCCGCCCTCCGGAGCGAATAGCAGTGCCAGACTCGCCCCGAGCGCGCCGCCGATGATAAACGCGAGGGCAACAGACGCAGGCGAACATCCCCGTTCCTCACTCATGTGCGTCACCTCCTTCCCATGAGTCTTACGATGAGAGTCTTCAGGCCAACCCGAAGGCCGGTCGTAAAAGCAGCGCCGGTGATCAGCTTCGGGAAAACAAATTGTTGCACCAATTGATTCGCATCCCGTACAGTGTGTCCCGCTTCGGCAATCGCGTCAAGTGTCCCACCCATTTTCCCCAGCCCATCATTCACCTGGTCGGAGGCGCGATTCAGATTTCGCATGACATCTTTCACCTCGACCAGCGCAGGCCGCAATTCAAGTTCAACCAGTCTCAGAAAATCTTCTGCCTGCCTGGCGGTCCTCCGAAGCTGTACGAGCATGGGGATCATACCGCATACCAGAAGGAGGAATAAGGCTACAATAGCCCATAACGCATACTCTATGGTGGACATCGGCCTCCCCAGAGAATCTCTTCCCAAAAAACTCTGTCAGAGTGTACCAAAGCCGCCAGGTAAGGTCAAGGTGGAAGATGACAGGAGGCCTCATTTTTGACTTGACAATGGGATCCGTCTTGGTTACATTACTCAACGAAGTCGTTCGAAGAAAGGCCGCTGGCCCAATCCTGCCGAATAATGTGCTGGCCTTCACACCGGAATAATCGGCGCCCCCGAACGTTTATGTAGAAACGACAGTTCGATCCAAATGGATCTGAAATGGCGGGCGGTAAGGCGGCAGATTATGATGTGCGCTGATTGCCGATTCTGAAAAGGTCGTGTAGGCTGATGCGGTGAGGCTTCTCTTCGATACCGAAGTGGTGGGTTACTGTACCGCTCTGGTGAAATAGCTACGTTATCGCTGCGATCGTTCGGATGTTCGTTCACTGCGGACCGGTGAAAGATCGGTCGCGTGAGATACAATCCGAAATACGTGTGGCGGTGAACGGCAGCGAATAACCAGGGCTAATCGCTAACCAGTTAAACTAAGGGAGGGTTTCAGTGGATCGCGGCGACACAATACTCTTGTGGCTTGCGGCTGGTGGCCTGTTGCTCTTTGTGACGATCGCTATGGTCATTTCGTTCATGAGTTAGTGTGGTTCCAGCGGACGCACCTTCAGGGTCACACGAACTTATAAAATCAGCG
>JAHFDH010000086.1 GCA_023249055.1 Candidatus Methylomirabilota bacterium
GAGGTCGCCGTGATTGGCGCGGGACTGATCGGGATCCAGGTGGTCGATGCGCTCGTCCGTCGCGGCTGCAAGACCACCGTCATCGAGCAGATGCCGCATGTAATGCCTGCTATGGCCGACGCAGTCTCGGCCGCAATGGTGGAAGACGAGCTTCGGTCAGCCGGGGTGACGGTGAGGTGCGGGGTCAAGGCGACGGAGCTGATGGAAAAGAACGGCCATGTCGCCGGTGTGAAGGTCGAGACCGGCGAAACGCTTCCATGCCGGCTCCTAGTCATGGCGGCCGGCGTCGCGCCTAATGTGAATTTCCTGGATGGAACCGGCGTAAAGATGAATCGTGGACTGGTAGTGGATGCCTATCAGCGAACCAGCATGGACGGGATCTATGCGGCAGGCGACGTCGCCGAGACCGTCGATATGTTCAGCGGCGAGCGAGTCGTCAATGCCATCTGGCCCGAGGCGCTGAACCAGGGGCGGATCGCCGGGCTGAACATGGCCGGGACCGCTACGCCGTACGAAGGGTCGATGGCGATGAATGTCACCTCGGTCCTGCAGACGCCGGTGGTGTCGATCGGCGCGTGGAATCCACAGGCCGGTGAACGGTATCAGGTCCGCGAGATCCGCGATGACCGGAGGCGGACCTACCGTAAACTGGTCTTCGATGGGGATCAGCTTGTGGGGGCGATGCTGGTGGGCAGATTCGACGATGCCGGTATTCTCCACAACATGATTCGGACCCGGACAACATTTACCTTGAAGCCGGACCATCTGGCGCCGGCCTCCATCCAGTGGGGCACAGTGCTGCGAGCCATCCACAAGGCCGGTCGGGTCTAAAGGGATTCGTGTTGCTGTTCAGTTACCCCGAACATGTCTATCGAGTCTATTGCGCCCATTGCGTCTGTTGCGTTCCGGGACCCCGGTGGCCATGACGGAGCGTGGAGCCGATGAAGGTTGAGGTGTCGCTGTACGGGACGCTTGCCCAGTATCTACCGGAAGGGACTCAAGGCCGCTCAGCCATCGTGGACTGTCCCGATGGCGTAACGGTCGGGCAGGTGATCGGCCAGCTCGGCATCCCCAAGCCGTATCCCACGATGCTCCTCGTCAATGGCATCCACGCCGACTTGGACACTCCGCTTAAAGCAGGTGATCTCCTTGCCCTGTTCCCGCCTCTCGCCGGCGGGTCACCGATCGCCCTGCGTCGCTGATTGGGTTGTGTGCAGGTGCGCATAGGCCTGTGCCAGGAGGTCTTGAGAGTTCTTGAAGGTTAACCGGCTCATGGCGAGGTCATATGAGAGCCACTCAAAACCGATATGTTCATGGGAAAGGCTGACCTCAGACTGATTTGTTTCGGCGAGATAGTAAATGACGATCTTGAAGATCCCGATCCCTTTGTGACGGAAGAAATATCGGAGCGTCTGTTTGTAGCCGTCCACAAAGTTGAGCGCGGAGATTCCAGTCTCCTCCTTTAGCTCGCGCGTGGCCGTTTGTTGCGCATCTTCGCCAGGTTCAATATGGCCCTTGGGAAAGTCCCAGTGGCCTGATTCGTAATGGAGCAGCAGGTAGTGCGGTTCCGGCGTCCGTCGGAACAGGATTACCCCTGCCGAGATCTCGCGTGGCATAGCACCTTAAGCCCACTCAATCCGCTTGCTCTGCGACGAAGATGGGTGGCGTGAACGTACGGCCATTTTCTGCTTCCCTCGGAGAACCCACTATGCTATATAGTAACACATGAACAACAGGTCGGCTTCATGCCCACCGTTCAAGGTGTATGGCATCAATCTGGTGATCAGGATGCTTCGGGAACCGCCGGATAGCCTGACGGTTCACTGCCCACGGGGCGCGTCTATCCGATATGGCCAGGTCGTGATGGCCGGAGACGGTTTCGACGAAGGGTCCAACTCTTTTCGGGAGATGCCCCCGCCTGAAGCGATTGTCGCCTTCGAGGAAGCCTCTGAAGGCGTCGAAGGACACTATTTCTACCGGAACAACGAAGAGTATCGCGTCCTCTCGCTGGATTCGATCATTATCGCCTTCCCTCAACCGTAGTTTTCCCCGACTGGCCTCTTTACTTGCGTGACCTACTGCCGTATCCACCCGTCCAGCCCTCGATGGCACGTTCATGGCTTAGGTTGTTCTGCCAGCAGCTTTTCAATGTTGACCTTAGTGGGCAGCGATTCTTGCGCGCCGCGCCTAGTCGCAGCGAGAGCGCCGGCGGCGTTGGCAAAACGGACGGCGTCCTGTAATACCCATAATCGGTTCGTGTCACGCGCATCGGTCTGAGACTCGCCGGCTAAGGCTGCGGCCAGCGCGCCGTTGAATGCGTCACCGGCGGCGGTGGTATCGACCGCCTCGACCGGGATGGCCGGCAAATGGCGTGCGACAGAGGCTGTGCATAGCAGCGCTCCCCGGGCTCCAAGCGTCACAATGATGGCTCGAGGGCCGCGCAGCAGGAGTGCCTTGGCCGCTGCCTCAGCGCTCGGCAGATCCGAGACCGCAATCCCAGTCAACACCTCGGCCTCGATTTCGTTCGGCGTCAGCAGATCAACGTCACGGAGCAGCTCATCCGATAAAGGGAAGGCAGGCGCCGGGTTCAGGATGATCGTCATCCTGTGGGCCTTGGCGAACTGCAGCGCCCGCTCGACGGTGACGGTCGGGATCTCGAGTTGTACGAGCATGACGGTCCCATGGGTCAGGAACGGTTCGTGTTGCGCAATAACGTCCGGCAGGAGCAGCCGGTTGCTGCCGGGCGCTACGGCGATCTGATTCCGTCCCTGTCGATCAATAACGATCAGGGCGACGCCCGTTGGGGCCGACTCGTCCCGAAGCAGACCATCAGCCGGCAGCCCTGCCGCAACGAGGTCCCGGTAGATTCGATCGCCGAAAGGATCGCGCCCGATCTTCGCGAGCAACCGGACCTCGGCTCCGGCTCTGAGCGCTGCAACGGCTTGGTTGGCCCCTTTACCGCCGTTCGAGAGACGTAGCTCTCCGCCGAGGACCGTCTCTCCCTCTCGCGGCAGTCTGGACGCGGTGACGGTCACATCGAGGTTGGCGCTCCCGATGACAACAACCTGTCTGCTCAGGCGGGCAGCCGGCATATTCGCTCTAAGAAAAGGGCGATGAACCGACCGGCGTCTACCTCCGTACACACCTGAAGGTTCGGCGGCTGTTTCCATTCGTCCTTGATCTGACGCCTGTCGGCGATTGTCATCCCCTGGGCTGGACCTTCGCCCGTCTCCATCTCGACATAGAATGGCCGACGTGTCACCAGTGACGGATCGATCACGACACCGACGGCGAGCGGATCATGGAGCGGGATTGCGGCACATCCAGCCCGCGCTTGTTCAACGCCAAACAGCCGCTCAGTGGTATCACGGACGAACTGGGTTGTGCAACTGCCGATATGTTGGACTATAGCCTCGATCAACTCCGCTCTGAGCAAGACTCGCTGTGTGACATCCAGGGGAACCAGGGTAATCGGCAAGCCGGAGGTGAACACCAGCTTGGCAGCCTCGGGATCGGTGTAGAGATTAAACTCCGCTCCGGGTGTGATGTTGCCTGGCGCCTGGATCGCCCCGCCCATGACGACGATCCCTTTGACCTTGGCCATCTCCGTCGGCGCTGCCTGGATCGCCATCGCCAGGTTGGTCAGCGGGCCGATACAGATCAGGACGATCTCCCCCGGAGCGGCACTGATGAGTTCGGCCATAAGGGCCGGGGCGGATTGAACCGCGAGGCGTTGTTGCGGTTCTGGGTATCGGGGCTCTCCACCCTCCGTCCTGAAACGGGAGAGCTCTCCCAGGCCGTCCCCCCCGTGGTAACTCTCGGCAGTACGCAGCGGCCGCGTCATGGGACGTGTTGCGCCTGACGCTATCGGAGGGCGAGGGCGCGGGTCCACCAGTTCAAGCAGCAGACAGGCGTTCCGCGTCGCTTGTGCGACCGTGACATTGCCTGCCACGGTCGTGATCGCCTCAACCGATAACTCCGGAGAGGCGAAGGCGAGGATCAGCGCCAGCGCATCGTCGATGCCGGGGTCGGTGTCGATAATCACGCGCGTCGGGGGCATTCGCTCAACTCCTATGCGGCTATTGTAATCGAGTTTGGCTCGACCCGCTACCCTCTTGAGCCGTTTGGGAACCTACCCGGTCCTCTCCTGCCGCAACCGCCGCGTCCATCATGTCCATTTTTGTACTCCTGTCAAACATGGGGCAGCCCGCCAGCCCCCCATGGCTGAGGCGGCACGGCCCTACGCGCCGCACGGTACAGGCCAGGGCGAGGGGCTCTGCGCTGGGGTGGCACGGGGCCCTCCTGCCTGGTGGGGTGAACGGAGTGGGAGGCGTACCACTCTGCTGCCACAGCACGGCGTGTGACCCCTGTCGGATCAGTTTATTGTAACCCGCTCATGCCCCTTGACAGCGTTATCCCAAGGGCGTAGGCTGTAACGTGGTTCTCGCGGCGTCAGGTCAGCCGTGACGAAAAAAAGTAATTGCAGAAAGGAGAATGGCGGATGGCGGGAAAGTTCCAACCGTACCGAGGGGAGAAGCGGCGAAAGGAAGTCGCACGCAAGGCCAAGCAGGATGAGAAGCTCCGAAAAAGACTGGAGCGGAAAGATGGCACGTCACCGGCTGGGGAGGATGCACCGGAAGTGGATCTGCCTTCCGCTGAAGAACCGCCACCCGGCACAGATTCATAGCGCCGGGCGAGGTTAGCGCGTCACTATCTCGCGATCCGTACCCGCTTCCGTTCGTGCCGGTCCAGCGCCTTCTTGCGCAGCCGCAGACTCTTCGGCGTGACTTCCAGCAGTTCGTCCTCCGCCAGATATTCGACGCAGTTGTCAAGACTCATCTGCCTCGGCGGCGTCAGGCGTACTGCGACATCGGAGGTCGAGGAACGCATGTTCGTCAGGTGCTTCCGCTTCGCGACGTTCACCTCCAGGTCTCGCTCCTTGGCCGCCTCGCCGACGACCATCCCTTCATACACCTCAACCCCTGGTCCGATGAACAGGATTCCGCTTCCCTCCGCATTCGCCAGGCCATACGATGTGGCCATTCCCGCCTCCCAGGCGACCAGCGACCCACGGTCGCGTCCGCGGATCTCGCCGACCATCGGTTCGTAGGCGTGAAACAGGCTGTTGAGCTGCCCGGTCCCGCGCGTCGCGGTCAGGAACGCCTGCCGAAATCCCAGCAACCCTCGCGTCGGGACTATGAACTCGTAGTGTACGAGCCCCTGATCGCCCGTTCGCATATCCATCAGCCGCCCTCGCCGCCCGCCCATCATCTCCATGACCAATCCCCCCTGCTCCTCCGGGACCTCGATGCTGACCCGTTCGAACGGCTCCAGCCGCTTGCCGCTCTGCGGATCGGTCTGAAAAATGACCTCAGGCCTCGACACCTGCAGTTCAAACCCTTCGCGCCGCATCGTCTCGATCAGGACGACCAGGTGCAGCTCGCCTCGTCCTGCCACCAGAAAGCTGTCTGGGCTCTCGGTGTCGTGGACTCTGAGGCTGACATTGTGCTCCAGTTCCTTAAACAGGCGCTCACGGAGGCTGCGGCTTGAGCTCCATCGCCCTTCCCGCCCCGCATAGGGGCTGGTGTTGACGCTGAAGGTCATCTGAACCGTCGGCTCGTCGACTCGGATCGGCGGGAGCGCCACCGGGGTATCTTTATCGGCGATCGTCTCACCGATTCCCACCTCCTCAAGGCCGGCCACCGCCACGATCTCGCCCGCCGAGGCCTCCTCAACCTCAATGCGGTCCAACCCCTGATGTACGAAGACTTGAGCCACCTTGTCGGGATGGAACGTTCCGTCCTTCGCGATCCGGATGACCTCCTGGGCTCGACGCAGACGGCCGGCGTACAGGCGACCGACGGCGATCCTGCCCTTATAATCATCATAGGCCAGGAGGTTGACCAGCATCTGTGTGGGACCATCCGGCTCCACCGTGGGGGGAGGCAAAGACTTGAGGATCGTGTCGAACAACGGCTGCAGGTCGGGCGCCAGCTCGGTCGGCGAATAGCCGGCTTGTCCGCGGAGGGCGTCCGTGTATACGATCGGGAAGTCAGCCTGCTCTTCGGTTGCGCCAAGATCGATGAACAGATCGAATGTGGCGTTGGTTGCGTAGTCGGTTCTGGCGTTGGCGCGGTCGATCTTGTTGACGACAACGACCACCCTATGCTGCAGCGCCAGGGCCTTACGCAACACGAACCGGGTCTGAGGCATCGGCCCCTCTACGGCGTCCACCAGCAGCAACACCCCGTCCACCATATTCAGAACCCGCTCGACCTCGCCCCCGAAGTCGGCATGCCCGGGGGTATCCACGATGTTGATTTTCACGCTCCCGTAGGTCACGGCGGTGTTCTTGGCCAGAATGGTAATGCCGCGCTCCCGCTCCAGCGGGTTGGAGTCCATCACCCGCACCATGACCGCCTGGTTGTCCCTGAAGATGCGGCTCTGCTTTAGCATGGCATCCACGAGTGTCGTTTTGCCGTGGTCCACGTGCGCGATGATGGCCAGATTCCTGAGATCGGTTCGCTGCTGTGCCATAAAGCCTTTCTGGTGCGGTTATCGACTGCGCCGTACCGACATTAGGCGGCACAAACGCGGAACACATTGCTTACGCTCGAAACCCAGTGTTGGGGAGGCGCGAGAACGGTCAGAACCCGAAGGGAAACCGGCTGCGGACCTGCTGGGGCCGTTTCAACAGAACTGTCTCGTCCGAGTCAAAACAGCACGAGTCAATCACGTTACGACTGGCAGAGTATATCGCAAAGCGGCGGAGCCGTCAAACAAGTTCCTGCGCCGACGCCGAGCAGACTTTTCGGTTGCGCCACAGGCTTGCGAGGCGTAGTCTATGCGTCGTAGCTGCCTGCGGCGCGCCGCGTGCAGGCTCAAGGGTTTAGTTGGCATTGTGATAGGTATGGAGGAAGCGGAATGAAGAGGACCCGATACGCATTATTGCTGGCGGCCGGCTCGATCATGACCCTTGCTATGACGGCAGGGCTTGCGATGGCTGAGCCTGAGGCTGCGGTGCCGGCTAAGTCCGAGCCGGGCAAGGCCGGGATTCAGAACGGTTCGACCGTACAGCTTGAGTACAAACTGACAGACGAAAAGGGAACGGTTCTGGATACCAACGAAGGGAAGGAGCCCTTGATCTACACCCAAGGGCAGGGGCAGATCATCCATGGGCTGGAGATGGCGCTTGTCGGTCTGCGTGTGGGCGACGCGAAGCACGTTGTCGTCCCGTCCGACGAGGCGTATGGACCGGTCAGGCCCGAGGCGTTCGTTGAGATTCCTAAAGAACGACTCTCGGAGAAATATCAGACGGTCGGGGCACATCTTGTCGCCCAAGGCAAAGGGGGACAGCCCGTTCATGCCTTCGTGAAAGAGATCAAGGAGAAGACGATTGTCCTTGATACCAACCACCCCTTGGCGGGCAAGGCCTTGACCTTCGACGTAAAGGTGGTGGGTATCGACCCGGCCCAAAGCAAGTAGGGGCACGGCATGTCGTGCCCCTACACTATATAGACGAGACCCTCGCGGTCGATCTCGAGGACAAGCGCGCGGTTCTCGATCCCGAACTCGCGCTGCCAACGTCCGCTCATTCTTTGTCCGATCTTCTCGCCATCTGCGTTAACCAGCGCGAGCAGTGACGAGCCGGCGCCGCTCAGGCAGGTGGCCAGCGCACCAGCTTGCCGCCCCTCCTCCAGGATCGCCTCCATCCCGGGGAGCAGCGCGGCCCGGTAGGGTTGGTGGAGGCGATCTTCAGTCCCCGGCGCGAGCAGTTCGGGACGATCGGTGGCGAGTCCCGTAAGCAGGAGCGCCAGGCGGGTCAGGTTGAAGACGGCGTCGGCAAACGGGACTTGCATGGGGAGGACCTCCCGCGCGCGCTTGGTCGCAAGTATGAGGTCCGGGATCACGACTACTGCCTTCAGGTAAGCAGGAACAGGGACCCTGGAGGCCACGACGCGGCCTGCGACGATAGCGGACGCTGTGAGACCGCCCATCAAGGCGGGCGTCACATTGTCGGGGTGACCTTCGAACGGGAGGGCTCTGGTAAGGATCTCATCCGTCGAGAGTTGGACCCCGGCCAGGCGGGAGGCGGCGGCGATTCCGGCGAGACAGGCGGCGGCGCTGCTGCCCAGCCCGCGCCCCAGCGGGATCCGGTTGATCTGCCGTACCCGCAATCCGGCAGATTGAAAGCCCAAGTCTCGCAGCGTCTCCTGCGCCGCTTGAACCGACAGGTTGCGTTCACCCGCCCGCTCCAGCTCGACCTTCCCCTCGCCCTCAACCTGGAGCTGAAGCCCCTCGCCTTCATCGCTCAGCTCTACTTCGTTGTACAGACTCAGCGCCATGCCGAGTGTGTCGAACCCCGGTCCAAGGTTGGCTGTTGAAGCCGGCACCCGTACTCTCACCCGTCTCATAGATCGCTCTCCTCTTATGACCTCTGCGTTCGGTATCGCCTGCCCCACCATATACCGTAAGTTGCTGATCGCCGCAAGGGGTAGTTGCGGGCGAATCCCCTTGACTCGCTTGGGGTTTGACGCTATAAGACGAAAGGCCATATGGACGAAGGAGCGTAGCATGCTACACAGTCGGACCATCGGGTTCATCGGGGCCGGTAATATGGCCGAGGCGATGATCCGCGGCCTGCTCGAAGCCAAGCTGGTGACTGCAGATCAGATCATTGCCTCGGACATCGTCGAGGCGAAGCGACAACAGGTCCATCTGCGCTACGGTATTCAGACCGTAACCGAGGCCCGCGATGCAGG
>JAHFDH010000087.1 GCA_023249055.1 Candidatus Methylomirabilota bacterium
CCGCCACACGCGGCAGCGTCAGCTCCGACAGCAGAAACGCCGGCGCCATTCGATAGGAGACGGAGCAGACGGTCAGGCTCACCCATCCAAGCGCCGCAAGATGCGCATGGCTGGCCAGGTTGGTGAGAACGTTGCCTGGCAGAAACCCGAGAGACTTATCCAACGCAAGGAGAAAGCCGAGCGTCGCCGCAAGCAACAGAAACCCGATCGACATACACATGCCGGTTTCCGCCGCGCTCCGGTGCCACGCAGGACCAAGACAGTACAGCATGTTCATTCCAAAGAAGATCACGCTGAGTACAATGACCGCCGCCGCCATCCAGGTGGGTGGCCATGCTCCAATCAGCATGTGCGCGATGAGACCTGTCGCACTGAAGAGATAGAGCCCGAACTGCCAGCGCGCCAGTCTTGGAAAGGGCAACGGCCGTTTCGTGATCGCCGGAACAATCCGGTACATGACCCCCATGATCGCAGAGGTGATCCATCCGAGTGTAAAGGTGTGGGTTGTCGCTAAGATCCGAGGCTGATAGAAAAACTCCATCAAATCACCGAGCACCCACGGGATCGCGATCACACCAAGACCGAAGAGGGCGACGGCAGAGATGAAGAAATGTATCGGTAGTCGCGCCGTTCGGATCAGTTCGCGAGACGGAGCGTTCTTGGTTGTCGGCTCCGCCGCCGGTTCCTGCGCGACGCGCCCGCTTGCCTCCTGATCGAGATCGATCCGCAACCGTTCAGGCTGGTGCAGGTTCATGTGGTATCCTGTTCGTGATCTCAACCCGTTTCCCCCCCACTATCGGCCACCAAGACAGCCCGTCTCCCCAATACACCGGATACGACCATGTTCCCCAGAAAGAGCAGTACGGCGACAACATTCAGGAGACCGCCACCCAGCCTTCCCGGCCACCACGCCGTCACATCCCCCAACACTCGAACGATGAGCGACAGATGAAGGAGGACGAGATGACTATAGAAGGCGGGGCGAAACGGCAGAGCGATTCCCAGTACGGATGGAAAGATGATCGGGGCATGTCCGATAATCATAGAGAACACAAAGCCGACAAATATGGCGTGCAGTGTCGCATCGTAGCCGTCCGGTCCGTTAAGCTCGTGCATCGCGTGCAGCGTCGTGTGATGGTGAGCGGCCACTCCGCCAAAGCTTAACGTGAGCACTCCTGCTACTGCCAGCCACACAAAGCCTGAAAGCAGACTCAGCGCAACGAATCGATGCAGCCCTGTCTTGTGTACCGCATATCTCGCCATATCATGACGCAGCAACCAGACGCTCAGTGCCACCAGGCCCAGCCCGCTCAGGCGCGCCCCGATGTCGAACCCGATCCCGGCTGGAATGAGGCCGGCTATAAACAGCCCAAGCGCGGCCAGGAACGAGAGCCGATGTCGTGGCGCAAGAGGCAGAAAGCGGCTCAGCTCCAGCCGTTCCCCGGCAATGGTCAGGATCAGAAAGACGACCCACCAACTCACGACACTGACAATCGACCACCCGCTCAGCCACAGGATATTGCCTGCCAGCCATACAAGCGCTCCAAGTCCCATCGTGACCGTAAACAGGGCCGGTTGCTCCCATATGAGATGAGCGAATGTGATGACTAATACAAGACTGCCAACGGTCATCAATGCCGGAGCCGCTGCGCCAGGCACACCGGCAATCAGCATCACGGCGCCTACCCCGGTGCACAAGGGTCCGGCAGCAGGCCACCACTTTCCCATCGCCACAGCCCGCTCCAATCCGATGAGCGTCCCCAAGAAGCCGGATACCATCAGAGGGCCATGCACATCGGGCAATGTCGAAGGGACGATCGACCAGTCCCAACCCAGACGGATGAGTCCTCCCAATAGCGCAGTCAACAGAGCCAACATTCCGGATGCCATCAACGGAAATCTGAAGGCTCGCCGCAGCGCCCCTGTTGGGCCTGGTGCCATGCGCTCCGGGATGGCGGGCTCCACCCGCTGCACGGACGGTATCATGAGAGACGCGCTCAGACTCACGACAAAGATCGACGTTAGAGTAAAGGCCGAAAGTACGCACCACGAACAGATTGCCTTGATGACCGCGACCTGCAGATAAATCAGCCACACCGATACTGCCATACCGATGCCGGCGCTGGCGACGATCATCTGCAACACCCGTCGACTGCCGCTTGTCCCGGCAGCGATCGAGAGGATAAGCAACAGCAGATACGCCGCGATACCGAAGACGGCAACGGGAATCCCGGCGATCTCCGAATACTCGCTTTGGTTGACGACGTCGCATCCCCCTGCAAGACAGAAGGCGCCGCTCTCCGCGCGATGTCGCCACAGCAGATAGGCTGAGTCGGCCAGGCCGAACAGGGCGAGTATGGGCAGCGCCAGCAGCCGCCGCCATGAGAGGCGACCGCCGATCGCTTCAGTAGACCTCAATTGGGACATGGGCGCGCCGCCGCGCATACTCCGCAATCGACTCGAGTACTCCCCGGGCGACCGGCGTCAAGCCGGGATCGGCCGGTACCCGGTCGAGCGTGTAGATCTGGACGCCGCGCGGGCCAATCTCAGCGACACGGTCCGACCAGTCGCGGATAGACGCCGGGGCCGTATTCGCCGCTCTCCCCCACACGAACATCGCTTGCAGAACCACGCCGTCGAGCATCGCCAACCCTTGGAGCATCGCGCCGAACTCCCACCCGGCGGCCGGCAGATTGATTCGACGCATGAGGGTCTCGCTTCCGGCATCCAACTTCATCAACTTGAGATCGATCGCTTCCAGCGCGGCCCGCACCTCGGAACGATGCACGGTGGAGCTGTTCGAGAGGATGGCCAGCTTGGCGTATGGCGCGTAGAGATTCCGCAGATCACACGCGGCCTTCACAATGGCGTGCAACTCCGGATGCAGCGTCGGCTCGCCGTTGCCGGAGAAGGTGATGACGTCGACAGCGATCCGCTCGCGACATACCTGCTGCAGTCTGGTCTCTAAGGCTTCGGCCACCTGGTCGCCGGTAGGAAGATCCGTCAGCACGTCGTCAAGCGGTCGGGTCGGCTGTGCGGTCCACCCGCATTGACAGTATCGGCAGTTGAAGGAACAGCGCTTCGCGCCGCTACCCAGCAGATTGACGCCGAGCGAACGACCGAGCCGCCGGGAAGGCAGCGGCCCGTAGATCAGATCCTCTTTGACCAGCCGGCGTCGACGTGTGTTGCTTATCATGGGTTTTCGCGTACGGCCCCTGACTTCGTCGATTCCGACGTCTCAAGCGCGGCTACGTACGGAAGTCCGCGTCCCTGTCCGTATGCGTCCAGACCGTAGCCGATCATCCAGGCATCGGGCACCTCAAAGCCAACATAGTCCGCGCTGATCGTCACCTGTCGTCGACTCGGCTTATTCAAGAGGACGCAGGTACGCAGCCAGCGAGGGTTTCTGGCGGCCAGATGCGCGCGGACCATGCTGAGCGTGTGACCGGAATCCAGAATATCATCGACAAGCAGCACCACACGCCCGTTCAGGTCTAAGGCACTGTCCTTATGGAGCTGCACCAAGCCGGTGGAGGCTACCAACGGCCCGTAGTGCGACACGGCCATCAGGTCTACCTGCGGCTCTACCCCCAGGCGCGCCAACGCCCGCACCAGGTCGGCAAGGAAGACGAAAGCGCCGGTCAGCAGGCCGATCAGCACCGGTGTCGGCTCCGGCAGGTCCCGGGCGATGGCGCGCGCCAATTCCTGGACCCGCGCCGCAATGGTCTGCTCCTCAAAGAGTACACGATGAGTCAGCACACCAGCTCGCCTTGCAGATACAGGGGGGTCGCCCCTGTGATCGCTACAGACGCAAGACTGCCGTCCGCCACCCCTTCACCCGCAAAGTGCACAATCTTATTCTGTCGTGTCCGGCCGGTATGGCGACCGCTGTCGCCCTTGGCCTCCTCGAGATTGACCAGCACCTCAACGGTTCGGCCGATGTACGAACGATTCCGTTCAAGCGACAGCCGGTTCAGGAGCGCCAGCGCCTGCTCCAACCAACGGCCTTGTACCTCCTCAGGAAGCTGGTCAGGCATCCGCTCCGCCTCGGTGTGGGGTCTCGGCGAATACTTGAAAATAAATGCGCTGTCGAAACCGACCTCCTGCATCAGGTCCAGCGTCGCCCGGAAGTCCTCTTCCGTCTCACCGGGAAACCCGACAATAATATCCGTCGTGATTGCGATCTCAGGCGCTCTGGCTCGCAGCAGCGCGACCTTCTCCAGATACTCATCTCTATTGTAGCCGCGCTTCATGCGATGCAGGATCCGATCAGAGCCCGATTGAACAGGCAGATGAATTTGTTCGCACAGACTCGGCAACTCCGCAATCGCGTCTGCCAACTCAACGGTCACATCGCTGGGGTGAGGGCTGGTAAATCGAATCCGCATATACTCGCCCACAAGCTGATCAATGTGACGAAGGAGTTCTACAAAACTGATCGGCGGCGTCAACTTGCTTCCATACGAGTTGACGGTTTGGCCTAACAGCGTCACCTCGCGATACCCCTGCCGCTTCAGCCCGCGGATCTCCTCTATAATATCCTGCGCAGGTCGGCTGCGCTCGCGGCCCCGCGTGAACGGGACCACGCAAAAGGTACAGAAACGATCGCATCCCTCCATAATGCTGACCCAGGCCCTGATGCCGCTTCGCCGCTGAACCGGCGCGTTCACCGGGTAGGAATAGCCCGGCGCTCTCGCCGTCTCGACGCCTCGCGTGGCGCCGGCCAACAGTGGCGGGATGGCGGTGAGTTGTCCGGGACCAACCACAAAGTCGAGGTACGGAAAACGGTTCAAAAGCGCCTGCCCTTCCTGTTGAGCCACACACCCGCACACGCCGATCTTCAGTCCGGCCCGCTGCCGTTTCAGCGCCTGAAATGACCCGAGTCGGCTGTAGACCTTGTGCTCCGCCTTCTCCCGGATCGCACAGGTATTCAGGAGAATCAGATCGGCCTCCTCTTCCTGTTCGGTGAGGGTAAACCCTTCGCGGAGCAGCAGCCCGGTGATCCGCTCCGAATCAAGGTCGTTGGCCTGGCAGCCAAAGGTGATCAACTTCAACTTGGGCATCGCATCGACCTCAAGAGCCTCCACGACCAAATAGACTCAATAGACTGAAACATGGGCACGTCAGCGGCGAAGTGCGCCCAGCGCGCGCGCGATCCGCTCTGCTCCCGCACTGATCTGCCCCATCGACGTGGCGTACGAAAGGCGAAGGTGCGCGTCGCTTCCAAATTCGCTCCCCGGAACCGATACGACATGAGCGGTTTGCAAAAGGTAGGCCGCCATCTCGGCGGAGTTTCGAACCGGACGGCCATTGGCGGTCGCGCCGTAAAAACTGGAGACATTCGGAAATAAATAGAATGCCCCTTCAGGATTTGTACATCGAATGCCGGGAATGGCGCTCAACCGACTCAGGAGATACCGCCGACGCCGTTCGAATTCGACCACCATGGCGCGCAGATCGTCATGTGGACCGAGCAGAGCGGCAACCGCGGCCTTTTGCGAGATCGAGGTCGGATTCGACGTCACCTGGCCCTGGATGGTGCCCATCGCCTTGATGATCTCGGCCGGACCTGCCGCGTACCCGATCCGCCAGCCGGTCATGGCATAGGCCTTGGAGACGGTATTGACGACAATGGTTCGTCGTCTCACCTCTTCGTCAAGCGACGCGATGCTCATGTGAATATGCCCGTCGTAGGTCAGCGACTCGTACGCCTCGTCCGAAATCACCAGCAGGTCCCGTTCTACTACCAGCGCCGCGATGGCCCGCAACTGCTCCGGCTCAATCATGGCGCCGGTGGGGTTGCAGGGACTGTTGAGGAGAATCGCCTTGGTTCTCGGCGTAATAGCCGACTCCAGCGCCTCCCGAGTCACATGGAATCCATCCTCTTCTCGTGTCTGTACGATCACCGGTTGGGCGTCTACGAGACGGATCTGTTCCGTATAGGTGACCCAGTAAGGGGCCGGAACGATGACCTCATCTCCGGATTCAAACAGTACCTCAGCGATATTGAACAACGAATGTTTCGAACCGCACGATACAATCACCTCGGCCAGGCTGTAGGAGAGACCATTATCACGCTTCAGCTTAGTGATGATCGCCTGTTTCAGTTCGTCGATGCCGGCGGCCGCCGTGTATCGTGTGAATCCCTCCCGTATGGCCGCAATGGCCGCATCCTTGATGTGAGCCGGCGTCTCAAAATCCGGCTCCCCGAGTCCAAAGTCGACGACATCGATCCCCTCCGCCTTCATCTGCTTGGAGATCGCCGCCATAGCCAGCGTGGCAGACGGACTCGTATTTCTTGCTCGATTTGACAGGTTCATTGGCATTGTGCTTGTCTCCGTTTTCCTCGCTAACGCGCGATCATCCGCTCCTTGAGCATACGCTCTACCATTGGCGTGACAAATTGGGACACGTCCCCTCCCAGCAGGGCGACCTCTTTCACCAGTCCAGAGCTGAGGTAAGAATACTGCTCGTGAGGCATAAGGAATACGGTCTCGATCTGTTCGTCGAGTTTTCGATTCATTAACGCCATCTGGAACTCATATTCGAAGTCGGAGAGGGCGCGGAGACCGCGGATGACAACGCGCGCGTCCCGTCGACGCATATAATCGACAAGCAGACCGTCAAAGGAGTCGACGGAAACACCTCGCATACCCTTGACGGCGTCCCGGATAATTCGCTGCCGTTCCACAAGACTAAACAGCGCAGATTTATCCGGATTGGTGCTGACAGCGATAATCAAACGAGAAAACAGGCGATGGGCCCGCCTGGCAATGTCGATGTGGCCGACGGTGAACGGATCGAAGGTCCCGGCGTAGACAGCGAGCGTCGTCACGTTGCCTCCCGTCGATAAAGCTGAAGCGCCGTATCGCCATGCCGGACTTCGCGAATGAGCGCGAGTCCTGCGGGGACACGGACCGGGTCGACCTTCGCGGACCGTTCCAGAATCGCCATGCCGCTCGGCGTCAGGATCTCCGTCGATGCGATCAAGCTCATAACCGCGCTCGCATCGCTATGCAGGTAGGGCGGATCCAGAAAGATCAGATCGAATGATCGTGAGCGATAAGCTACCTGGCGCAGGTATCGGAGAACCTCCATCGGAACCACTTCAGCCCGGTTGCGGAATCCCGAGGCTTCAAGATTTCGGTACAGCATTGTCAGGGCCAACCGATTGTGCTCAACGAACACCGCCACCGCGACGCCACGACTTAACGCTTCGATCCCCACGGCTCCGGTCCCCGCATACAGGTCGAGAAACGTCCTGCCCTCCACCTGTTGCGTCAGCAGATCAAAAAGGACCTCACGCACATAGTCCGAGGTCGGCCTCGTGCTTCGTCCGCGAGGCGCCAGAATCCGTCGTCCTCTGGCGAGACCGCCAATCACCCTCATCGATCGTATCGCGCTGATCTGTGTTTCTATGCTTGATTTTGCCTGGTGGCCGCCGTATAATTCCACTTTGTCGCGTACAACGATTCAATAACTACCAATCATCGGAGGTACTGCAATGCCGATTACACATGCCAGTCAATGCGAGCTATGCGGACGAGGTCCACACGTCAGCAATCAGATCAGCCATGCCCACAACGTCAGCAAGCGCCGTCAGCAGATTAATGTCTCGCGTCATCACGTTGTCATCAATGGAGCCCCACGCTATATTTCGCTCTGCACCCGCTGTCTGCGATCCGGGCGCGTCCAGAAGGCCGGATGAACAAGAGCAGCCTTCAGCCAACAGCTGATAGCTGTAAGCTGATCGCTGCTTTTAATCAGCCGCGAATACGCTCGACTCCCATCACGCCGTCGATCTGGCGAATCGCTCCCATCGCTGACTGAAGCTGTTTCAGATCGGACACCTCAAGCGTAAAGGTGTTCAATCCCTTCTGGTCCTCCGTCACGCGTATATCAGCCTGGGCAATGTTAATCTTACTTGCGGAGATGGCCGCGCTGATCGCAGCCAGGATCCCTGGTCGGTCCCTCCCGATCATCACACGGATCTTGACCTGGTGGGCAGTCTTCGGCGCTGCATCCCAGGAGACGTTGATCTTTCGATCCGGTTCGTACAGGAGTTGGTCCACATTCGAGCAGTCCGCACTGTGAACCGAAACCCCACGCCCACGGGTGATGAATCCGACGATCTCATCACCAGGGAGCGGGCTGCAACACCTGGCGAACCGAATAAGAAAATCGTGCGATCCCAGAAGAGTCACACCCTCATCCGGCTGCTGGCGGACCTTTCGCTCCGGCTTCACCTCTCCTTCCTGCGGCAGCTCTTCTGCAGGTAAGAGCTTCGCTATGGCCTGGCGAGGCGAGAGCTTACCGTAACCGACTGTGGCAAAGAATTCATCCGGGGTCACATACCCGCAGGCGGCGAGAACCTTCGTGACCGCATCCGGCTTGAGGATCTGAGAGGGGCTTTTACCCAACCGCCGAAGCTCCTTCTCCAGCAGGTCTTTTCCGAGGCTGATGCTTCGGACTTTCTCTTCGTTCTTAATCCACTGCTTGATCCGTCCCCGCGCCCGCGAGGTTTTTACGAGTTTCAGCCAGTCACGGCTCGGATGGTGCTTTGAGTCGGTCAGGATCTCGATAATATCGCCATGTTGTAATTCGTACCGCAGGGGGACCAGGCGGCCATTCGCCCTGGCTCCCACGCAGGCAAGACCGACATCGGAGTGGACACCAAAGGCAAAGTCGATGGGACACGCTCCTTTCGGAAAGGTCTTGACGTCGCCTTTTGG
>JAHFDH010000088.1:0-3326 GCA_023249055.1 Candidatus Methylomirabilota bacterium
GCAGGAGGTGATCGTCTCGCTCTTTCAGGCCTTCGGGCCGGCCGGATGGGAGACGGTGCGGGACGCGATCATCGCCGGGACGATGAGCGTGCGGGATGGGGTCGGCGACATCTTTGCCAAAATCCCGTCTTCCCGGGTTCCGGAGATGGTCGAGTACGCCGGAAAGACCGCCACCCTGCGGCGAGGGTTTCGGGAATTTCTGGAGTACTGTCGGGTTCACAACCATCGATTCCTGCTGACCAGCGGCGGGGTTGACTTCTTCATCTACCCCATTTTGGATGAGCTCCTGCCGCGGGACCAGATCTACTGCAACGGAAGCGACCGCAGCGGCCTCACGGTGCGCATCCTCTGGCCTCACGCGTGCGACGAGCAGTGTCGGGCCGACTGCGGGATGTGCAAGCCCAGCATCATGCGGCGCTTTCCGCCCGAGCGATACTACCGGGTGGTCGTGGGGGACGGGGTCACGGACCTGCAGGCGGCCAAGCTGGCCGACCTGGTCGTGGCCCGCGATCTGTTGGCCGTCAAGTGCCGGCAAGCCGGGATTCCCTATGAGCCGTTCGAGACGTTCTACGATGTCATGGCGGTGCTCGATCGCGTGGGTGTAGAAGCGTATCGATGACCAGGATTCATCAGGCTACGGAGCAGGCTCGGACAGCCTTGGCTGAGATCACAGCCGAGTTCGCTCGGCGGGGATGGTTCCCCGGAACAAGCGGCAACCTTTCGGCCCGGGTCAGCGCCCCTGGCGAGCCACTCCTGCTGATCGTCTCCGCCAGTGGCCGGGACAAGGCGTCGATGACAGCAGCCGACTTCCTTCCTGTACACGGATCGCTTCAACCAGCAGAGCCCGTGCTGCCCGTGGTGAGCCAAACCGAATCACGCCCGTCGGCCGAGACGGCGGTTCATGCCCGCATCTACGAGGCCACGGGATGCGGTTGTGTCTTGCACGTGCATACCGTATGGAACAACCTGATTGCGGAACTGTTCGCCTCCCAGGGCGAGGTTGTGGTCCAGGATCTGGAGATGCTTAAAGGGCTCGATATCTGGGAGGAGGCGGCTGCGATCCGGGTTCCCATTGTGGAGAACCTCTTTCATCTGCCTGCCCTGGCAGACGCTGTCGTCGCACGGATTACCGACCGCAGGGTGCCTGGAGTGCTCATCCGGCGCCATGGACTGTATGCCTGGGGCGCAACCCCGTTCGAAGCTAAGCGGCACGTTGAGGCCTTCGAATTCATGTGGGAGTATCTGTGTCGGTGGTGGTCTGTAGGGGCAGGCCTTGTGCCTGCCCAGAGGAGCGATCAGAAGGATCGCCCTTACAAGCCAACCGAGGCAGAGCAGGGGAGCGTTGTGGGAGGCTAAACATGGCGACAATCAGGCTGTGCCCCGATGGCCGGCTCATCGAAGCGCCGGCGGAGATGGCAAGCTTTCTCGAAGGCGAGGGCCTCACCTGCCGCAACTGGGATGTGTCGAAGCTGCGAGAGGGATTACGGGGTAACTATACCCTGACCGAGGCTGAAAAGGCGGAGATCCTGGCGGTGTTCAAGGAGGAGGTAGAATCGCTTAAGGCCGAAGGGGGATATGTTGCGGCCGATGTGGTTATCCTCTCGGAGAAAACTCCCGACCTGGAGACGCTGCTCGGCAAGTTCAGCCGGGAGCACCACCACAGCGAGGACGAGGTACGATTCGTGGTTGACGGCCACGGCATCTTCACGATCCGCGGGCGGAGCGGCCGCTACGTTGAGATCACGGTAGGTCCTGGCGATCTCATCACGGTACCGGCCGGCACCCGCCACTGGTTCACCCTGGCCGAGGATCGCCGGATCAAGTGTATCCGCCTCTTCCAGGATCCTTCCGGTTGGGCCGCCATCTACGACGATGCTCCGGCCCGTGGCGCGTCGGTTCAAACATAAGAACCTTGGCCTGCTTACTCTCCAATTCACCCTTACCGCATTTTCACCCTCCATGTTACTGTGACAGGGGCTTATAGATGGATTGCGGAGCCACCCTCTCTGGGGGCCGCGCGCGTCCGTGCTCGTAACCTGACTATGGCATCTTGCCATTGGCATGAATGCTCCAGCGTGATAAGTGGGACATCAGATGGGACATGATATTTGACAATAGTCATGTAACCTACTATCATACTTACGATTACTATGGACAGCTATGTGGACATTTCAGAAGACACATCCCTGGCTAACATTCTCGGTTGACCTTAGACGCGCTCCGAGCAGTTTGTGGATTATGCTCGGGGAGTGCCAATCTAAATGCGAGCATATTGCTGGCGTTCCCTTGCGTCCCGATACAGCGAAGAAATTGCACCAACTGTACCTCGCCAAAGGTGTTCTTGCGACCACCGCAATTGAAGGCAACACGCTTTCTGAAGAAGAGGTTTTGCGGCACCTGCAAGGCACGCTTAAGCTTCCGCCTTCACGCGAATATCTCGCCCAAGAGATAGACAACATCGTCTCCGCATGTAACCTTATGCTGGAAGATATTACAGCGGGCAGGGCCCCTACCCTTAGCTCTGGCAGGGTCAAGGAGTTGAATCGGATCGCGTTGAACAAACTCAAGTTGGATGAAGGCGTGGTGCCGGGTGACATCCGAAAGTATGCAGTTGGCGTTGCGCGCTATCAAGCCCCTCCGGCAGAGGACTGCGAATACTTATTAGATCGCCTCTGTGAGTGGCTCAATAGCGAGGGCTTTGCATCCCAGCCGGGAAGGATGATCGTATTTGCGATTCTCAAAGCCGTGTTGGCGCACCTGTATCTGGCATGGATTCACCCATTTGGAGACGGAAATGGCCGCACAGCCCGGTTAGTTGAGTTTCAGATCTTGATCGCATCAGGCGTGCCGGCTCCTGCAGCCCATCTCCTGAGCAATCACTACAATCAAACTCGGACAGAGTATTACCGCCAACTTGATCAGGCGAGCCGCGCCGGCGGCGATACGTTACCGTTTATATGTTACGCGGTACAAGGTTTTCTGGATCAGCTTCGGTCACAGCTACAAAACATCAGAGATCAGCAGTTGGATGTGGCTTGGCGCAATTACGTGCATGAGGCGTTCAGTGACAAGAAGAGCCCAAGTGACGCGCGCCGGCGTCACCTGGTTCTGGACCTTTCACAGATAGCCGGATCGGTTCCCTTCTCGAAGCTTCCTGAAGTCAGCCCGCGCTTGGCAGCAGCTTATGCTCGCAAGACAGGTAAGACGCTGTCCCGCGATGTAAACGCTTTGGTCCAGATGGGACTCCTTGTGCAAGAGCAAGGCGGCCTTCGCGCACGCAAGGAGTTTATCTTAGCATTCTTACCGCCAAAGGCTGACACTTGAAG
>JAHFDH010000088.1:3426-6455 GCA_023249055.1 Candidatus Methylomirabilota bacterium
GGCGCGACGGTGCTTCGGGGACTGATGGGGTACGGCGCCCACAGCCGACTCCATACCTTCAAGATCGAACGGCTCTCACTCGATCTGCCGGTGGTCGTGGAGATTGTCGACAGCCGCGAGAAGATCGAGGCCTTTCTTGACCTGATCGATGACGACATCACCGAGGGTCTCGCCACGATTGAGAAGGTCCACATCCGCATGTACCGCACTCGGAAGGCCGAGTAGCCCTCTTTCGAGTCTGGCACCGTACTCTTCATTCCTGTCCGCACAATCGCTCGGTGCGGCTCAGCGACGCAGGCGTCGTCTGAGCCACTCGTATCCTTCTCGTCCACTCAGATAGAAGCCGGCGCCAAACATCCCCCAGCTTATAAGCGAAGCGAGGAGAGTCATCCCCAGTTTTATCGTGCCGGAAAGTGGGAGGAGTAGAATTACAAGGTAGAATGGGAAGACGAGGAAGCTTACAGCCGTTAAGGTAACGCCCGCGATGAACCGCACACGCCGGTCAGCTCCCTTTGGTGGCACGAGTGAACCCTGAATGGCGTCAGAAGACCTGCCCGTGCTTTCATGGCGTACAACCCCCGCGTCATGGCGTAATAGACCGGGAAAAAAGAGGATGGGACTAGGGGGCCGCTAGCTCTCGCTGACGCGAATCTTTAACTCCTGGCCCACCCACAGCGTGGTCTTGCGTCCCAGGTCGTTCCAGCGGCGGAGCTCATCCGGCGTGACGTCATGAATTCTGGCGATCTCCCACAGGGTATCGCCTCTTCTTACCCTGTACCGGACAGGAGTTGCGGGGACCGGCGCGCTCCGGCCGATCTCACGGTGATCCTTCGCAGCCCGAACGGCCACCTGTAACGTCAGTCCTGGTTTGAGCTTCGCCTGGGGTTTCAGGTCGTTCCACTGTCGCAGATTTTCAGGCCGCACACCATAGATTCTGGCGATCTTCCACAGTGTGTCGCCGTGCTTTACGACATAGACATCGGAACGGGAAGCAGGCTCGGTCTTCTTGACTGCCGCCGCGCGACTCCCGGAACCGGCGCCTGCACCGGCTATGACCTTTTCGTGCGCCGGTGTGGCCGGCGGCAACTGCAGCCATGTCCCCACTTTCAATCGATCGCCAACCTTCATCCCATTCAGGCTGGCCAGTCCGGCAGCGGTCGTCTGATGCCGCAACGCAATAGATGCCAGCGTCTCCCGTCGCCTGACCTGATGTCGTTTTTCTGCTGCTCTGACCGGCTCGCGATGCGAGTATCGAGGGAGCTGATCGAGGTTCGCTAACAGGATATCCTTCGATCCGGGCGGCAGATAGATCTCATGCCTGGCGGAGGTCACGGGGGTGACCCCACGCATGAGAGCCGGATTGAGATTACGGATCAGATCGGACGAAACGCCCACGACGCGGGCCACGGAACGCAGCTCAATGGCTCCAGGTACAGTGACCCGCTCTACTTCCCAGGATTCCTCAACCGGCGCAGCAAAACCGTACCGACCAGGGTCTTTGGCAATAATGGTGGCTGCCATGAAGGCCGGAACAAAGAGCTCGGTTTCTTTGGGAAGCCTTAACGACCAGAAATCGGTCGTGCCCTGCGTTTCAATAGCACGCAGAACCCGCTGTTCGCCGGCGTTATACGCGGCCAGCGCCAACGGCCATGAGTGAAACATGCCATACAAGTCTCTCAGATAGGCGGCAGCTCCTTTAGTCGCTTTTTCCGGATCCCGCCTCTCATCAAGCCAGTAGTTTACTTTCATCCCGTACCGATTCCCAGTCGGCTTGATAAACTGCCAAAGCCCAGAGGCTTTTGCCCTGGAGTAGGCGCGGTAGTTGAAGGCACTTTCGACGTATGCCAGGTTGACGAGATCCTGCGGGAGGCCCTGGTCCCGAAAAATCTGGCGCATCATCGGCAGGTAGCGGCCTGATCGCTCAAGGGCTCGGCTCATCACGCCCCATTTTCGGGTTTGATAATAGAGGATGAACGCTTTGACCTGCTCGTTCAGTTCGATCGGCACATCAAAATCGCTCAGATCCAGCACAGGGATCGACACAGTCTCGCTGCCTGGAAGCGCCAGGCTCGGCTCGTCTCCTGAAACAACTAAGTCCGGGGCCGCCTCTGTATCGGCTTCATCCTCCTCTTGTTCATTTGTCACACCATCGACTTCTTGGCCTGGAGGGGTGCCCGCAAGCGCCGCCTTGAGGAGAGCCGTTTCTTCGATGAGTTGGAGGCGAAGGCTGTCTGGAGTCGCGACCTCGGGGAGCTTCGACAGGATAGTCGTTGCGGTCCCCAGCTCCTCCTGGGCCTTGACTCGATCTCCTGCCGTTAATGCCTGCATCCCCGTGGAAGCGTGGGCCAATCCATTCCGAACGGTTTCCTGGTGTTCGTCGGGCGTTCGAAAGGTACCGGTAAGGGGCTCGCCGACGTCGATCTGAGGTTGGATACGCGGAGTACCAGAGGGCAAGACGACAGCGGCTGTCAGTTGATGATCGGCAAGGCCCAATGGCGGCGGGACCATCGCGACGCTCTGACTGCGAGCCTGATGGTCGGAAGCCGAGGCTGGAGTAGAGGCAAAGGGCGATACGCTCACCGAAATGGCGACCGCTACCCCTAGGAGTCTTCCGGAGAATCGATGGTCCATCTTGACCTCCTGTCAGGGTTATGAGGCTAAAGCTGGCAAGAATCAAGAAGCCCTGGCGAACCGTACTTTTCGAAGAGCCCCTGCGGTAGCGGGCGGTTGCAGAGTCTTATACCTTGCTTTGTTGAGTTTGTCAAGCGTTTCAAACCCACGCACCGGTCCGAGCAGGAACGAAAAGGGAGGATAGGGCCGAGACCCGCTCGCCTCGGGCAAGCGCCGTGTCGCTGTGGCACGCGACTTCCGGTACGCATCAGGATGATTGCTGTAACGAACGGTCCATCCACATGAGGTAGTCAGGGGATCCCCCGAGAATGGGCAGCGCGATCACTTCCGGCACCGTATAAGAGTGCAGCCCCTTGACAACCTCAATGACAGAAGGCAGGAGGTCGCTTCGGCTCTTC
>JAHFDH010000088.1:6555-8667 GCA_023249055.1 Candidatus Methylomirabilota bacterium
GCGAAGCGGCAGGCAACCACCAACCCTGAGAACACGATCTTCTCTATCAAGCGCTTCATGGGTCGTCGTTATGAGGAGGTCAGCCAGGAGATCAAGCTGGTGCCGTACAAGGTAGTTCGGGCCGGCAATGGTGATGCCTCAGTTGAGGTAAGAGGGAAGGGGTATTCGCCGCCCGAGATCTCCGCCATGATCCTTCAAAAGATGAAGACGGATGCCGAGGCCTACATCGGGGAGAAGATCACGCAGGCGGTGATCACCGTTCCGGCCTATTTTAACGACTCACAGCGCCAGGCCACCAAGGATGCCGGCAAGATCGCCGGCCTCGAGGTGCTTCGAATCGTTAACGAGCCGACGGCGGCGTCGCTGGCCTACGGCCTGGATAAGAAAAAGGACGAAAAGATCGCCGTCTACGACTTGGGAGGCGGGACATTCGACATTTCGATCCTGGAGTTGGGCGAGGGGGTCTTTGAAGTCAAATCCACCAACGGCGATACCCACCTGGGAGGCGACGACTTCGACGAGCGGATCATCTCTTGGCTGGTGGAAGAGTTCAAGAAGGATCAGGGGATCGACCTGCGAAAGGACCGGATGGCGCTCCAGCGCCTGAAAGAGGCAGCCGAAAAGGCGAAGTGCGAACTGAGCACGGTGTTGGAGACCGAGATCAATCTGCCGTTCATTACAGCCGACGCCTCCGGCCCGAAGCATCTGAGCATCAAACTGACGAGGGCGAAGCTCGAGCAGTTGGTTGAGGACCTGATCCAACGGTCTATCGTGCCCTGCCGTCAAGCCTTGAAGGACGCCGGTCTCGATCCCGCAAACATCGATGAGGTCGTGCTGGTGGGCGGCCAGACCAGAATGCCGAAGGTCCAGCAACTCGTGCGAGAGCTGTTTGGAAAGGAGCCGCATAAGGGGGTCAATCCCGATGAGGTGGTCGCGGTCGGCGCAGCGATCCAGGCCGGCGTGTTGGTCGGCGAGGTCAAAGACGTGGTCCTCCTGGACGTGACACCGCTGTCGCTGGGGATCGAAACATTGGGCGGGGTGATGACGCGACTGATCGAGCGGAACACCACGATCCCGACCCGCAAGGGCGAAACCTTCACGACGGCAGCCGACAACCAGACCAGCGTGGAGATCCATGTCCTCCAGGGGGAGCGGCAACTGGCCAGGGACAGCCGGACGTTGGGCCGTTTCCACCTGGTGGGGATCCCGCCGGCGCCGCGCGGTATTCCGCAAATCGAGGTCACCTTCGATATTGACGCGAACGGGATCCTCAACGTGGCCGCCAAAGACCTGGCCACCAGCAAGGAGCAGAAGATTACGATCACGGCCAGCTCCGGATTGACGAAAGATGAGATCGAGCGAATGGTCAAAGATTCGGAGCGATGTGGCGAGGAAGATAAGAAGCGACGCGAGGAGATCGAGGTCCGGAACCAACTCGACAGCCTGTGCTATCAGACCGAGAAGATGCTGAACGAGAGTCGCGAAAAACTCCCAATCGCCGAACTGGGCACCCTGGAGACCGCCATCAACGCGGCAAAGGAAACCCTGAAGGGCGAAGATATGAGCAAGCAGCGCGAAGCGCTCGATCAGCTCACCAAGGCCTCGCACCGGCTTGCTGAACTGCTTTACCAGCAGGCTCAGAGTAAGCAGCAGGCGCCTCCGGAAGGGCAGGCGCAAGGCGAGCCGTCGCACGGGGCGCCGGAAGGCGGGGTAGTCGATGCCGAGTTCGAGGACCTCGGCGGCAAAGGCGACAAGAAGTAGAGGAAAGGAGGTGACGTTGATGGCGATTGTTCGATGGGATCCATTCCGCGATGTGATGACGCTTCAGGAACGGATGAACCGGCTGTTCGATCAGACGCTGTCCCGGACCCGGACGGATGACGATGAAGGGTTGACGGCCTCCATGTGGTCGCCCGCCGTCGATATCTTCGAGACCTCCGACAGCATCGTCATGAAGGCGGAATTGCCCGGGGTAAGCCGTGACAACATCGACATCCAGGTGCAGGACAACACCCTGATGTTAAAGGGCGAGCGGAAGTTCGAGCGCGAGGTCAAGGAGGAAAATTACCTCCGGATTGAGCGCTCATACGGGGCGTTTCAGCGCGCCTTCAA
>JAHFDH010000089.1:0-5769 GCA_023249055.1 Candidatus Methylomirabilota bacterium
GCCGAACTCCTTGCAGTTTCTGACCAGGTGGACTGCCATCTCTTCGGCCATGGCGTCTGCAAAGGGCCTCATCTGAGAGGCAGTCGGGACGATGTGGTCGATGGTTGCGAACGTTCGGTCGGGGTGGCGCACCGTGAGCCCAGCCTCCCGCAGCATCTGAAACGCTTGCGGGCTGGTGACTTCATGGATCAGGTGCAGACCGATAAAAAGCTGCGTCTGCCCCGAGGGAAGCGTTCGCACTGTGTGGGCCCGCCAGACCTTATCGAGCAATGTCTCCGCCATAGTAATCGTATTGTGCCAGATCAGTCCGTCCTGTGCAAGCGCGGTGAGAATCTCAATCGATTCTTGGGACATTGGGATCTTCTTGACAACCCCTGGAGTACGAAGGAGAATTACGCGATCCGCAGTAAGCCGCAAGCTGGGTTGAGGAACGACACCCAGCTTGAAAGATATATGGAAAGCTGTAAAAGTATATTTATGGAATATATTGTGTGAGAAAAGGGGAAGGCTATGAAAACGACCGTCGAGATTTCGGATGAGCTCTACCGGCAAGCCAAAGCCGAGGCGGCCTTGCGTGGGCGCAAGCTCAGAGAGCTGGTGGAGGAGGGCTTACGTTTGGTGATCCAAAGCCCCCGCAATCGGCCCACACGGCCCACGCTATCGGAGCTCATGAAGAACGCCTGCGGAGTGGTGGATTCCGGTCTTCCGGACCTCGCCTCTAGCCCGAAACACCTCGCAGATTTTGGCCGCCATGCGCGTCGCCATCGCTGATACCGGCCCGCTTGTGGCGCTACTTGACCGAGCCGAGCGGCATCATGTCAATCCTGATTCACCCGTCTTGAGGGGCAGTACGTCGCTCATTCCAGTCTATCATGCTGATTGGTGAGGCGCGACCATCGAACGGGTTGCGGTGGCGCGAGACGACTGGAATCAACCCAAACGTAAAGGAGGTCATGGTGATGAAAAAGCTGCTCAAGCTATGTTGTGGGGTCTCGATATTGGCGTTGTCCGTCGGCTTGGCATTGGCGGCCGATGACAAGCCGGTTCAGAGCGAGGCGAAACCGGGAGACGCTGTAAAAACGGAGAGCCAACCAGGTCGGATCCGTGCCAGCCAGTTAATGACAGAGGAAGAACGCGCAGCGCATCGCAAAAAAATGCGCGCCGCAAAGACTGCTGAGGAGCGAGAGCAAATCCGTAAGGAGTTTCATGAGCAGATGAAGGCGCGTGCCAAGGAACGCGGCGTGACGCTTCCGGATGAGCCGCCTGCGATGGGTAGGGGCATGGGTCCAGGCGGCGGCATGGGTCCAGGTCCGCGCCGCTGATCCACGCATCACCTGACATAGCGGTTGACCGGACGACCGTAACCGGGAGTATTGAACATGTCGCCTCACTCAGGAGCGCCGTTGGAACTTATCTATACGGACGCCGCCTATGGGCCTGCAGCCTGATACCAATGCCGCGACCAAAGCGATCTCAGACATCGCCGATCTGATCTCCCACTATGCGGACCTCTACGGCGACCAGGCCGCCGTCACCGCCAGTGCCGCGCAATGGTATGGGCTAGACTTCCGTGCCGATGGCGACCTTCCTGATTGGCTCGCCGCCGGGTGGCTCAATCCAGCCGTTGCTTACGCTGCAGCCGCCGCAGGCCTGACGCCCAATCAAGCCGTAACTGCAGCCGAGCATGCGCTCGCTCACGATTATCTTAACTGGTGGGAACGCGACGATAACGCTCACGCCGCCTGGATGGCGGGCGAGATGGGCGAAGCGTGGGGAATCTATATAGACGATCAATATCCATCTCTTGCCTGCAACACCCACTACGCCTTCTGCGATCGCACGACATTCGCCGTCAAAGCCGCATGCAGCGGCCTGCTCACGGTAGACTTTTCCGCGTACGCCTCACGCCTGATACGGACTGAAGCCACGTAATCGCATACCACTCGGGAAGCCCCGAATTCCAGGGATTCTGCCTGGAGCTTCCTTGACAGTGGCCAGGGTGCTTCCTATAATCGGACGCATCTCACACCAGGAGGCTTTATGGAAGAATATAGTTCGTTGATGAGCGAGCGGATGCGAAAGCTGGCAGAACTCGAGGCGGCAGGCGTGAATCCCTTCCCGGCTCGCTTTGAGGTTCGGAACCTTGCGGCCGATCTTCACCGGGACCATGCCGTCCTTCCTGAGGAGGTTCATGCGGCGCCAGAGGTGGCCATTGCCGGCCGCCTGATGTCCCTCCGTCATCACGGTAAGGTAACCTTTGCTCACCTTCAAGATTATTCCGGGAAGATGCAGATCTACCTGTCGCAGGACGCGCTGGGCGCGCCACTCTACGAACTGTGTAAGAAGTTCGATGTCGGCGACTACCTGGGGGTGGAGGGTCAACTGTTCAGGACGCGGACAGGGGAGCTTACGGTGCGGGCCAGGACGGTTCAGCTCTTGTCGAAATCGCTGCGGCCGTTGCCGGAGAAGTGGCATGGACTGACCGATGTAGAGACGCGTTTCCGTCAGCGCTACCTGGATCTGATCGTGAATCGCCAGGTTGCAGAGGCTTTTAGAAAACGCAGTCGCCTGATTACAGAGATCCGCCGTGTCCTTGAATCGAGGGGGTTCCTGGAAGTCGAGACTCCCATGATGCAGTCGATGGCCGGCGGCGCGATGGCGCGTCCCTTTGTCACGCATCACAATGCGCTTGACCTTACACTGTATCTCAGGATCGCTCCAGAACTCTATCTGAAGCGGTTGGTGATCGGAGGATTCGACCGCGTGTTCGAGATCAACCGGAACTTTCGGAATGAGGGGATCTCCACTCAGCACAACCCAGAGTTCACGATGTTGGAGTTTTATCAGGCGTATGCCGATTACCAGGATCTGATGGCGATGACGGAAGAGATGCTGGCTTACCTGGCCCAAGAGATCACGGGCGATCAGCAGGTGACCTATCAGGGACAGCAGATCTCCTTCGTGCCGCCCTGGCCCAAGCTGACGCTGGAGGAGTCCCTCGTCAAACTGGCCGGGCTTGATGCGGAGGCGCTGGAGACAGAAGCGGGCGTGCGTGAGATGGCCGGACGCTATGGGATCAATATCTTGCCGGGCTGGGGCAGGGGGAAGGTCATGGCCGAGCTGTTCGACGAGCTGGTGGAGCCGAAGCTCATTCAACCGACGTTCATCATCGATTTCCCCACGGAGCTTTCACCCTTGGCCAAAGCGAAACAGGGGGAGCCGACGACCGTTCAGCGGTTTGAGCTGTTTGTCGGCGGCATGGAGCTCGCCAATGCTTACTCGGAGCTGAACGATCCGCGCGAGCAGCGTGCCCGCTTTCTTGATCAGTTGCGGCAGCGGGATCAGGGCGATCTGGAGGCCCACGGTCTGGATGAGGATTTTCTGCGGGCGCTGGAGTACGGGATGCCTCCGACGGCGGGTGAAGGAATCGGTATCGACCGGCTGGCGATGCTCTTGACCGACTCTCCGTCTATTCGTGATGTCATCCTCTTTCCTCTCCTGAAGCCCGCTCAAGGCGAACAGGGCGGTACCGATGCCGTTTGAGCTGTTCGTAGGGCTGCGGTATCTCAAGGCGAGGCGAGGACAGGCGTTTATCTCCCTGATCACGATGATCTCTATCGGCGGCGTCGCCCTTGGCGTCATGGCGCTCATTGTTGTGCTGGCGGTGATGAGCGGGTTCGAGCGCGACCTTCGGGGCAAGATCCTCGGGACCAATGCCCACCTGTGGATCATCCGCCATGGGGATCGGGGAATCGAGGAGCCGGCTCAAGCGCTTGCGCGGGTCCGCGAGGTTCCGCACGTAGTGGCGGTCTCTCCCTTTACCTACCACCAGGTGATGCTGAGTACGGGTCGAGGGGCGGGAGGGGCGGTCCTTCGCGGCATCGACCTCGATTCTGCGCAGGGAGTGACGACGCTGACCAGCAGCTTCGCCGAGGTCGATCCGGCGCGGCTGAAAAGACCGGCTGAGGGAAGCGGATGGCATCTTGACCCAGAGGGAATCATCATCGGGCGCGCCCTGGCAACGAATCTCGGGGTGGGTCTGGGCGGACGGGTGAACGTCATTTCTCCTTTCGGCAATGTGCTGACCCCATTCGGCCTCGCGCCGCGCATGCGAAGTTTCACCGTAGTCGGGATCTTTGAAATGGGGATGTACGAATACGACAGTGCGCTGGCCTACATTACTGTCGCCGCGGCTCAGCAACTCTTTCAGATGGGACAATCGGTCACAGGGCTCGAGGTCAAGGTAGACGATCTGTACAGCGCAAAGGAGATAGGGGCGGAGATTCAGCGACGCCTTGGATTCCCGTATGTCGCGAGAGACTGGATGCAGTTGCACCGCAACCTCTTTGCCGCCCTGAAGCTGGAGAAGATCGCCATGTTTATCATCCTGACGATGATCGTGCTGGTAGCCGCATTTAACATCGTGAGCACGCTGATCATGAAGGTGATGGACAAGGGGGCGGAGATCGGTATCCTCAAATCGATCGGCGCCAGCTCCAGGAGCATCATGCTCATCTTTATGGTGGAGGGCGTGGTCATAGGACTGGTCGGGACCCTGTTGGGAACCGCTGGAGGCGCGATTATCTGTAAGCTGCAGGAGACCTACAAGATCGTCAGACTTCAGGGCGATGTCTATCTGTTGGATGCCGTCCCGATTCTGATGAAGGGGAGCGACCTGGTCTTGATCGCCTCATCGACACTCGTCTTAAGTTTCCTCGCGACGCTTTACCCCTCCTGGCGGGCGGCCAGGCTCGACCCGGTCGTCGCGATCCGTTATGAGTGAGTTCATCAGAGCGAATGGCGTCTATAAGTCGTTCCAGATCGATGGCGGAACAGTCGAGGTCCTGAAGGGTGTTGACCTCAGCATTGGAAAGGGAGAATTCATCGCAATCGTGGGACCGTCAGGCGCCGGTAAAAGCACCTTCCTGCATCTCCTCGGCGCCCTGGATCGCCCTACCGCCGGTGAGATCTTCTATGAGAAGGTCAGTCTTGGCCGGATGGATGATGGGCGACTGGCTGAGTTTCGCAACCGGACTGTCGGGTTTATCTTTCAGTTCCACCACCTCCTGCCGGAGTTCACCGCGCTGGAGAATGTCATGATGCCGCTCCTGGTCGCGCGCCGGAATCGGTCGGAGGCGCGAGAGATCGCCGCGTCCCTGCTGAGGGAGGTGGGGCTTGAGCCCAGGCTCCTGCATCGGCCTTCTGAACTATCCGGCGGGGAGCAGCAGCGAGTGGCTATCGCCAGGGCCCTGGGCGCTTCGCCCAAGGTTATTCTCGCAGACGAACCGACCGGAAACCTTGATACCAAGACCGGCGACGCGACCTTTGAGCTGCTCCACCGGCTGAATCGAGAACGCGGCCTCACGTTTGTGATGGTGACGCACAACGAGAAGTTGGCCCATCGGTCGGATCGGATCGTGACAATATTGGATGGTCGAATCGTAGAGAAGGCTTGAAATTCTGGAGGGATCGGCTATACTGAGCGTATTAGCGACGCGAAGGCGCTGAAGAGAGGGAGTAGGAAGATGTTTGAGCGATTCACAGAGCGAGCCCGCAAGGTGATTATCCTGGCCCGGGAGGAGGCGATCCGACTTGGGCACAACTTCGTCGGCACCGAGCATCTGCTGCTCGGATTGATCCGCGAAGGCGATGGACTCGCAGTCGCGATTTTGAAGAAGCTGAATGTCAACATCTCCGCAGTGAAGGGGGAGATCGAGAAGATCGTCTCGGTCGGCTCCGAGTTCAGCCCTTCCGGCGAGATCCCCTTCA
>JAHFDH010000089.1:5869-8488 GCA_023249055.1 Candidatus Methylomirabilota bacterium
GATGGACTCGCAGTCGCGATTTTGAAGAAGCTGAATGTCAACATCTCCGCAGTGAAGGGGGAGATCGAGAAGATCGTCTCGGTCGGCTCCGAGTTCAGCCCTTCCGGCGAGATCCCCTTCACCCCGCAGGCGAAAAAGGTCCTGGAATACGCGATCTCTGAAGCCCGATCGCTCGGACATAACTATATCGGCACCGAGCATCTGCTGCTCGGATTGATCCGCGAAGGCGAAGGAATCGCCTCCCTGGTCCTGAGAGACTTTGGCGTCAGTGTCGCCTCGGCCAAGGCGCAGGCTCAGGAGTTGCTGGGTGAGCAGGCTTCCAAGCCGACGAGCTCGACCAGGACGCCGGCCCTGGATGAATTCGGCGTGGACCTGACTGCGATGGCGCGGCAAGACCGGCTGGATCCGGTGATCGGCCGCGAGACGGAGATCGAGCGGGTGATCCAGATTCTGTCGCGCCGGACGAAGAACAATCCGGTTCTGATCGGGGAGGCCGGTGTCGGAAAGACTGCCATCGTAGAGGGGCTTGCCCAACGGATCGTGGCCAGCAACGTGCCTGAGACTCTGCTGCGGAAGCGGGTCGTCCAGCTTGACTTGGCCGGCATGGTGGCCGGAACTAAGTACCGCGGTCAGTTTGAGGAGCGGTTGAAGGCGGTCGTCAAGGAGGTTCAGCAGTCGCAAAGTGTTATCCTGTTTATTGACGAGCTGCACACGTTGGTGGGAGCCGGCGCCGCCGAGGGAGCGATCGACGCATCGAGCATGTTGAAGCCGGCGCTAGCGCGCGGGGAGTTGCAGTGTATCGGCGCCACCACCCTTGATGAGTATCGCCGCCACATTGAGAAGGACCGGGCGTTGGAGCGGCGATTCCAGGCGGTCCAGGTCGGGCCGCCGAGTGTGGAAGAGACGATCCGCATCCTGCGGGAGATTAAGGATCGCTACGAGGCGCATCACTGCGCGGTCATCACCGACGATGCTGTGATGGCTGCTGCGCGATTGTCGCAGCGTTACATCGCCGACCGTTTTCTGCCGGACAAAGCGATTGATGTGATCGACGAGGCCGGCTCGCGGGCGCGGCTCAAAACCCTGATGCTGCCGCCGGAACTGCGCGAGACGGAAAACGAGGTCGAGTGCCTGCGAGCCCAGAAGGAAGAGGCGATTCGGACCCAGGCCTTTGAGGTTGCGGCCAGGCTTCGCGACTCGGAGCGCAAGCTCCGGGCTGAACTGGAAGAGAGAAAGGCCCGCTGGAAGGAGTCCAGGGCGAAGGAAAAGACTGTAGTGACGGCCGAGGAGGTCGCCTACATCGTCTCCAAGTGGACCGGTATTCCGCTGTATCAGATTGAGGAGGAGGAATCGGCCAAGCTGATGCGGATGGAACAGGACCTGGCTAAACGGGTCGTGGGGCAGACCGAGGCTATCGAGAGCGTCAGCCGCGCGATTCGCCGTTCGCGGGCCGGGATTAAGAGTCCGAGCCGTCCCGTGGGGTCGTTCATCTTTCTGGGACCGACCGGTGTGGGAAAGACTGAACTGGCCAAGGCGCTGGCGGAATTCCTGTTTGGCACGGAGGACGCGCTGATCCGCGTTGATATGTCGGAGTATATGGAGCGCTTCTCGACCTCCCGGCTGATCGGCGCGCCTCCGGGGTATATCGGGTACGACGATTCGGGTCAGCTCACTGAGAAGGTTCGGCGTCGGCCCTTCTCCGTCATCCTCCTCGATGAGATCGAAAAGGCCCACCCGGAGGTCTTTAATCTGCTCCTCCAGATCTTTGAGGATGGCCGCCTGACCGACAGCTATGGTCGCGTTGTTGACTTCAAGAATACCATCCTGATCATGACAAGCAATATCGGCGCCCGCCAGATCGGCCTCCACGCCACCATGGGTTTTGCCAAGGGCGGCGACGAGGCGGTGACGTACGACAAGATGAAGGACACCGTCCTGGGCGAACTGAAACGCGTCTTCAATCCCGAGTTGCTTAACCGGCTTGATGAGGTGATCGTTTTTCACCAGTTGAGCAAAAACGAGCTGTGTAAGATCGTGGATCTGATGCTCGCCCGCCTGCAGCTTCAACTTGCGGAGCGTAAGATCTTGCTGGCGGTCGATGACAGCGCGAAAGAGTTTCTGATCAATCGAGGTTTTGACCCGACCCTCGGCGCCAGGCCCCTTCGCCGTGCCATCCAGCGGTATGTCGAGGACCGATTGGCCGAAGAGGTGTTGAGGGGGCGGTTTGCGGAAGGGGGCACCCTCAGGGTAAAACTGGAGGGAGACGCCCTGACGTTCGAAGAGGTCAGCCTCCTCGAAACGCCTCAATAACTTCACGTCACTCCAGCCTATATTCCTTCAGCGAAGGCCCATCCGGGCGACTTTCTCCTTGCGTTATCGAGGCAAAGGTGGTACGGTTAATGCGTTTAACCTGAGCGCAGCTATATCCCCGTCCAGACTCGAGGAGTGACAACGCTTGGTGCCGTCCTTCGCGAATCGCGTAACGTTGCTCGTCGTCAGTTCCCTCTTTCTTTTCCTGGCGTTGCCGTTCGGTAAAGCTTACGGCCAGGAACAGGCGCAGGTCAAACAGCTCGACATCAAGGGAAGCCGCAAGATCGACGAGGCCACCATCCGGTTCAA
>JAHFDH010000090.1 GCA_023249055.1 Candidatus Methylomirabilota bacterium
CCTGGCCAGCCATGCGCATCTTGCGGCGCTTGGATGGGTGAGCCTGACCGTCTGCTCCGTCTCCTATCGAATGGCGCCGGCGTTTCTGCTGTCGGAGCTGACGCTGCCGCGTGTGGCGGTATGGCAATTGTACGGCCTTGCCGCCGGCGTAGCCGGATTGGCGATGGCGCTCCTGGGTTGGATTCCCGGGACCACCGTGTGGAGTATCGTTATTCTGTCGGCTCTACTGACCTATGTCGGCGTCCTCCAGGCGCTTGTCCGTAACCGGCGGATATCGATCGATTGGACGATGCGGCACGCGCTGGCCGGTATTGTTTGTTTACTGCTCGCCGTTGGCCTCGGATTTTCGTTGCTGTGGATCGATCCGGACACCGCGCTCGGCAACAGGGTGGCGGGGGCATACGGGGTGCTGGGCTTGCTCGGGTGGGCGACGAACCTCATCATCGGGATGTCGTTTAAGCTCTTTCCGGGGTTCGTCGTCGGCGTGCGCGAGCGCAGAGGCTGGTCAACGCTGGCGATCGCGGAGTTGTCTTTGTCGCGCTGTCGGCCATTTGTCTTTGTCTCGTTGAATGCCGGTGTCTTGATGCTTGCCGCCGGACTGATCACAGCCCAGTCGGCGATCGCTGAGCTTGGCGCGCTGGTGCTTGCGCTGGGAGGCCTGGTCTACGTGGCACTGATGGGACGAACCCTGAGTTATGCCTATCGGGCTTCGGCGCCTTCGGCAGCGAACGATCCGCTTCGCATCGCGTCGGGCGACTCGGAGAGCCGAAACGATTCGATCATCCAATAGGCCGATATATCCGGAAAAAGGATTTGACAACCTTCCCCCCGCTCTTTATCATATCAGCGAATGGCGAATAGAAGAGTTGGAGAAAGGCTCTGAACTGCAGCAGGCGACAGGTACAAGAACGATGACATTATGAACGGTTGGTGTGTTGTTCTGAGGGGGAAGAGAAAACATGACCAAGGCTGACATAGCTTCGATCGTCGCTGAAAGAGGCCTCGCCAAGAAACAGGCGATGGAAGCGGTGGAGGCGACCCTCAACATCGTGAAGAACGCTCTCAAGAAAGGGGAGAAGATCCAGCTTGTCGGCTTCGGGTCGTTCCAGGTCAAAGCCAAGCGGGCGAGAAAAGGACGAAATCCTCAGACCGGTGATCCGATAACGATCTCGGCTCGCAAGGTATTGAAGTTCAAGCCGGGTAAAGCGTTGCATCAGGCTGTGAACGATCTCGGCGAGTAGTATTCACGTCGGCGGAAGAGGCAAGACTGTGCCCGGTGCACGGATGAGGTTGGTCAGAACGAAACCTCGATCGCAACAACGACTTCTCCCGGGTCTTGATGGCGGTTTCGACATTCCAGAGAAGCTGTACTTTAAGATTGGAGAGGTCGCGGAACTGACAGGGGTTCAACCGTACATCCTTCGTTACTGGGAGACCCAGTTTACGACACTGCGGCCGACGAAGAGTCCAAGCGGACAGCGGTTATACCGGCGTAATGATGTGCTGGCCGTGCTTCGCATCAAGGAGTTGCTCTACCAGAGGAGGTTTACTATCGCGGGCGCCAGACGCCATCTGACTGCGGAGCAGGAACCGTTGTCGCCAACCGCCTTAGATTCGATCCGACTGGTGAGAGAAGAACTGAAGCAGATCTCGTCGCTATTGCGTAGGAATTTCCCCTGACAAACAGGTATGGTCTTCTCGGGGCGTGGCGCAGCCTGGTAGCGCACTGGCATGGGGGGCCAGGGGTCGTTGGTTCAAATCCAATCGCCCCGACCAGTACGACAGATCGAGAAGCGGAATCGCCGAAGGGCAGAGTATGTCTCTGCTCTTTTTTCTGTTCTATATGAATATTCTGGTTTCTAACGATGACGGTATTCATGCGCGAGGGCTTCGGGTGCTGGCGGATGCGCTATCCGCACTCGGCGAGGTGTGGGTCGTCGCACCTGATCGTGAACGGAGCGCATCGGGACATTCGCTGACGTTAAACAGGCCGTTGCGCGTTACGAAGGTCGCGCCGACTTGGTTTACGGTTGACGGCACGCCGACCGATTGCGTCGCGCTCGCGCTGATGGGCATGATTAATCGAAAGTTCGATCTGGTGGCCTCCGGGATCAACGCCGGCGGGAATATGGGTGATGATGTGACCTACTCCGGCACGGTGTCGGCCGCGTTCGAAGCGACGCTCCTGGGGCTTCCCGCGTTCGCGCTGTCGGTCGTCGCGCGCCGGCGGGTGAACTTCACGGCAGCCGGGCTGGCCGCTGTGATGGTCGCGAAGCTGATCGAAAAAAATGGTTTGCCATCCGATACGATGCTGAACGTCAACGTCCCGAATTGTCGCCCTTCCGCGATTCAAGGTGTCGCGATCACGCAACAGGGAAGGCGACGCTATGACGACATTATTGTGAGAAAGGTCGATCCTCGCGGAAGAGCCTATTACTGGATCGGTGGGAAAGAGCCTACATGGGAGCCGTTGGAAGATAGCGATTATGCCGCGGTGACGGCAGGATCGATCTCGATCACGCCGCTTCATCTCGATCTGACCAATTCGAGCGCGGTGAAAGAACTCCAGAGATGGGAGTTCCCCTGGGACGACCTGTCATCCCGTGCAAGCCGGCGCCGCGCCACAGCATAACGTCACCGTCAACTGACGACGCATACAGCAGGTTTGCGATCCCATCATGGATTACGCGGTTGCGCGGCAACGGATGGTGGCCGAGCAGCTCGTGAGGCGCGGGATTACACACCAAGGGGTCCTGCAAGCAATGGCCAAGGTCCACAGACATCTGTTTGTGGAAGAAGCCTTCTGGGGACGCGCCTACGGCGATTATTCCCTGCCGATTGGTGAGAGGCAGACGATTTCGCAACCGTTTATGGTAGCGCGCATGACGGAGTTGCTTGAGCTGGAGAAGGATCAGCGGGTACTGGAGATCGGGACCGGATCCGGATACCAGACAGCGATCCTGGCGGAATTGGGCGCGAAGGTATATTCTATCGAGCGGAATCGACGGCTCGCGTTGGCCGCCCGCCGTCGGCTGGAGTCGCTCGGGTACTGCGATACGTGGATTCGGATAGGGGATGGTTCCATGGGTTGGAAAGAGAAGGCGCCCTTTGACGCGATTATCGTGAGTGCGGGCGCTCCCAGTATCCCACAGTGTCTGACCGAACAGCTCGCCGACAATGGACGTCTGGTGCTGCCGGTCGGGCAGGCATGGAATCAAGTTCTCACGAAGGGTACGAAAAGAGGAACGACCGTACGCTGGACGGAGTTTGGGGACTGTATGTTCGTAAAGTTGATCGGCGAGCACGGATGGGGCGAATGATGTCGGGGCGTAGCGCAGCCTGGTAGCGCACTTGCTTCGGGAGCAAGGGGTCGTTGGTTCAAATCCAATCGCCCCGACCATCTTCTTTCTAACGTGGTGACGTTCTCGCCGGTGGTTGCTGACGGCGGTCACGGTGCGCCGAATCGCCGCTCGATATAGCGGCAAGCCATGCAGGCTTGTTTTTTGTCGACAGGCAGGGATGGAGGAGATGACGACCGAACTGCTCAAACAGAAGATCCGAGATATCCCGGATTTTCCCAAAAAGGGGATCGTATTTAAAGATATCACGCCGCTGCTGGCAGACGGAAAGGCCTTCCGCACAGCCATCGACCGGATTGCCGAGCAGTTCCACGACCGGCATATCGATCTCGTCGTTGGTGTGGAGGCGAGAGGATTCATTGTGGCGGCCGCATTAGCGTACAGGCTGCACGCCGGCACGACGTTGATCCGAAAGCCTGGGAAGTTGCCGTACAAGACGCACCGCACGACCTATGCGTTGGAGTATGGCGCCGATACGCTCGAGATTCACCAGGATGCTATTCTTCCAAATCAGCGAATCCTGATGGCGGATGACCTGCTCGCTACCGGCGGGACGATGAGTGCCGCCATCGATCTTATTACCCGCCTCGGCGGCCACGTCGTCGGTGTGGCCTTCTTGGTCGAGCTGTTGTCTCTCCAAGGGAGAGAACGGTTCGGGGATCGGGAAGTCTTCTCCTTAATCCAGTTTTGATCGCGCATCTCGCTTTAGTGAGATGACAACCGGGCGCCCGTAGCTCAGATGGATAGAGCAAGGGTTTCCTAAACCCTGTGTCGCAGGTTCAAGTCCTGTCGGGCGCACCAGCGCCTAGCAGTTTCAGAGGGAGTAGAACCATAAGATGACGTGGCTTCGCACAAACAATCCGGATTGGCGCGCTGATCCCCGCCGTGTCGCCGCGGACAGCGCAACTACACTTACAGCCTTCCTCACCGACCGATGGAGATGGGCTGTTGCAGCGGCTCTTGGGCTGTTGGCCCTGGTCGCCGTGATCGCGGGATATTCGGTATGGAGCGGCAGGAAGGAAACAGATGCTGCGGCGCTCCTGCGGAAGGCCGCGAGTCAGCTCGACGCAATTGCCAGAAGCGGCTCTGATGATGCGAAACAGGGGGAGGGTATTCGACTCCTGCGCGACGTGATCCAACGGTACCCGACCACTGTCGCCTCCGCGGAGGCGACCCTTCGTCTCGGCACCTATTATTACACGTTGGGGAAATACGGCGAGGCGAGATCTGCGTACACTAGCTACCTTGAAAAGAATCCGAGAGGTCAGGTGGCCTTTTCAGCCGGCCTTGGAGTGGGGGATACGTATCTGGCAGAGCGTAATTATGAAAAAGCAGCCGAGACCTACTCCAGGCTGATTGAACAGTTTTCTCAGGAGCCGTTGCTTCCCGAGGCGCAACTGCACCTGGCCACAGCCTTTTTTGGCCTGCATCGAGGGAAAGACGCCTACGCGCTCCTCGAAAAAGTCGCGGCGACCTATCCCAATACCGGGTGGGCCCAGCGTGCGCAGTCGGAATTGTACAGGTCCAGCCTGACCTCTCGATAACTTCTCCAACCTCCGTCCTTTCACCTCTGAGACAACCTCCAGGTGCAGTTGTTGGCAGTCTCTCGCCCGCGTCATAGCGAGGGAGTATAGCGATCGAATCAAATCCCCCCAGTTGTTCGAACCCTTAAAAATGCGGCACCTATCGACGTCTACAACGTCGTATAAGACATAAGTCGTAACCTAGTGTCGAAATAGAAGTGCCCGTTCCTGGCCGTTAGTAGCGGCGCAGGCCCACGGGCGAGGGGCGTAGACGTGAAGTTGGCACGGCTACAGCAAGACAAATATAGCGTAGCTACGCAAGATAATCAAGTTGGGAAGGGATGCACTGACCCCGGTGCATCCCTTTTTTATTTGTGGATTCGGAATGTTCGCTCGGGTCGGTATGTTGCTGAGTTGGAGGAGTTCGTTGGGTATCGTCATGTTGTTACGACCGCGGATCCGGCTAAGGCGTTGCGTGTGGATGAGGAAACAGCGGCTAGGATATGTGATCGTGACGTGCTTGGTGAGCCGTTTCGTTCAGGTGGCTACAACGGTCGAACGCGTACGCCTGATTACGAGCGCGTCATGGATTTGTGGTCATGATCGTAGAGCACGAGGTCATCCCGTTGCGCCCGGTGGCAAGCGGCGGGACCCTGCCAGGCGACAGGGGGAAATCGGGGGACCGGTCCCCGGAAGAGCGGTCCCCGGATTTAGAGCTATGCTCGTCCCCTGGTGATCTGGTAGGGAGGGCCGGGGCGCGTCGCAGGGATGACCTGATTGACGCCTACGCCGAGTTCATTGAGCTACTCGGTCCTTGGGACTGGTACGCGACGCTGACCTTCCGTGAGCCGGTGCATCCTGAGCAGGCCGCTCGTCGCTTTCAACGCTGGATTCGTGTGCTCAATCAAGAAGTCTACGGTCGTCGCTTTCGTGAGAGAGGTCAGGGCTGCTGGTGGGTTCGGGCCCTCGAGATGCAGAAGCGCGATGTTGTGCATTTTCATGCCCTCATTGGCGGTGTGGGGAACAAGCCTCGCCGTCTCTCATATATGGATTTGTGGAATGAGGAAAATGGATACGCGAGGATTTACCCGTATGATCCCCTGGCGGGTGCGCGCTACTACTGCGCGAAGTACGTACTCAAAGAATCGACAAAAGGGGAATTAGACGTGTGGGTGAGTGATGAACATCGGGTTCGAGTGCTTGAGGGGCACAGCGGGGAGCTTGCAGGATTGCAGGTTGACGGCCTGGTGGAGCAGTTGCTTCGCCGGTCGCGGTTGTAGGCGCGGCGCTCCCGCCTATGGCTTTCCCGTTGCTTGAATGGGACAGGTCTACCCGGAGGTTGGAAAGATGCTGACGAAAGCGGGGGTGTTGCTGCTGGACAATGAGGTGGTCGATTACGAGGAGTGGTTTCGTGAGTGGGCGTTGACACAGGCAACGCCGGTGTTGGAACGGCTACAGCGTGTGACTGAAATGGAGCTCGCGTTTCGAGAGCTCCGGAAAGAGGGGGTAAGAGGATGATCGCATCGATTACGGGTACGGTGGTGTCAGTGGCTGATGTGGTGACAAAGGAGAAACGGAAGCCCTATCGGGCGGTGCAGTTGTTGCAAACGGGGGACCGGGGCGCGAGCTTGGTTCGTCTTCGGTTGTGGAATGGTACAAAGGTTGAGTTGGGCAAACCGTTGACGGTGACGGCGCTCGTGGATGCGTTTTCGGGTACCAGGGGCGGGGCTTTACTCTCGGTGGACGTGTTTTAGTCGCAAAAAAAGCGGTTAGGATCTCTGTTGGGGAATTTGTACAAGGGTGGATGGAGGGGAACATGGACGACTTTCTTACTGCGTTTTGGGCAATCTTGGGGCTGTGGGGTATCGGGCTGTCAGTCAGCGCGATCTCTTCATTGTTTCACAGTCATCAGGAATTTTGACGTGGCAACCGGCCAATGAAGGGGGGTGATTGATGATGGTGAAAGGCAGTTGGAGTGTGTACGGCGTTCTTGCGTTGGCGCTGGCGCTGTTCGCGGTGGGGAATGCGGAGGCTACCGGCACGTGGACCGTCGATCTGTCCAGCGTGACCGGGGATATTACCACGATCGGTCTGGCAATCCTGGGTCTGGTTGCTCTTATCTTCGGATTTCGGGTCGTCCGGCGGATGTTGGGCCGGTAGGTCTCGGCGGTGCGCGTGATTGAAGGAGGTGCGATTTGCAAAGAAAGGGGGTGATTGATGATGCAGAAGGGAAAATGGAGTGTGTACGGCGTTCTTGCGTTGGCGCTGGCGCTGTTCGCGGTGGGGAATGCGGAGGCTACCGGCACGTGGACCGTCGATCTGTCCAGCGTGACCGGGGATATTACCACGATCGGCCTGGCAATCCTGGGTCTGGTTGCTCTTATTTTCGGATTTCGGATTGTGCGGGGCATGCTGGCCCGCTGATCTCTGGTGGTCTGGGGCGGGCGCTCCTGGTTGGGGCGCTCGCCCTGGTTCTGTTGTTGTTCGGTGATGTTGCGGGGGCCGGTATTACAAAGGTGTTGCCTAGCCAGTTCTTTGTCGGGGATACCGGTCAGGTGATCGTGATAGAGGGGTCTTCCTTTACGTCGGCGGGGCATGTGTATTGGGGGTCTACGCTGTTGACGGGTGGGACCTTGAGTGGGAATTCGATATGGTCTGTTCCTGTTCCGGATGCGTTGTTGTCTGCGGCTGGGTCGGCCTATATCCGGATATCCGAACCGACTTATTGGACTAACGGAGTTGGTGTGGTCGTTTCTCAACCGATGTGGATGCAGTTGGCGCCGGTGTTGTACGTCTCTGCGGGACTGCTAGGGGCGATTGCGTTCATTTGGGGGATGGGGACAAAGTGGTCTTGAAACGGTTTGTGGCGGTGGTCCTGATTGCGTCGTTGCTCGGTGTGGTGGTCCCGGTGGATCGAGCTGAGGCGAGTCATACATATGTGTCTGATCTCGGTACGTTTACGTTGAGTGGGTCGGGGGTTACAAAGCTGTCGAACGCGACGGAGGCGGTACGGCTTGGTACGCAAATCATGCAGTTTGGGGGCCGGTGGGCTTGGCCCTGGCGGTAGCGGAGATTGGCTTCGCAGCGTGGGATTGGTATAGACACACTTACGCGCCTCCTTCGCCGTTGCCTTCGGCTGTGACGGGCGGCTCGTGGCAATGGGGTGTTATTGGGACGCAAAGCCTGTTTGCTTATTCGGTTTATCTGCCTGCGTATTATTCGGGCTGTGGGGGTACGATTGCGTCCTTTCAGTGGAACGTGGACCCGAGTACTATTGCGTGGTCAAAAGTGGTTGGCGGGAAGGTCGTCGATTGGCACTGTGGTTATCCTGATGTGATCGGCGGGCAGTTGGTCTATCTGTATCTGCAGTCGTCGGGTGGGACGGCGGCGAATCCGTTCACTGGCGCGACGGTGCAGAAGGATCGCCAGGCGGCGATTGCTGATATGGTGGCGTATCGGGATGCGTTGGTCGCTGG
>JAHFDH010000091.1 GCA_023249055.1 Candidatus Methylomirabilota bacterium
CCGCAAGGCAGGCATCCCACAGACGCTCTTCCAATGAGAGATTCGTTTCGTCCTCATCGTGTACGGCGGCGGCGATCTGCTCGATCTCCCGCCGGCCCAAGTTAAACTGAGCAGCCAGCCGTCCTGACAGGTCATCCGCACCCTCACCCAGAGTGCGCACCCAGGCGGCTCGCTGCTCGTGGAGCGTGGGCTGTTGGACCCCGACTGAATACACTACCCGATCAGGAATCCGTTGGGGCTCCTCCACATCCAGGAAAAAGACACCTTGAGCCCGTCCTAGAAACCGAGCGATCGCTGCCGCTTGCGTATCGTGGGTGTCTGCTGGACCGCTCTCCCCCATGTCCAGATAGAGGGCGATCGGCATCAACAAGGACTCCCGTTGCCAAAGGCGGGCAAAGGTTTCAAACTCGGGTCCCTGAGCGGGTAACATGCCCGCGGAAAGGCGGTAGAGATTGAGTCCGACTTGACTCGCCACTCGCCGCGCCACTGCCCGTTTGCTTTCTACTTCCCGTCCCAGCAGTTCAATGGCTGGCGCCCGTCCGGTGCCGGCGGACGTGCGTAACCGCCTTGCCAATTCGGCGGCCTGCTGTTCCTGCGACGGGGGCAACTCATCCTCGTAACCTGCCTCACCAAACAGAGGCTCGACCAGCGGTCCAAGCCGATCATCCAGGTAGTTGAGCCCCTTGAGGTAATTGACGATCCGTTCGTCAGCCCGCAGCGCGCCGGCAGTAAGAGGCGTGACACCCGGCTGGTTGATCTCGATCAAACGCCAGTAGCGTAAGGGATTCTGGGGCGAGAGGGCGTTCCAGACCGGTTCATCGAACAGGGTCAGAGCCAGGGCGAAGGTAGGGTACGGCTTATGCGGGTCACCTTGGGCACGGGCACAGAGCGAGGGAATCCGCGTATCAAGATCCATGGCCGCGCAGAGGAGCAACACTTGTTGTTCAAAGTGCGAGAGCCCCAGGCGATGGGCCAGGATCATCAAGGCGGGCGGCACCTCATTCCCTTCCGCCTGGGTCAAGGCCGCTTCGGCCTCAACGATATCTGCGTCACGAGGCACCAGTGAAGTCCCGAGCGCTTCCGCCGGTTGAGCCGGTTGAGGCGACGATTTCCTGAATAATCCCGCGAAAAAGCCACTGGGCTTGTCCACGACGGGCTCGACGGCGAGCCTGATCGGTTTGGTTTCATACGCAGCCAACTTTTCAAGCCGCAACCGCAGCCACGCCAGCGCCGTCGCCAGATACTTTTCGTTCGCCTCCATCCATCGGGCGTGATCGTTCATGTGATCGTTACCTTTTGGTTCGTGGCGAACTGGAACCGAGGTGGGGTACCCGTACGCTCGAACGGAATGCTGTCTACGCCGTCGACTCTAAGCCGGACAACGGCGTCAGTAACGACGGGGGCATTAGAAATCTCAAATTGCAGGGGGTCGGTATCAATTGTGCGCGGCTCAGCAGCGATCTCCTGGTCTGCAATTAAGAGAGTCGCTGTCTGCGTTGGTGGAACCCTCGGACTCGCAGTGAGTGTAAGCGTGGCATTACCGCTTGCATCTCGACTGATCGGGTTCGGCGGACTGATGTTGGTGATCCGGGGCGCAAGCAGCAGGGGTAACGCATTGGTGACGTGTGTCTTGCCGCCATTACCCGTAATGACCGAAACTGTGTAGGGTCCAGCCCGCCATTCCGTCTGGGCGGCAACATCATCAGGAATCGCAACTCTGACTTCAGCGGCTGTTCGATCCGTTGGAGGCACAGTAACCTTTTTGGGCACAAGAAACTGGGGATGATTAGGCTCGGAAAATCGCCAATGCCTGAACTCGACTTCTACTGTGTCTCCAGTGAAATTAGTGCCACGGAGAATCAAATAGGCCCCTAACTGGGCACTCGGATATGAACGTGGCAGAGGGTCAACTCCCACATCTTCTGGAATACCAATATGAATGTTCTCCAAAGCCGGGAAGGGGGAACGGACATCCGGTGCTGTGTCTACCCCCCGGTCCTCTTGACCACGTTGTAAGACTGGTAAAGCTGACGGTCCGCTCTCCTCCGCTTCGATCAGGACCACGTTGGCATGATAGACAACAGAAAGCGCATGCGGCGTTTGGAAAAATACCGACCACAGCTTCGACAGCTCGTCGATCGAGACGGCCGCTGGTGTGAATCGGACTCGCTCGATGGCGTCGGCCAGGTTAGAGCTATTTAATTCTGGATGACTACTGATGGCATCTTGGATCGCCTGGCGTGAGAGTAATGGACGGGCATGGAGGTTGCGGGCCACGGCGCCCAACATGCGTTCCGGTTCCAGCGTTTGTTGACTACCATAGAACGCCAACAGATAATGCAGGTCCAACGCCGCCTGCGGCCGCTCCACCAGTTTGCCATCAGGTCCACGGGTCGGAAGATCGCTATTGCGTAGGGCCGCATTGGGAGATACCTGATATAAGTAGACCTGCACTTTGCGCGACGTCTGACCATCGCCGGGAACGGTCGGTCGCCCGAAATCCAAACTCACACTGCCAACCCCGCTGGCCTCCGCCGCAGCATGGACAATTCGCCCCAGCGCCGCTGTGACCGTCGCAATTGCTAGATGATTGCTCATCGGTCATGCCCTCCCGACCGACGGCGCAAATATTCCTCCAAACCCATCACTGGAGGTCGGTTTTCGGGCTTCGGCGTTTGCTTCTGCGGAGACACGGTGGCACGCACCTCTATGCGACCGATGGTTACGTTGATGACGGGCTCTGGCTGGGAAGTGGACCGCTCTGGTCCGGAGACAGATGGAATAGCGGGCGCGATCATGCCAACAGACGGTTTAAGACGCCCCTGAGCAAGTCCCCCCGCCCTCTCTCCGGAGGAGAGAGAGAATACCGGCTTGTTTATGCCTTCCTTAACGGGAGGTTGCTCTACCGGCGTTGTCTGGGGGTTAGGCGGGGTACGTTCCATGTACTCCTCTTGGTGCGCACGGCGTACCATGCCCATGGCTGGGGCGCCCGGGATGGCTGATGACGTAGCAAACGCCTTATTAAGCCCCCTCTCCCTCTTGGAGAGGGGTAGGGTGGGGGAATCACTCGTTGAATTTGCTTCCCTCACCCCCGCTCTTTCCCGAGGGGCGACGGAGAATACAGACTCGTTCATCCCCGTCTTAACCGAACGCGTCTCTTCCCTGGCAGGAACGGTTGGGGCTCGCATGGCTTTGGGCTGTACTGACTTGACGGTTGCGGGGGAGGAAGCGGTTGGTATAGCGACTTGGGCAACGGGTGGAGGATCCATCCGTTCCACGTGGGATGGTGGAATTGTTTTTGTTCGGACAGAAGGCCCGGAGATCGTCTCTTCTATCTCGGGGACATTATTGTCAGGAACAGCAACATTCAATCCGCCTCGGGGTATCTCCGGCTCAAAGATCGAAGGTAGACGCGGCACGATCTGGGGCGCGGCGTCCATATGTCGCCCGATGAGCATGTCCAGGAAGTCGGTCATTGGCTCGCCATCTCCAGATAAATTTGCCTGCGGGTGGGGCTCATCGCCAGAATATCCGCCTCCCGCCAGCCGTAAGCGCGCGCCAGGAGATGCACCGTCCGCAGGGTGCGTTCCGCCCAGTGATTAATCTCCGCCCATAGAAAGGAAACAATATCGAACAGCCCCTCCCAGCAGTGGCCGCAGGCGGGGCATGTGAGACTGACTTGTAGATTCGATTGCGGATCAGCACAATCCATCTCCCGCACCATCGCTTGCAACGCGGTTTCCGGCAGTTGTTCGATCCGGAGCGGTTCACCCTCCGAGGTAGAAGCTTCCAACAGGCAGCGTCCCAGTAATTGTGTACGACTGTCGCTGCTTCTATCCGTCCCGACGGATAGGGCTGCGAGGTCGCGGCTATTAGGCAGCCTAAATCGGAGTCGATAGGCTTCCGCTTCCACGCATAACTCGGTGGTCGAGGTTTTCCCTCCATTGACGCACAACTCCGCCACTTCCGACTCCCACTCCAGCCGCTCGGAACAGCGTGGGCATAGCATCGTGCTCGTTATGCGTGGGCCAAACAAGACCTGGCGAACCTGCAATAGGCGGGCATCCCGCTCGCCAATACTCAATCCCGCGAGTGTCTCCGCTGACTGCTCAGGGTAAACGGCTTCCAGTAGACCGAGCGCGCGATCAATTGGGCCTTGCCGCAGACCATTTTCCCACACATTCAACAGTTCCGCCGCTGTAGGTGCACGCACGACACATTACCCTGCTGGTTCAGTGAACGTCGGTTCGCTGGGCTCGGGCACCTCGTAATCGCGCTCCCAACCCTCATTCTCCAACTTGATGTGCTGGATAGCAACAGCGTTGGCATTGGCATCCAGATCGGGCTGGGCCTGAAATTCGGACACCCAGCACCGATAGACCTTGTACGCGATGGCAAGCTGCCCGGCTTCGTTGTACATCTCGATAATGATCTCCTTACGGAAATCCTTGAGCGAGACCTCCGCGCCCAGGCCTGAGCCGAAATTCCAGACCTTGTTGGCCCACTGCTCGAACTCCTTGTCATGGGTCACACCACGATCCAGGGTAATCGCCTCATACTTCGTGCGGCCCGGCGATTTCCGACTGCTAGAGGGATCGCCGCCCTCGCGGTGTTCGACCACCTCCGTCGTGCGTTTTAGCGCGCCGACCTTACTCACGCCAGCCACGTACTTGCCATCCCATTTGACACGGAATTTGAAGTTTTTGTAGGGATCGAAGCGCTGTGCATTGACGCTGAATTGTGCCATATCTTTTTCTCCTTAGGTCTGGATCTGTCCAGCCATCTGCTGGAGCTTGATGATCACGAATTCGGCGGGTTTCAAAGGCGCGAAGCCAACCACGATGTTGACGATGCCGAGATTGATGTCGTTCTGGGTCGTGGTTTCCTTGTCGCACTTCACAAAGTACGCATCGCGTGGCGTCGTACCCTGGAACGCCCCCTGACGGAACAGGTTCTGCATGAAGGCGCCGATGTTCAAACGGATCTGCGCCCAGAGGGGCTCGTCGTTGGGTTCGAACACCACCCATTGGGTACCTCGGTAGAGGCTCTCTTCGATAAAGAGGGCGGTGCGACGTACGGGGATATACTTCCATTCGGAGGCAAGGCGGTCATCGCCTTGCAGCGTGCGCGAACCCCACACAATGCGGCCCGCAGCGGGCATGGCGCGCAGGCAGTTGACGCCGAGCGGGTTGAGTTCGCCGTTTTCCGCGTCGGTGAGTGACACGCCCAACTGCGGCACGCCGACCAGAGTGGCGTCGAGCCCGGCGGGTGCTTTCCACACGCCGCGCGCGGTATCGGTGCGTGCGAAAATACCGGCGATGGCGCCGCACGGGACGGAGTCTTCCACCTGGCCGTCGTGCAGCGGATTGGGTTGCCGCAAGCGCGGGAAGAACAGCGCCGCGTTCTTGCTGCTCGTGCCGATATTGGCGACGCCGGCCTTGGCCTTGTCCTTGTCGTTCCACGTCGTAGGCGGATCGACCAGCAACATGGCGCGCCGCTGTTCGCAGTACGTAGCCGCGGTTCCGACCAGTGTAGCGTTGTCCACATCACCGCTTTGCAGGTAGGGCGGAATGCACAGAATATTGAATAAGTCGGCTTTCTTCAGGGCGTACAACCCTTCCTTCTTGTCCTCCTTGCCCATTCCGGTGAAGTCGCTGACATCGAGATAGCCGCCATCGGAGGCCTGATCCACATCCGCCACCTTGGTGTTGGTAGCGACCAGATTATCGGCCCACACATCGCTTTCGTTCTTGGTCTTGTCCGGGTCGGGATGCTTGGCGGGTTTAGCCCCCGGCAACGCACCGGTCATTTGCACCAGCCGCGATTCGTTCTTGAGAACATTGTCCACTTGGCGCACGTGGCCGGGGACTACCGATACATTGCGGAACACCTCGACCTGTCCTGTCATACCGTCTCGCACCGAAAGATTGAACAGGTTCGCCGCGTCCGGCCCTTTGACGTCATGATCGATGCGCGCACGTAAGGCGTTCCCCCATGCGCCTTCGTATTTGGCTTCGAGGCCGAGCCCGTTGACTGAGAGCGTAGCTTTGTTGATCGGCGCAGCCTTGGCGGCAGCCGCCTCGGCGGCTTTTTTTACATCGGGAACAGTTGCACCTGTCACTGCAGCGGCCTGAGTTGCCGCATCTGCCACTACCTTGGCTGCCGACTTTTCTGGCTCGGTGGTGAAAGTCCCTGCCTTCAACGTTGCTGCGACCGCTGCAGCTGCGGCGTCTGCGCCTGCCGCCGCAGTGGCCGTGTCAGTCGCGGCTTTGAGCGCTTTATCCCGGTCTGCTTTCGTCGCAAACTTTGGATGATAAAGGCGAACAATGATCGCTTGGCTGCCACCGTTAAGATAGAAGTCGCGCACACCATAACCCAACGTACTATCGGCCCATAAACCGCCGAAGAAGCGCTCGAAGTCACCGAAGCTATTGATCGTGACAGCGTCATCCGTTGGCCCTCGTAACGCCCGCCCAATAAACGCTGTAATCGAAGTCGCGACTCCCGTAATCGTACGCACCCCACTCGGAATCTCTTCGATATAAACACCTGGATAACTCACTGCGACTGGCATGCTCTATCCTCCTTGTTTCTGGGGAAATCCCCTTTTCCAATCGAGACGGATGGAGAAATCGGCTCTTCCGGGTTTCGTGTGAGTAAAGATTGGGTCCTCCGCAGTGAAAGTAGATCGCCGCCTTGAAGTGCCGGACCTCCCGGACTCCCCGAGTGGTCTTTTTCACCCACTGGATGATGGCTGACGGCCCCCAAGCCGCTGGTGGATGGCCTGCCGGAACCCGCGGCCAACGAACCTCTCTGCGCGGAACGCAGAAACGTGAAGTCCCGGAGCCCGCGCAAGCGCTCCTTGAGGGTCCAGGCTCGGGCCACCGGGACGTTGCGATGCTGAAGGCTCCGGAAGCTCGCCCGCTGCGCGGACTGATCGTACCCCCCCAAGTTGCGTACTGTCAATACGCCTTTTTGGCGTACATAATCTCATCTCGAGACGGTCAGCGTTTGGGATGCCGATATCTTCTGCGGCCCCCTCGTATATTGGTTGTGACGCATCAATAGTAAAGGGAACCAGCAATCCGGACGTGACAGGCCGATACCCCTCCAGAGAAGTCTCGATTTGTCACTGGAGATGGATCAGAAGATCAATCAGCCACAGTTCCTCTGTGAAAACGCTCCAGGCTATTTTCATATCCCGCCATGCTGCGCCCCTTCCTCCTGGGAGATCGCACCGAAGGTCTGTTCGTAGCGATCAATCGATTCCCTGAGGGTCTCGAACAGGGCCTTTGCGTAGATTGGACTTGTGATGATCCGGGTATGCAGTTGGGCCTCCTTGCCCTCGGGGTAGAACTGACCGAAGTCGAGCAGAAATTCGAAGGCGTTATAGCCAACCTTGAAATAGTTGGCGTAGCGTCCTTCGAGTAGCCCGCCTTCGCGAGAATTTCTACATTCTTGATTCATTTGGCACCAAGTCGTACCATGACGCGCTATTCCCGCCGTTACACTATCCTGGGACTCATGCTTTGAACGCCCCAGTATCTATCCACTCGTTCTTGAGGAGTGACCACCAATCGACAGCCAGCCCTTTTAATATATAATCGTAAGGGAGCCAGCCGTAGCCTCCGTCGCCCCATCCCGTTCCCCAAGAGTTTCGAATCAGCAGTGCCCCGGTCGTCGCTACGACGCCTGGATTCGTATTCTTGATCTTCAGCGCATCATCGTATCCGATGGCAACAATGGCATGACCACCCGCCACCTTCTCGCTAGGGGTCGGGAAAGGGATCTTGCCGGTCGCCGCCGCCTGCGAGATCGAGGTGTAGACAGTAAAACCAAACATCGACGGCAGCCCGCCCGCCAGGTTGGTCTTGATCCGGGTGAGCAGGGTCGGCTTGGTGGTACTCGGCGGATCGAGCCGGTAGTACTGAATCGCCTGATAGTTTTGGGCAAAGGCATAGCAGAAGGCGGTCGGCTCCTTATCAAAATCGGCAATCGTGTACAACCAGTACTCCTCGGGCGGGACACCGAACAGCACCAGGGCCCCCATCGTGGTCCTGAGGAACGCGCCCGTATCGCCCGTTACACGCATCAGGTTTCTAGTCGCTTTATATAAAAAGAGCCGCGAGGCATCCAGGTGGCGTCCGAAGGCCCGGCGCTCAAAATACTCCATCACCCCCACCCCGGCATTGGCCGTACAAGAGCCCAAGGCGCCCTGATCCTCGATAGGGGAGCACCACGCTCGCAGATCAACTGAGGCCGGCAACGCCTTGAGCGGCGCCGCCACACCCACCTTTTTCAGCATCGC
>JAHFDH010000010.1 GCA_023249055.1 Candidatus Methylomirabilota bacterium
AGGCAGGACGGGACGACCCATGCTATTAAACGGTCTCTACGACCCAGTTAGTTTCGATCTATCCCGTCCTGGTTGGGTTTGACCATGTTTCCATACACACATAATGAATATACAAGTTGGACGGCCCATTCATGAGAATCGACGAAGGCTTTCGAGCCGCATACCGAGAGCTTGAGGCCCGGATGAAGGTCCTCGCTGAGGCCGATGGTGACGTGTTTCTGCCGAATCCCGCGCCGATGGGGCTGGTGGAGTACGTCTTTGTCTGCATGGAACCGTCTCTCGGCAGGTGGGCTCGCTCCGCAGACGAGGCGCAGTCGAAGGTCGAAGCCGGATTCCGCAACTTCCTCTCTTCGATCGAGGACTTCATCCTCCATTTCTGCATTCGGCAGTATCTCTGTGCGCCCATACAGCGGTACCACATAACCGACCTGTCGAAGGGGGCCATGTTGGTCGCACGTGCAGGCGTCGCGCGGAGCCAACGGTATGACAGGTGGTATGGGCTGCTCGTGGAAGAGCTAGACCTTGTCGCCACGTCAGGAGCGGGCATCTTTGCTGTCGGCAATGCCGTTGCCCACCATTTGGAGCGACGTGCATTCCCAAGGCCTTTCACGACAGTGATCCACTATTCGGGCCTCGCGGCGCGGGCTCGTGCCGCAGGGATCGTTGGTCACGAAGACCGTTTTGCGGAGTTTAAGCGTTCCGTGTCGCTCCAGCGCGTGCTGGCGACAGCCGAAGACGTCCTGAGGGCGTCAGCGGTACCGGCGAGCTTCCGGGACGCGACGCTGACGCGACTGGCGAAAAGCCAGCTATCAGAATCCCGGCAGCAGCTCATCTTTCACTACAAGCGCGCTTTCGAGGCGATGGGATCGTCAGGCCGGACATGGTTGCTATGACCAAACCGTCCAACAAGGGCCTGGAGCTGACTGCCTACAGACTCCGCTACGCTCCGGCTTCCGGCAGCAGCTCAGGCCTGGCGTTCCGCGGGCGCGGCCCGCAGGTTGGGTGGGGGCGTGGTGGTGGGCTTGACATAGAGTTGCGCCATCAGCAATCTCTGCGTACGGACTACCGCAGCCTCATTACGATTGAGCCCGGCAAGCGGGATGGAACGCCCTGTATCCGGGGGCGACGTATCACGGTCTACGATATCTTGGACTACCTCGCTTCGGGTGTGTCCGAGGCGGAGATCCTCGCGGACTTCCCGGACCTCACGGCCCAGGACATCCGTGCCTGTCTTGCCTTCGCAGCCGATCGCGAGCGCCGCATGGTCTGGATCCCGCCGGCGGCATGAAACTCCTCTTCGATCCGAACCTGTCGCCTCAACTGGGTTCGTGTGATCGAGCATCTCTTCCCAGGCTCAGTCCATGTCCGTAGATAAGCTTCGTTCTCGGTCATCCTCTGAAGGTGATCTGGATTCGACGTGGCAATTGCTCGACCAACGAGGTTGCTCACATTCGGAGAACTCATGCCGCGGCCATCCGCGAATTCGACACGGGCAACGGGCCGAGCTTCCTGGCGCTCGGTTGAGGCCACCTGTCCCTCGTTTGGTCATCCCGCTTGCAATCCGTTCACGAACGTAGTGGCAGGGACAGGTCAAATCCGCTATCATGCTTTGTTGCCGGGGTGAGGTGATCAAGCAGGGGAATGTGGGGGAAGTGCATTACTTTGAACATGAATCGGGGAGTGTTGCTGGTGTCAAATTCTTCTTGAGGACGGTGACTTCATGAAACAGCGCCATCCATCACGTCTGCTTCTCTCGGAGGTACCCGGAAGCCCGCCGCAACGGGTGGAACTCTTTGCGCTCGTGAACCTGGGGCTTGTCCAATCATTGGCAAGCGGGCTGCTCAGTCCCACCGAAGCGGTGGAACGTTTCTACCACGCCGACAACTGCCTCTACGTCCGGAGAAATGTTCGGAAGAGGGAGGCCGCTGCGATCATGAGTCGTGGGACTCAATTGCCCGATCTGTTTGAGTGCTTGCCTGCAGAGGAGGCCAGGCGCGAGTTCTACCACGAACTGGAGACGATACGCGTGCTCTGTCTGCAACTCCTCGGCCAGAAGCGATCCCCGGCGCTTGCTGACCGTGCAGTGGCATAGGATTTCGACAAGCGCTCGCGCGGCTCAACCAGGGCACTTCGCACTCCGCGCCGTTCACGCTTTCTCTACCGTCACGATTCTGGTGGAGCCGCACCGCAGGATCTTCCCCAGGGCCAGGTCGAGCGCCATCACGCGGCGGAAGAGGGCATCGAAACGAGGGACCTCTTGCCTCTGGCGAAAGAGCAACCGCACGGGTGACAGCAATGAGTCGGCTCAGACCGTTGCTTAACTGCGATGACTGTGCTAAAGCGGTAGTCTCTGACAATATAATGAGGTATGATCGTCTCATGACGAACGCGGTGCGACAATTGATCGATTCCTTCGAGGCTCTTCCCGAGCAGGAAAAGCAAGAGGTTCTCGCGCGGCTTCTTCGTCACCCTACCGGGTCTCCTTACGCGTCGCCCTCTGATGATGAACTGACCCACATCGCCGATGTGGTGTTCCAGGAGTATGACCACGACGAGGCACGGGGGTGAGACCTCCTCGCCGGGGCGAGGTGTGGCTGGTTGATCTCGAGTTGGCTGCGAAAATCCGCCCCTGTCTCATTCTCGGTACGCCTCTGGCCGACGAAGATCGTGCCTTGGTCACCGTGGTCCCCCACACGACGAGCCTCAGAGGCACGGCCTATGAGATTTCTGTCCCCGTCCCATTTCTGCGTTCCGGATCATAACTGCCGGTTTGCCTGACCCCGCGATGTAGTAGATCGCTGCCTCGCGGCAGCCTACGCGCATCACCTCACGTCGTTTGCCTTCCGGTTGTCCGTATACCGAAACAGGATAAGGTCTGCTCGAACACGTTCAGTGTCACGTAGTATCGCGGGACACCATACTGCCGTTGATCGGAATAGTATTTCATCACGTTCTATGGGCAGGCGTGTCACGGTTATCGACATCTGTAACTCCTTCACCATAAAATGTACTATACTAAAAGGGAGCGATAAGCGCTGTGACACTGCGGATACTACGTATCCGAATCGAATCGGCCGATAGTTCGGAATCAAGAAGATGGAACAATCGTCTCTTTTACCTGCCCCCGCAACCGCTTTGCGACTCCTGCTGGTTGAAGACAGCGAAGCCGACGCTGAGCTGGTGTTGCGCGCGCTTAGGCGCGGCGGCTATGACGTCACGTCCGTGCGCGTTGAAACCGAAGAGCAGATGCGCGCCGAGTTGGCCCGCGCCGAGTGGGATATCGTCATCGCCGATTATCACCTGCCGACCTTTAACGGCATGGCGGCGCTGACGCTCCTGCAATCGAGCGGCAAGGCGATTCCGTTGATCCTCACCTCCGGCACCGTTGACGACGAGACCGCGATTGAGGTCGTCAAAGCGGGTGCGCGCGATTATGTCCGCAAAGACCAGTCGGAGCGCCTGGCGGCGGCGGTCCGGCGCGAACTGGACGCCGCCCGCACGTATCGCGTCCGACCGGTGTCGGGCGCGCCTGCCGCACCGCCTCTGTGGCGCCGCATCGGGATTACGTCCCGCCTGATGGCCGGTTTTCTCGTTGCCACACTCTTATTCAGTTTGTTGGGTAGCTGGCACGCCGTCGTGTATACGCGAGAGATTGAGCGCGCCGTAACGGCCGAAGCTGAGCAGATCGCGCGCCACTTGAGCATCAGCGTGGCCCGACTGGATGAAAAGGACGGTACGCCTGACCTGTTTTTCGACCGGCCAGCCGTACTGCAGGAGTTGGTGGAAGAATGGGCGCGATTGCAGAAGCGGGATATCGAGATCGTAGACGCGCAGAGGCGCATCGTCGCGGACGTGGTCACACAAGACATCGGGACGACGTTGACGCCCAATGAGGGCAATGATGTGGCGCTCACCATCCAGGATGGCCGGGCACGCGCGTTCGTTGAAGAGAGCGCGGACTATCCGGCCGGCATCCACCAGATGGTTGTTCCGATCCAGGCGGGAGGCGGAAAGATCGTAGGCGCGCTGCTGTTTGATTACACCGCGCTGTATCAACGCGACATGCGGGAGTCTGCCGCCCACGTACGCTGGTTCATGATCGCGGGTTTTGTCGTGTTGGCGATTGTCGCAGGTGTCGGCTGGGTGACGGCGCGGTCGATCACGAAGCCGCTCCATCACCTGCGTGTCGCCGCACACCGATTGGGGCGACAGGAACTGGATGCGCCGATCGCGATAGAACGCGCCGATGAAGTCGGCGAGCTTGCCGCCGCGTTCGAACAGATGCGCGTCAATCTGATCGCCGCGCTGCAGTCGCGAGCCAATCTGGAGCGGACACTCGCCGGAAGCAATCGAGCCCTGCGCAGGCTGGTCAATACAGCGCCCATCGCGGGTACGGTGTTCAACTTCGACGGCGTGGTGCGGATGTGGAGTAGTGACGCCGAACGGTTGTACGGCTGGCGCGAGCAGGAGGTCCTGAACGGTCCCGTGCCGGGGATTCCGCCAGACAAACGTGATGAATATGATCTGTTGTGCAAGCGGGTTGCGGGCGGCGAAGTCATCACCGCGCATGAGACAACGCGGCTGAAAAAAAACGGCACGCTGATGGACGTGACGCTGTCGCTCGCACCCTGGGTCGATTCGCGCGGCGATACGACAGGCGTGATCTCGCTGACCATCGACGATACCGCCCGCAAGCGGGCGGCCGCCGAACTGGCCGACGCCCATAGCGAACTGGCTCAACTGTATGAGACGACGAATGATCTCGCCGAGCGGTGGAAGGCGCTCTTTACGCTGAGCCGGCTGCTGAACCGATCGCTCGAGTTCGACGAGGTCTTCGAGATGTTCGCCCGGGCAGTGGAGTCGTACGTTCCGTATGATCGCCTGGGGGTCATTCTCTCTGAAGGCAATCAGCTCATGGTAGCCTACTCCGTCGCTCACCCCCCACTCGCGTCTCACCAGGGACAGAGCTGGCCAGAAACGAACGATACGGCGGTCGAGTGGATGCTTGCCCACGGGGAGCCCCGGCTGGTGCGTGATCTGGTCATAGAGACCGGGTTCCGCGATGAGATGTATCTGGCGCAGGAAGGGGTCCGGTCGGCCCTTGGGTTGCCCCTCCTGGTTGGAGGCAAGGTGCTGGGGGTGTTCTTCCTCGACAGCCTGACGACCGGGGCCTACTCCTCGCGAGATATTGAACGGTTGCTCCCCCTGGCCGATCAGGTGGCCATTGTCATCGACCACAGTCGGCTCTGGGGTTCGGTGCAACGTCAGGCTGAAGAGCTGACACGAGAGATCGAAGAGCGCAAGCGGGCAGAGACGGGGCTCCACGATGCGAACAGGGAGATCGGCGCATCGATGCGCGCGCTGGAAACCCGGACGACGGAACTGTACCTGCTGCGCGAAATGACCGATCTGGTGCAAAGCAGCATCAGCGCCGATGAAGCGTACGATGTTGTGCAGCGCTATCTGGCGCGGCTGTTTCCTCGAGACACGGGCGCGCTCTATCTGGTCCTGCCCTCGCCGAACATGCTGGAAAAGACGTTGGCGTGGGGCGAACGCGCGGTCGGCCTGACGCCCGTCTTTGCGCCCGAGGAATGTTGGGCGGTGCGGCGGGGGAGTGTCCATCAGGCGCGCGCCAGCCGAGGCGATGCCTTGTGTCGTCATACGCCCGCCGCCGAGGGGACTGAGCGCGTGTGCATCCCGTTGCTGGCGCACGGGGAGGCGCTGGGTATCCTGCATTTCTGCCGCTGCGAGGGCAACGACACGAGCGTGGTGGAGCAGGCCTTCCTCACCCTGGCGGAGACCGTTGCCAGCAGTCTCAGCCTTTCCATCGGCAACCTGCGGCTGCGCGAGGCCCTGCGCGAGCAATCGATCCGCGACCCGTTGACGGGCCTGTTCAATCGCCGCTATCTGGACGAGACCTTGCCGCGCGAGGTCCTGCGCGCCGCGCGCGCGAGTGCGACGCTGGGCGTGATCATGCTGGATATCGACCATTTCAAACAGTTCAACGACACGCGCGGGCACGATGCGGGCGACGCGGTGCTGTCGACGCTGGGCCGGTTTCTGCAGAAGCACGTGCGCGGCGACGATATCGCCTGCCGCTACGGCGGCGAAGAGTTCACGCTGATTCTGCCCGGCGCCTCGCTGGAGATTGCGCGCGAGCGCGCGGAGCAGTTGCGTGTCGGCGCGCAGTCGCTTGCGGTGCGCGTGGCCGATACGCAACTGACCATCATCACGCTCTCATTAGGCGTCGCTATCTGGCCGCACCATGGCGAGACGGCAGCGGCAGTGCTGCACGCGGCGGACGCGGCCCTCTATCGCGCCAAGCAGGCAGGCAGAAATCGCGTCGAAATCGCCACGTAACCACAGACAAGCACCCCACCCGTACCTAGGCGCCCCGCGCTGTTTACGGCTTCTGCACTGTCACGATGCGGGTTGATCCGCACCGCAGGAACTTGCCCAGGGCCAGGTCGAGCGCCATCACGCGGCGGAAGAGGGCATCGAAACGGGGAGCCTCCTCCATCGGGCGAAAGAGCAGCGACGGCGGGAACAGCATGGTCAGGATGTTCATGCTCCGGACCTCAACAGGCCTCAGATTGTGCGTCTGTAAGAGGCGCGTCAGCTCCGGCCAGGTGAACGTCTTAAACTGCATCTCCTTCCACTCGCGCAGGTGCCCGCCTCTGGTCGTCATGGCCTGCCACAACTCCTTCGGAAGGTAGAGCAGGTCAGGACACCACTTCGAATCGACCTCGAACGAGATGAGGCCGCGCGGCGCACAGACCCGGACCATCTCTCGCAGCACCAGATCGACCGTGGTGAAGTTGTGGCCGATGACATCGCCATAGGCGACGATGGTCTGGGCGCACCCGTCTTCAAACGGCAGTTTTGTGATGTCGCCGGTTATAAAGCCGACATTGGGCCGACCATCGCATCGCCTGCGGGCCGCTTCGATCATCTGGTCTGAAATATCGATCCCGACGACCGGCCCGCGCCGTCCGGTCAACAGGATCGTCTGCTTCCCCGTCCCGCACCCCAGGTCCAGCGCCAGCCCGTCCGGCCTCTCGCGAATAAGTCGTTCGACCGACTCCCTGTATACCTGATAGCATTCGGCGAAATAGAACTGGTGCTCGATCTGATCGTACTCTGCCAGCATGGCGTTATAGACAGCCGCCACATGGGAGCCGACATCGTGCCGGTTGGTCTGAGCAGTCATAGAGGGGGAGCGATCGCCTCGCGCTAACCCTGCGCTGCCTTCAGGGGCGGCAGGCAGGCGAGGCCGTGCGCGTCGGCCACAGCGGGGTGGGTAACGTGGCCCAGGGCCGCATTCAGTCCCAGCGACAGCTCCGGGCACTCCAGGATGGCCCGGCGCCATCCGCTGTCGGCGAGTCGGAGGGCATAGGGAAGGGTGACGTTGGTGAGGGCAAAGGTCGAGGTCCTGGCGAAGGCGCCAGGCATGTTGGCGACGCAGTAGTGCAAGATGCCGTCCACGATGTAGACAGGGTCACTGTGGGAGGTGGGACGGCTGGTCTCGACGCAGCCGCCCTGGTCGATGGCGACATCGACGATGACCGATCCGGGCTTCATGAGCGTGATCATCTCCCGGGTGACCAGCTTGGGCGCTCTGGCCCCGGAGATATAGACGGCGCCGATCAGGATATCGGCTCGCCTCACGCACTCCTCGATGCTCATCTGATTTGAAATGAGGGTCGTGACATTCTCAGGAAGAATCTCGTCCAGATGGCGCATGCGACCCTGGTCCACATCCAACAGATAGACCCAGGCGCCCATACCCGCCGCCACCTTTGCGGCGTTGGCCCCGACGGTTCCGCCGCCGAGGATCACCACGGTGGCGGGAGGGACCCCCGGTACTCCGCCGATCAGCACGCCCCGCCCGCCATGCGGGGTCGCCAGATAGTGCGCCCCGATATGAATCGCCATCCGCCCGGCGATCTCGCTCATCGGCTCAAGCAGCGGCTTTCGGCCGTCCGGCGTCTCTACGGTCTCATAGGCCACCGCCGCCACCCGCCGCGCAAGGAGCCGTTTGGTCAGTTCAGGCGCGGGCGCCAGATGCAGGAAGGTGAACAGGATCTGTCCTTCCCGGAGCATCTCGCACTCGGGAGGGACCGGTTCCTTGACCTTATAGATGAGATCGGCCTCGCCGTAGATGGCGCGCGGATCGTCCACCAGCTCCGCCCCAGCCCTGGCGTAGGATTCGTCCGGCAAGCCGGAGCCGACCCCGGCGCCCCGCTGGACCAGAACCCGGTGTCCATGCGCGCGCATGGCCTTCACGCCGGCCGGTATAATCGCTACCCGGCTTTCAGCCTCTTTGACCTCTTTTGGGACTCCGATGACCATTGTGACTCTCTGGCGGACGGTACGATACTATGCAGACAGTGACATATCGCCCTTGACGATGTCAAGGATCGATCCCGCATACGAGATGGGGCGCGTAGATCAGCCCAGGCATAGCCTTTCCAGGAGGTCAAGGTCCAGACACTCCAGGCTCCGGGCTACGAGCTCGGCGCCGGTGAAATCCTGGCCCTTGGTATAGTCGTTATAGATCACCGCGCAGGGCAGGCCTGCCCACTTGGCCGCCTGAAAGCCCTTCTCAGAGTCCTCAATCACCAGGACCTCGGAGGGTTCACATCCGAGCATCGCGGCGCACCTGGCGTAGAGAGCTGCGTTCTTTTCTCCGGCCTGCTGGCCGAAAATCGGGTCAAAGGCATCGAGCGCCTCGGGAATCTGCGCTTTCAGGAGCGCGAGGATCTGATCTTCATGGGTGACCGATACGATCGCCAGCCGAACGCCGCGGTCGATCGCCTGGCGGATGATTCTGGCCACGCCGGGGCGAAGCGGCAGCCCGCCGACCTGTTTCAGGTACAACTCCTTCTTCAGCTCGAACAGCTCCGGCACGATCCGGTCGATCTCGGCTTCAGAGAGCGATGTCCGGGTCGAGAGCGCCAGGCGCATCCGCCGGGCGTTGCCGGGGATCTTCAGCAGTTCCCTGAACTCCTCCCAGCTCCAGCGGATGTCGAATCCGAGCTGCGCGAACGCCTCGTTGCAGGCGACTAAATGCCCGTTCTGCTCCGTATCGGCCAGCGTCCCATCCACGTCAAAGATAATCGCCTTGAGTGTGCCCATTGTGCTCATTACTCTTCTTACGACTACGTTGCGTTTACGTCGTTCGCGCACTGCGCAAACCGGCCGCAGCCGCGCATCATCTGTATGGTATTCATGGATGCAGAGGATACGCACTTTGGCCATGTGCGTCAACCCTATTAGGGCATGATGATCCCGTGCCTCGGCAGAAACGCCGGCAAGTTTATTAGTTGCCACCGCAACATTGAAACGGGTGGGGTTCAGAAAAATCGGAAAGGCGGGGACTGTAGGATCGGTCTATTGTGTGGGTGTTGGAATCCGGAGCGATAGTTTATCCCAACCAGATGAGCAGCTTTGTCACATACTTCATCGCGAACATGGAGGCTAAAAGCATCGCCAGCCCTAGAATGATGTTGAGCCGACGCCAGTTTTCAGGTTGCATCTTTTTCTCACCCATGCCGACGACCGTCGGCGCCTCTACACTGCTCAGGTTCCGCCGAACCCGGTGGTTACCTTGCCGTTCTCGACAATGACAGGGACATCACGCGAGCCTTTCGAGAGTTCCAGCATCTGCGCCAAGGCCTCAGGATCGTTCTTGACATTATGGTACGTGAATGGGACGTTTCTCTTGGCGTAGTCCTCACGGGCTGCCGAGGTGTAGGGTCAGGTATCTTTCCCGTAGATCACGACCGATGGTTCCATCTGCTCCTCCAATCTCTCACATCCGTCTGACGGCGGCGCATCAAATCCGCGTCATGAATCTATCAGCCTCTGTGGTCAACCGCTCGTATGCCTGCTTGATCTTGCGGATCTGCGGGTAGAGTTCCTGAATCTTCTCATGGGGAAGCGGGATGACCCGGCTCAACCGGGTCAGCCGCTCGCCGATCAGCTTAGCCTCTTTAAGGATATCGAGCTTCTCTTTCGCCGCCTGGGGCAGCGTTGCCCCCTCCAAGAGCGCAAATATCCCTTCTTCGTCTTGTGCCCGCCACAGTTCGTCCAACTGCTGCGCCTGAGTCTCAGTGAGGCCGTCTTCTCTCAGGGCGTGCAACGCCTTCATTCGGTCGATTCGATAGCGAATATCGAGCATCATCTCTCCTTGGTCCGCACTCCGATTATGCTAAACGGAATCCTACCACGTCTCGCGCCTTCGCGCCAAAGCCTAAATGCAGGGGCGTCATGTATGTGTCTATGATCCGGCCCGCTGGCCATTCTATCTCAGCAAAAACACAACGTTTGTCAACGGCCGTCTTGTCGCTTCACGCCTTTGCACCCACTATCTGATTATATCATGATGTGTTATACTTAAATTTTAAGGATAACGAAGGAGGAATCGGACCCGGCATGAAATTCCCGACTGCCCTTGACCGCTTGGCAGCGCAAGACATCCGAATGATTTTCCGCGTCGTCGCGGAGTTCGTCGACGGGCTGGAGGTGCTTGCCGCGATTCCGCCGGCCGTCTCTGTCTTCGGATCGACGCATATCGGACGAGATGATCCCGCCTACGCGATGGCCGAACAGATCGGCCGCCTGTTGGTTCAGCACGGGTATGCCGTCATCACCGGCGGCGGTCCCGGAGCGATGGAGGCGGCAAACAAGGGCGCCTATGAGGCGGGCGGCGTGTCGGTCGGCCTCAACATCGAGCTCCCCCAGCAGCAGGAGCCTAACCGATACCTGACCCGCCTTGTGAATTTCCAGCACTTCTTTGTCCGGAAGGTCATGTTCGTGAAGCACTCCATTGCGTTCGTCATCTTGCCGGGCGGTTTCGGCACCCTGGATGAGCTGTTCGAGTCGATCACGCTCATCCAGACCAGAAAGATCAAGCCGTTCCCGGTCATTCTGACAGATGATGACTACTGGCGCGGTTTGCAGGAGTGGCTCCGCAGTCCCGTCATGGGCGAGGGGAAGATCACGCCGGACGATCTCTCGCTGCTGAAGGTGGCCCACAATCCTGAAGAGGTCATCCAGATTATCAAGAACGCCGCAACATCCACGTCTTCGGCTCCTTGACATTCCCTCTCCAGCACAATCGGCCCCTTGGTTACTAATCGCCAGATCACCAGAGTCTTGCAGCAGGTCCGACACGCCATCAGCGTCTGGGAGCCTGCCGTCGTGGGCAAGATCGCCGAGGAGTCCCGCGATCCGTTCCGGGTCCTGATCTCGTGTATCCTGAGCCAGCAGACCAAGGATCAGATCACGGGTGAGGCCTCAGAACGGTTGTATCAGCTTGCCGACCGGCCCGATACGATACTCACACTCAGTGAGTTACAGATCGCCCGAGCCATCTACCCGGTCAGTTTCTACAAGACCAAGGCCAGAACCATACGCGAGGTCTGCCGGGACCTGCTCGCTCGATTCAACGGGCGCGTCCCCGACACGATTGAGACGCTCCTGAGTCTTACCGGCGTTGGCCGGAAGACGGCTAACCTTGTCGTGACGGTTGGCTACGGAAAGCCGGGGATCTGCGTCGACACGCATGTTCACCGGATCTCGAATCGTTGGGGTTATGTCAGTACCGGGACCCCGGAGCAGACTGAGATGGCCCTCCGGCTGACGCTGCCGAAGCGGCACTGGATCTATTACAACGACCTGCTGGTCCCGTTCGGCCAGCATCTCTGCCGACCGATTTCTCCCTTTTGTAGTCGCTGCCCGGTCGAACGCTGGTGCGCTAAAGTCGGCGTGACAATACGCCGCTAGGGCTACACATCAAAGACCACTCGGGCGCGCCAGCGGTCGTTGTCCTTGTGACATTCGAGGAGGTGATAAGTGGCGGCTTTCACAACACCCTTGAACTGGTGCCGCCCCGTCTCCGCGGGCTCCCCAACCAGCTCGCCACTCGCGCGTCCGTCGCCGACTGCCGTCACCCGGACGTCTGAGGGGGCCCATTCTTCTGCCTCGCATCGATATAACAGCTCGTTCAACCAGGCGACCAGCAGAGACGGCAGATCGCTTCCCTGCGCCTCAATCGGGAGGAGGCTAGTGGAGCGCACGGTGCCGGGATCGACCATCAGCGCAAACATCCCTCGCGCGGTGTTCGCGAAAAGATCCTCCAATGTCTCGCCCCACGCCGTAATCCCGACATCCGCCGTGGTCTCGAACGATTCGAATCCCTGATCTGTCATATTCAGCGTTCAGCCGTCAGCCGTCAGCGTGAAGCTGAAAGCTGATGGCTGTTTTTCTATTCATACCTCAGCGCCTCGATCGGGTCGAGGAAGGCGGCCTTGCGGGCCGGGTAGTAGCCGAAGCCAATCCCGACCAACGCCGAGAAAGCAAAGGCCACCAGGACGGCGCCTCCGCTAATCAGAGTCGACCACTGTGCGAGGTATGAGACCAGGACGGATGCCCCCAGGCCGACCGCGATGCCGATCAGGCCACCGATGAGCGATAGAGTGACCGCCTCGACGAGAAACTGCGTCAGGATGTCGCGCGCCTTTGCACCCACTGCCAGTCGTAATCCGATCTCCCGGGTCCGCTCCGTCACGGATACCAGCATAATGTTCATGATGCCGATCCCGCCTACCACCAGCGAGACCGAGGCGATGGCGCCCAGCAGGATCGACATCACCCGGGCCGACTGCTCCTGGGCGGCAAAGACCTCCGTGAGATTGCGCACAGTAAAGTCGTTATCCTGCTCCGGTTGAAGACGATGCCGCTGCCGCAGCAGCGCCACGACCTGCTCTTCGGCCTCTTTCATCATCGTTGGGCCGCGAGCTTGAACCACGAGAGCGCCCACCGACCGGGCATTGGCCTGGCTCACCCCCAGTACCTTCTTCTTGGCCGTGGAGAGGGGAAGCATAATGACGTCATCCTGATCCTGTCCCCAGGCTGATTGGCCCTTTGGAGCAAGGACTCCCAGAACGGTGAACGGCACCTTCTTGATCCGGATGATCTGTCCGACGGCGTCAGTGTTGCCGAACAGATTCTGCGCCACGGTCTGCCCGATCAGCGCCACCTTCGTGGACCCATCCACATCCCGCCAGGTGAACGAACGCCCGGACTCCACCATGAAGTCTCGGACTTGCAGGTACTCCGGGGTTGTCCCCTGGATGACCGTAGACCAGTTGGTGTTGCCGAAGACAACCTGGGCTGTTCCGCGGCTGCTCGGGGCCACCAGCGCGACCGCCGGGCACTCGGCGACAATCGCCTTGGCATCATCCTCCGACAATGTCAGGACCGACCCGGCTCCGACGCGGATCCCGCCACTGGTCATGCTCCCGGACATCACGATGATCACATTGCTGCCGATGCTTCGAATCTGCTCCTGGATTTGGGCGGTGGCCCCGGAACCGACAGCCACCATCGCGATGACGGCGGCCACCCCGATGATAATTCCCAGCATCGTGAGGACCGACCGGAGTCTGTTGACTCTAAGCGCTCTCAAGGCAATCGTAATATTGATCAGGAGGTTCATAAACCGCCTATGCCCCTTCGCCGGTCGGGATCTGTTGCAACTGCTCCAGCGCTGTTTTTGGCCGCTGCACCAGCTCATCCTTCAGCAGTCGGCCATCTTTGAACGACAGTACGCGCCTCGCGTAGTCGGCAACGTCCGGCTCGTGGGTCACGAGGATAATGGTCATCCCTGCCTCGCAGTTCAACTGCTGGAAAATCGCCATGATCTCAATACTGGTCCGAGAATCGAGGTTGCCGGTCGGCTCATCGGCGAGGATAATCTGCGGATCGTTGACGAGCGCTCTGGCGATCGCTACCCGTTGCTGCTGGCCGCCGGACAGTTGACTCGGGTGGTGGTCCTCCCGGCTGGTCAGCCCGACCGCATGCAGCGCCCTGAGTGCCTTGGTCCGGCGGTCGTGGACTGCAGCACCGTTATACAGGAGGGGAAGTTCTACATTCGCGACGGCGCTGGTCCTCGGCAGGAGGTTGAATGACTGAAAGACGAAGCCGATCTTCTTGTTTCGGATTTCGGCCAGCTCATCTCGACTGAGCTGGCCCACGCTGACGCCGTCAAGCCGGTAGCTGCCGGATGTCGGCTTGTCCAAACATCCCAGGATGTTCATCAAGGTGGACTTGCCGGACCCGGAGGCGCCCATGATCGCCACAAACTCGCCTCGTTCAATTCGCAGAGAAACCCCCCTCAGCGCCTGGACGGTTACGTCGCCAAGCCGGTAGTACTTGACCAGATCCTCGATCTCGATAAGCGCTGCCATGCCCCTCTCTAGCCTAGAATTTCGGCCCACGCTGGCCGAACGGCTGCGCCGGCCCGCCTGAGGCCTCTTTAGACACAACCCCGACGATAACCTCGTCCGCTTCTTTCAGATCGCCCGCGAGTAACTCGCTGGCACTTCCATCCGTGATCCCCAACTTCACCGATACCGGCCGAGGCTTCTTGTCGTTTCCCAAAATCCAGATGGTCTGACCACCGCTTCCCTTTGTGCCGCCACGGGGTCCTGGCGTGGCTTCGCCCGCACCAGCACGTGAGGCGGACGCGCGAACAGCTCCCTCCTTGCCTGCCGGCTGCCCTTTGAGGTCCGGAGGCCGGAAGCGCAGGGCGGCATTCGACACCTTGAGGACGCTCTCGCGCTTGTCCACCAGGATCTTGACATTCGCCGTCATCCCCGGAAAGAGTTTGAGATCAGGATTAGAAACCGCAATCACGGCATCATAGGTAATGACGTTCTGGATGTTGATGGCGGCCTGCCGAATCTGTACGACCTTTCCTTTAAAGGTCTCGCCCGGGAAGGCATCGACGGTGAAGGTGGCGTACTGCCCCACTTGCACTCGCCCGATGTCGGCCTCATCCACGTTCGTGTCCACCTGCATCTTGGTCAGGTCCTGTGCGATCAGGAACAGCGTTGGAGCGGAGAGGCTCGCCGCGACGGTCTGTCCGACATCCACATTCCGCGAGACCACGGTCCCATCCACCGGCGCCCGGATATAGGTATGATCGAGATCGACCTGGGCCTGTTTCAGGCCGGCCTCACTCTGTTTCACCTGCGCTTCAGCCGCAGCAAGTTGGGCTATGGTCACTTCGTGTTGGGCCTTGGCGGCGCGAAGGGTATAGTCCGCGGCCTGATCCTGGGCCTTCGCGGCCTCGAGGGCCGCGACGTTGGAATCGTAGGTCGCCTGCGCCGAATCGCGCTCCTCTGCTGAGATGCCGCCTTCCTTGAAGAGGTTGATCCGACTTTTCAACTTGATCTGAGCGTCCAGGACGGCGACCTTGGCCTTGGCCTCGTTCGCCTTCGCCGCTTCCAATGAAGCCCTGGCATTGGCGATGTCGGCCTCGGTTTTCTGAAGCATCGCCCGTGCGTTGAGGATGGCAGCCCGGGCGTTTTCCAGGTTACCCTTCGCCTGGTTCACCTTGGCCTCGAAGATCTCCGGATCGATCCTGGCCACCAGTTGCCCTTTCTTGACCTTGGTATTGAAGTCGGCATGGAGTTCCTTGATATTGCCGGAGACCTGGCTGCCGACCTGAACGGTGACGACGGCGTTCGGGTTGCCGGTTGCCGAAATGGTCGCCTCGATGTCCCCCCGCTCAACCTTGGCGGTCCGGTACTCGATCCGGTTCTGTCCGCCGAAGAAGGCCCAGCCCCCCAGCCCGGAAAGCGCTGTCAGGCCGGCAATGATCAGTAATACCTTGGCTTTTGGCATCTTCATCGATGTCACAGTTCGAGCCGATTCTTTTCCAGGATCGTGCCCTTCTGCAACTCAAGGTTGGCCAGATCCTGATTGTAGGTTGTGATCGCCTTAATTTCACTGGCTTGGGCTTCCGCCAGATCGCGCTGAAACGACAGCACGTTGAAGGTCGTCGTCACACCGGCCTCGAGCCGCTTCTGCTCGACCCGGAGTTGCTCCTCAGCCAGCGCCCGCGCTGCCTTGGTCGCCTCCACGCGGCGGACATCCGCCTCGACTCGCCGCACTGCCTCCCGGACCTGAGAGATAATCTGGCGCTTGAGATTCAGCAGGCTCGTCTCCGCCTGATCGCGGCCGAGCTTCGACTGAATAAACGCCGACCTGGCAGAGCGGTTGCCGAGCGGGTAGGTCAGGACCAGCGCTGCCGACCATTGCGTAAAGTCGCCTGAGGTCATCCGATCCAGATCGCCGCCGGCGCTGCCGTTCAGGCCGTTGAGGCCGACATTCCCCTGTAGTTGGAGACTGGGCAGCAACTGGTTTCTGGCAACCCTCAGGTTCAGGTCGGTGTTCTGCAACGTCAGCTTGGCCGCAGTGTAATCGGGCCGCTTCTCCAGCGCTTCCTGAATGCTGCCATCCATATTCACCTGGACCACGTCAAACGGTGGCGCATCGGTCGGAAGAATCGTTCTGGCCCAAATCCTTTCGCCGTCAGGAAAGTTAATGATGAGCGTCAGTTGATCTTCGGCATCCTTGACGGCCTTCTCGGCCAGGATCACGTCCTGGACCCGGGCCGCGGCCTGCGCCTCCGCCTGCGTCACCTCGACCGGGGCCGCGACGCCGGCCCGCACCCTCGCCTTATTGAGATCCTCCAGTTCCCTCGCCAGGCGCAGTGAACGCCTCTGAACCTCGAGATTCTCGACGGCGAAGACGAGGGTCCAGTAACGAGTATGAACGTCGTTAATTACCTGGTTCGCCTGCTTACGGAGGTCCGTCACCGAAATCGTCTGATTGTTCCTGGCAATCTTGATCGGCGCCGTGTTCACATCCATTCCGAAGTTCTTCAGAAGGTCCTGGGTGATGCTGAGGTTGAGGAATGTCTTATGCGAGGGGTTGATTCCACCATTAATTGGCTGAGCGAATTTCGAATTGGTGTTGTATCGGTTATTGGTCATGCTTAACGTGTAGCTGGCGCCGAACGGCAGTTTCTGCACAAGAGAGGTATTGACATCCCGATTCTCTGTCGTGTTCACCGTTGCTCCCGCCAGTTGTGTTGCCGTAGGTGAGATTGTCCGGTTCGCATCGAGCGTCAAGGAGAAGGTCGGATCAAAGACCGCCTTCGCGATGCTGATGTCCTCGAATTTACGCTTTGGATCGTAGGCGGCGATGGCAATATCCAGGTTGTTCTTCAGCGCCAGCACAACGGCCTCGCGGAGCGCCAGGCGCAGCTCGCCGACGTCGGCCGGTTCGCCGCGAGTCGATTGCTCCTGGGGCATCGCCTGGACGACCAGGCGCCTCAGATCACTACCGATTTCGACGCGATTCTGCGCCGGAGGGGATGGCAGATCGTCCTCCGCCTCCGCTGCGACAGCGTGCAGAATAACCAGAAACATCGCCCACATCGTCCACCAATAGACCTTGCGCTGTAGCGCCGTCATGCCATCTCCTTTCAAGAACAGGGTATCGGGTTTAGAGTGTAGACAGAGCTCACCCCCGCCATTTTTATACCCTCCACCCTCCACGCTCTACCTTTTTCTATGGTTTGCGCTCCGATGCCTTCGATTGAGAGGCGGCCGATTCTTCTCTCCGACGCTCCTCGTCCCATCGTGCGAGGAATGCCTCAAAGCGAGGCTGCTGATCGGCATTCAGGATCGAACGGATCCGCCGACGCGCCCGCTGTTTCACCTCATCGAACTGCGGCTGAAGACGCTTGCGCAGGCCGAGAAAGTCTTCGCGCGTCTCATCCAGCGCCGCATTCAACTGACCCATCTGGTCCGGTTGGAGCTGTACCGCCTCCGTCAGCTCTCTGATGTAGCGCTCCCGATTGAATCTCCCAGTCCACACCGCCTGGCTCGTCGGTTCAGCCCGGCGCAGATAGACCGATAAGCCCAGGGCGCCGGCCGCTGCCCCCAAAAGAAAGACGACGAGAAAGGCAAGCCCCACCTTTGCGCGCGTGTCAATCATTCATTCAACCTGCCTGCCGGACCGCGGTCGTACGGCCGACCGATCGGTTGCTCGTACGGATTCTGGCCCAAGCACATCATCCTGTCTCAATACAAACGCCAGCATTTGATCCCGATTGGGCTCTCCGACCACTCCAGGCAGGTTGACTTCGTCCAGGGAAAAGGCGTACACGTCTGTTCCGCCCCGCACCTGATCCGGGAGCAACGAGCGCGATCCGCCGATGGAGAGTGTCACCCCCGCAAGCAACAGGACCCCCATGGCCAGCACTGGGATGAGTTGTCTTGCCAATCCCAGGGCATGGAGCAGGCTCATATCCGGCTGAACGAGTTCCGCATCGGTTAATCGCCCTTGTAACCGCAGATAGAACGCGGGTCCGGGTCCGCCTCCCTCCGTGCGCAAGCTCTGAAGTAAAGCCGAAGACAGTCTGACAACCTTCAGCGCTTCGCTGCACCGGCGGCAGCTCTTCAGGTGAAGCGCGAGCGCGCTATCGTCCGCACAGGCAGGGCCTTCAACGTTCTCTCGCCTCAGTAACTGTTTGACGTCCCGACAAGTCATTCGTTCCTCCCTTCACGAGACGCTGTGTCCTCTTCCTGACGGATCAAGCGTTGCAGCCACGCCTGCATTGCTCGGCGCGCCCGCCACAGGCGGACCTTTGCGGCCGCCCGGGAGCAGCCGATGGCGTCGGCAATCTCTGCGATCTCAAGGCCGTGCACCTCCCGCAATGTTATGACCAGCCGATCCTTCGGCGCGAGGTCGGCCAGTATCCGCTCTGCGAGATCTCTGGCGGCAACCTGATCTCCGATGTCGGTTCGAATCGACGGAGATCCTTGCTCGGCCAGGATATGCGTGAGGTCACGCTCAGATTCCCCCAGGTCGGTGAAGGTGATCTCGGAGCGTCGACGCGTTTTCCGGAGGTGATCGTAACAGGTATTCACGGTGATCCGGCGAAGCCATGGCGCAAATGGGGCACCAAGTCGAAACCGCCGGATCGCCAGATACGCTTTCAGAAAGATGTCCTGGGCCAGGTCTTCCGCGTCCTGCTTCCGTCGCAGGAAGCTGCCGATAATGGCGAACACATACTGTTCGTGCAACCTGAGCAGGGCCTCGAAGGCTTGGCGGTCGCCTTCCTGCGCCTGCCGGATGAGATCGGCTTCTCGCTCTGAAGCCTCTCGCCATCTCTCCGCAGGTTCCTGATCTTTCCTCCTGTCCATCATAAATACGTATGGTGATGCCGTCCGGTTACCTGCATGTGTGTACGCGTACCCCCCGCATGTTGTACGCGGGGAACAGTTGAGGACATCATTTCAATACGCCCCTGGCCATCCGAAGAGGTTGGTGGGGCCGGATAAGCGGTTAATAGAACAGACTGGGAGACAATCAGAAGGCGGTCAGTAGCGTTCGGCAAGGCCCTCCCGTTCAATACGGTGCGGCCGATAGGACACGTGAGTTTCACCACAGGACCGGGCGGCGGGCAAGAGCTTACCGGGGTTGCACCGTGAAGAGCTGTCGAATGCCGCACGAACCCTCCGCATTGCCTCAAGGTCGTCGGGGCTGTACATGAGGGGGATAAAGTCGATCTTCTCCATCCCTATCCCATGTTCCCCCGTGATGCTGCCGCCAACCGAGAGACAGAGCCTCATGATCTCCGACCCGGCCGTAAGGGCCCTCTGCAATTCACCGTCCCGGCGAGAGTCAAAACAGATCAGGGGATGAAGGTTCCCGTCGCCCGCGTGGAACACATTCGCAATCACCACCGCATTGCGCTGAGCGACCGCGTCGACCTCCCTGAGTACCTGTGGAAGTGTGGTTCTCGGGACCACGCCATCCTGCAGGTAAAAATCGTGGGTGATTCGGCCCACGGCCGCGACCGCGCCCTTCCGTCCCCGCCAGAGCAGTGCCCGCTCCTGCTCATCTCTGGCGATCCGAAGGTCCAGCGCGCCATGCCGAACACAGATCTGCTCAATCTGCCCGGCCTGGGCCTCGATCTCTGCAACCGGCCCATCCAGCTCGATCAGCAGCACCGCGCCGGCGCCTTCAGGGTAACCGATATGCAACCACTCTTCAAGCGCCCTGATGATGTGTCGGTCCATCATTTCCATAGCTGATGGGATAATGCCGGTTGCGATGATCTCCGACACGACCTCGCTGGCCGTGTCGATGGCGCGGAAGGAGGCCAGCAGCGTTTTTACGGCCTCAGCCTGACGCATCAGACGAACGGTGACCTTTGTGGCGATCCCCAGGGTCCCTTCGGAGCCGGTAAAAAGACCGGTAAGGTCGTAACCGGGGCAGTCAAGTGTCTTACCGCCGAGTTGGACAATCTCCCCCGATGCCAGGACCAGTTCAAGTCCAAGAATGTGCATCGTCGTGGTCCCGTACTTGAGGCAGTGAGGTCCTCCGGCGTTCTCCGCCACGTTGCCGCCGATGCTGGAGGCGGCCTGGCTTGCCGGGTCCGGGGCAAAGTAGTGGCCATGTTTCTGAACTGCCTGGGTCAGCGCGAGGTTTACCAGGCCCGGCTCGACCACGGCGCGCTGATTTGCGAGATCGATCTCCAATATCCGGTTCATACGGTTCAGCCCGATAATGACCCCGCCGGCAACAGCAATGGCACCGCCGGACAGGCCGGTCCCCGCTCCACGCGGCAGGAAAGGGAGCCGCTCTCTGTCGCAGAGCTTCACCACCTCGACAACCTGCGCTGTACTATTCGGAAGGACCACAATATCAGGGGGAGTCCTCCCCAGAAAGGTCATCCCGTCACACTCGTACACGGTCAACTCATCCGGGTCGGAGATCACCCACTCCCGCCCCACAATGGCCGCCAACTCCCGGACAACACGATTTTTATCCACTGTCGGCTTCTCCGCCTTTTCAGGGTGTAGGGTATAGGGTGCAGGGTATAGGGTGTGGGGTGTAGGGTAACGTATTAAACCTTCTTTGAAATAAAGCGTTAATCCCCAGATTTATCCGATTCGACACCCGACACCCTAAACCCTACCCCCTGTATTTTAGATTCCCCCTACAAAGCGTCCAGGATTGAGACGCCCGTGGGGGTCGAACTGGCGCTTCAGCGCCTGCATCAGGGGCAGGGCGGTTCCGACCGGACCCCACACATCGACGCCGGCCTTGATCTCCGGAGGCGCCGACAGGACCACCAGGCTCCCGCCACGGCGCGCGACCCGGCTCCGAAGATCGTCGATCCCCTTCGCGATGGTGATCGGATCCGGTTCCGCTGCACCCGGCGCACCTGCCCAGCACAGCCGGACGATGCCGCAGCCGGCCTCAGCGATGGCGGCCGACTCCAGGCCGAGACGATGGGCAGTCGTTTCAGCGTGGCAGATCGTATCCAACACGTCTGTCGGCAGGACGCTCGCCTTCAGCGTCACCCGTGACCGGGCATTGCCGCTCGGTGCAGGAAAATCGCAGACGGCTTTCCAGAAACTGTCTTGTGCGTTCCCCTCCAGGAGGAATTCTGTCACGGCGCCCTCCTGGCGGCAGAGTTGTTCGATAACCGCAATCTGGCTGTCTACCGCCTCGAGCACACTTCCCACTGACACCGCCACCGCGACACTCCTCTCCGGAAACCGACAGCCGGCCTGTTCGCCGATCGGTTGCGCCGCAACAGACGAAAGCAGCTCGATCCTGGTGCAGACAACAGGTGAGTGGAGGATCTGGGCCAGCGCGCAAGCAGCCGCTTCGCCCGTCGGAAATAATGCGATCCAGGTCCGCTCCACGGCCGGCAACGGATAGAGTCTCACGGTCGCTTCGAGAATGATCCCGAGCGTCCCCAGCGAGCCGACATAGAGTTTGTTCATATCGTACCCGCTGACACTCTTGACCACCTTCGCGCCGCCCCTCGTAATCGTGCCGTCTGCATGAACGACGCGAATCCCGATGACCAGGTCGCGGGCGGTCCCGTACCGGTGTCGCCACGGGCCGCTTGAGTTGGTGGCGAGGATACCCCCGATCGTGGCCCGTTCGTGGCCGGCCGGATCGAAGGGCAGAAACTGGCCGCTGCGGTGAAGAGACGCCTGGATCTCGCGAAGCAGAGTCCCGGCCTGGAAGGTCGCGGTCAGATCGCCCGGTTCGTGATCGATGATTCGGTTCAGCCGCGTAAGCCCGACCACCAGATCGACCTTCGCAGGGACGCCTCCCAAACCGATCTGTGTTCCGCTCCCCCATGGGATGACCGAAAGCCCTTCGGCCGATGCGAGCGTCATCACCGCGGAGAGTTCCTGCGCATCTCCGGGAAAGGCGACCGCCTCCGCAACCCGGTCATCCACGGTATATGGGGCGCAGGACTCTGCCGCGAGGACATGATCTGCCCCGACGATCCCGGCCAGCCGCCCCGCCAGGTGTTCAGAGTGCATGGTTCAAAGTTCGTAGTTCAACGTTCAACGTTCGACGTTCAAGGTTTGAAACTTTGAACTTTGAACCTTGCACGTTGAACTGTTAACCCTAGAGCGCGTCGTCATCCCGCATCAGACGAAGTGCAGCCTCGAAGGCTCGGATGGTTTTCTCGATGTCCTCATCCGAGTGGGCTGCCGAGATCCACCCATGAAAGAGGGGGAAATCGACGCCGTGCAGGATCAGCGCGCACCGCAGCCGGTGATACGCCTCCTGGTTCGGATGGTCCATGAGGAGGTGGTGGTCAAGCGTAGAGTCGGGTTGATCGAGGGCAAGTCCATGACGATGAGGCTGGAGGAAGAGGTTCACGATTGACGATTCACCGTAGACCGCGGCATCAACTCCAAGTGTCTTGATGACCTCGGTCACTCCGTTGCGCAATGCCTGTCCGGCACGATCGGCGACGCTCTGAACCTGGCCGTCGGCCAGAAGCGGGAGCGTCGCCACGCCGGCCGCCGCTGAGAGCGGATTGGCATTAAAGGTTCCGGCGTGCCACACCCGTTCTTCCCGATTCCAGGTCTGATCGTCCCTGAACACCAACTGGTCCATGATCGGGGCGCTGCCGACGACGGCCCCACCGGGCAGCCCTCCGGCCAGGATCTTGGCCAGTGTGGTCAGGTCGGGGTAAATCCCGTACCGCTGCGCCGCGCCGCCGGGAGCCAGGCGGAACCCGCTGATCACCTCGTCAAAGATAAGTACCACGCCCTGAGTCCTGGTAAATTCCCGGAGTCGTTTCAGAAAGTCGTGGTCGGCGGGGATTGTACCGCAACTGCCGCCTGCCGGCTCCAGGATCACACCGGCGATATCGTCTCTGTCTGAGGCCAGGTTCATGAACGCGTCCCAGTCGTTCGGCGGGCAGATGAGGATGTCTGCAACGGCGCCGTGCGGAACGCCGGCGGACACGGGCCGCTCGAAAGGCGGACGGATTGCGACCGCCGCATAGTCATGCCAGCCGTGAAAGTGGCCCTCGAACTTGATAAGCTTGCTTCTGCCCGTCGCGGCCCTGGCCAGCCGGATCGCCAGCAGTGTCGCCTCGGTCCCCGAGCCGACGAAGCGGACTCGATCGGCCCAGGGGATGAGCTTCAGTACCTGCTCGGCCCACCGAACCTCCAACTCGTGACAGGCACCGTAGTGGGTCCCGCGATCAAGCTGTCTGGCGATGGCCTGTTGGACAATCGGGTGTCCATGGCCAAGGATGAGCGCCCCGTGCCCGACCCAGTAGTCGATCAACTCGTGGCCGTCAACGTCCCACTTTCTGGAGGCGTTGGCTCGATCTACGTAGATAGGGAAGGGATGGAGGTGCCGGATGTCGTGGGTTAAACCGCCTGCAATGACCGTCTTGGCTTGACGGAACAGCGCCTCCGAACGCGGATGGGTTCGGCAAAACTGCTCGTAGATTGAGGCTCCGCGCTGCTTCACTGTCTTGCTCCCTTCATCTCAGCCACACAATTAGAACTCAGCACTTTGTTCGGAGAGCACGTTAGCATGGCCTCTTTCCGCTGTCAACGCGGCCTGAACTGCGGCCTGACGTGCTACGATAGCCCGAGTGCGACTGCCTGCGGCGTTACGGGCCAACGGCTTATCATCGGACGACTATGGCACGAAAAGCAGAAGAGTGTAACCTATTATGAATACGGTGATTGTCAACAATCAAATAATTATTTTCGCAAGCCCCGAAATGACTTGACAGTCGTAATGGGGTGGGCTAAAAGAGACGTCTCTTCAGCGACATAGTGCCGATTATGACACATGAAATACGGTTTTCCACAGCCGGCCTAGCTTGCAAACTTGTCAATTATCGGGGACAATGGTCTCCTTTATGAAGCGGGACAGCTATTTGCGTCTTATCCACACCTGTGGATAAATCTGTGGATAAAAGAAACCGCGTCTGATATGGATTTCCTGGGAATCATGAAGAGTTTTCTCAATATATTCAACCGGTTAGATAAGGAGGCCTCCTGTGGATAACAATGGGCAAGGTGCGACGGGAAATCTACCTACGGCTCACACCAAGGGAGATGAGATCTGGAAAGAAGCCCTTGCGACCATTCAGGGTAAGGTCACGCGCCAAAGTTTCGACAACTGGTTTCGCCCTCTGACCCTGGAGTCACTGGAAGGCTCTTGCGTCACGGTTCGGCTCCCGAACCAATTCTTTAAGGAGTGGTTTGAAGATCACTATCTGGGCGTCCTCAAATCGGTATTCACGGATCTGATGTTCACCGGCGCAGAGGTGATCCTCCGCGTTGCCGAGCCGGTTGGGCAAGGCGCGCCTGAAGTACGACCCGAGCCTGCCGCCAGACGACCGATCAAACGCTATCGGAACGAAGCCGCCATCCTGAATCCGAAGTACACCTTCGAGAACTTTGTTGTCGGCAGTTCCAGCCAGTTCGCTCATGCCGGCTGTCTGGCCGTGGCAGAGCAGCTTTCGAAGGCCTACAACCCGCTCTTTATCTATGGGGGTGTCGGCTTGGGCAAGACCCATCTGCTCCATGCCATCGGCCACCTGGTTCTCAAACGCAATAACCGGCTCAAGTTGTCGTATGTCTCATCGGAGAAGTTTACGAACGACCTGATCAATGCCATCCGTTTCGATTCGACCGGCGAGTTTCGCAACCGCTACCGTAGCCTGGACCTGCTCCTTATAGACGATATCCAGTTTATTGCCGGCAAAGAGCGGACCCAGGAGGAGTTCTTCCATACCTTCAATGAACTGTACGATTCCTCAAAACAGATTGTCATCTCCTCCGACAGCCTGCCGCGAGAGATCCCCACGCTGGAAGAGCGGCTGCGCTCCAGGTTCGAGTGGGGCCTGATCGCCGACATCCAGCCGCCTGACCTTGAGACCAAGGCTGCCATCATTCGGAAGAAGGCGCAGGCGGAAGGTGTGCGACTGCCTGACGATGTCTCACTCTTTATCGCCAAGAACGTGCAGTCGAATATCCGGGAGCTGGAAGGCTCGTTGGTTCGACTCATCGCCTACGCCTCGATGACGGGCCGCGACATCAGCCTGGAGCTCGCCCAGGAGACGTTGAAGGATCTGAATGCCGAACGGGCCAAGGTCATCACGCTTGCCGCTATCCAGCAGGTGGTAGCCGACTTCTATCGCCTCAAGGTCGAGGATCTTAAATCCAAAGAAAGAAATTGGGGTGTGGTCTTGCCGCGCCAGGTTGCCATGTACCTCAGCCGAATACTGACGGCCTCCTCGCTGCCGGTGATCGGCGAGGCGTTCGGCGGAAAAGACCATACGACCGTGATCCACTCCTGCGAAAAGATCAAGCGGAGGCTGACGAGCGATGACGCCTTCCGGCGACAGATCGAATCCCTCTCCCAGGCGATCACCTCTTAGGAAGCTCACCGCGTATAGCTGACAGCTCACAACGGGGCACCCCTGTGTTACCCGTTGCCTAAACGATACGACTCACGTATCATCCAATTTATGTTGACCCTTGTTACGGGCGGGACCGGCTTCGTTGGCGCCGCTGTGGTCCGGCTCTTGCTGTCGGAGGGGCATACCGTCCGGGCGCTGGCCCGGCGCGGGAGCAACCTCCAAAACCTTGACGGCCTTGATATTGACCTGGCGTTTGGCGACCTCCTTGATAAGGCATCGCTGCGGCAGGCTTGCAAGGGATGTCGGCGGCTCTACCACGTTGGGGCTCACTACTCGCTCTGGGAGCCCTCGCCGGAGGTTTTTTACCGGGTCAATGTGGACGGCACGAGAAACCTCTTGGAAGCGGCCATGGAGGAAGGGGTTGAACGAGTTGTCTACACGAGCACCGTCGGTGCGCTTGGTTATCAGGAAGACGGCAGTCCTGCCGATGAGGAGACACCGGTCAACCTTGACCAGATGATTGGCCACTACAAGCGGTCAAAGTTCCTGGCCGAAGAGGAGGCGCGTGGGGCTGCGCGCCGCGGGCTGCAGGTCGTGATCGTCAACCCGAGCACGCCGGTCGGGCCGCGCGACATTAAACCGACGCCGACGGGTCAAGTCATCGTCGATTTCTTAAACCGTCGCATGCCGGCGTATATCGACACCGGTCTCAATTTTATCGACGTGGATGATGTCGCCAGAGGCCATCTGCTCGCCGTCGAACGTGGCCGGGTCGGAGAGCGGTATATCCTTGGCCGGAGCAACCTGACGCTACAGGAACTCTTTGCCGTCCTGGGACAGATTGCGCACCTCCCGCCGCCAAGAGTCCGTATACCATACCGACTCATTTTACCGATGGCCTATGGGAATCACTGGCTGTCCTGTCTTACCAGGAAGCCGCCCCGAATCCCACTGGAGGGGGTGAAGATGGCCAAGCGGCGGATGTTTTTTGACGCCTCCAAGGCCGTGCGGGAGCTGGGGCTTCCACAATCGCCGATCGAGCAGGCGCTTGAGGGGGCAGTCCGCTGGTTCACCGATAATAGGTATGTAAAGAAATAACGTGCGAGGTGCGGGGTGCGACGTGTGTGAGATATGGGGGTAGGGGCGCTGCTTGCTGCGCCCGCGCAGTGCGTATTTCAGTTCAAAGGGACCAATGATTCCGACTCAAAAAGGCTGGGGATTTCGGTTGAAAAAAGCCACCTGTTCCGGGCGAAAAACCCTTGCCCTGGACCCCCTGCCGCGCTATGCTCCCCGAAAGCGAATGACCTTGCCGTACCACGGGCGAGGCCCCTCAATTGACCGCGATCTGATCGGCCAGGTGCGGTGGTGACAGAAGCGAAGGCCCTTGGCCAGGTGCGGTCAAGGGCTGTTTTGTTTGTGCTGGCAGGGAGGGGAACCATGTGGGCCAGGAGGGTCGCTGTGCTGGTCGCCCTCGGAGCCGTGGTCCTGGCTGGCTCCTTGGCGTCGGCAGCCGACCGCCAAGAGAGCAATGCGGATCAGGATTTGCGCATCACGCTTGGAGGATTCGTCCAGGACCATCCCGAAGGAGGAAAGCTGGGAGGCGGGTGCGGGCCTGATGACACGCGCAATGTGCTGGTTTGTGACATATACAATGGGTTGTTGGGTTGGACTGTCACCGAAGTTTTGCTTGGGGTTGAATGGTCTCCTCATGGGGACGACGACAAGCGGTTCTACCGAGTGAGCGTCTCAATCGAGCCGCTCACGACCGAGCGCGTCAGCGTCAGACTCGGTCTCCAACTCCCGCCTGACCGGCAGCTCGCGCCCGGAACCAGACCGATTCGTTCCTGGCACTGGCTCATTATGAACGCCAGGGGCCACCTTACGAAGTGAGAGAGGGGTGCCGAAGCGCTCATAGGCATCACCGTCATTGCAGCCGGAAGGAGGCATCCAAATGTCCAGGGTGTGTCGATACCTCATAGACGCCATCGTTATCATTGTCGCCATCGTGGCCATTCCCGTCTACGCACAGCAATCTGCCACCCAAGGTCAGAACCCTTTAAGGCCGAAGCAAGATAACTGGCAGCGAATGAAGGAGTGTGCTGACCAAGTTACCCGGATCAGCAAGCGTGCGGGCATGCGCACCGGTCAGGGTGAGGAGATAGGAGTTTTAGGTATCGAGAATCATTACAGTCAGAAGTACGAGCGCTGCTACGTTCGCGTCAGTTATGTCGATCACGACTGGAAGAAAGCCGACAAAGTGACCCCACTTATGTTCTACGATCTGTGGGATGCTTTTGAGGAAAAGCTTCTTTCTGTGTGCACTGACTTTAAGGTAGAGCCAATAGAAATACCCGGGCACGGGCGAACCTTTAACTTTTGCACGATCACAATCCAAGGCGAGCAGCAGTCCACGGACTGCACCGTCTGTCAAAGGTTCGTAAGGGATCGAATGACGAACTAGTTATTACAGTATCTCCGGCCTATCGTTCGCGGCTGGATAAGATAAGGGGTCAAGTCTGCTCTTGGCTCATGTTGAGCAGTGCTTGTATCCGCGCATATCTCCGAGCAGGCTGGCCTCCTTTTCCGAGCTCTGCGTGGATACGCCCAACCGTACTGCTGACCGCTGAATAGCCTCCCACCCCAAACATCTTCGCATCCGCATGACACGTGAGAGATTGCCCTGCTGAAACGCCAGGCCCCGATTCATGATGTGATAATAGGCCAGAGGGAATTCTATGCGCAAGAGACGCGATGTGGCAGAAAAAAGACGACCAGCGAATGGACACATGAGTCAAGAGCAGACTTGACCCCTACTTGCAGGGACTTTCACCTCGCTCGCTCTGTGTCATGCCTGGCACACACGATCGGCTTCAGCAGTGGGCGTGGAGCGGCGCCGGCGAGTAGGTAATCGAGCACATCGTTCGCCGTGTAGGACTCGCGGCCGGCGAGGAACTGGCCGAGCACCTTCACCTGATCGCCCGCCGTGAACAACGGGGCTTCGGTCGTCCCG